>JAGXNS010000100.1 GCA_019894855.1 Promethearchaeota archaeon
GGTTAGTTACACACTTTCAAAATTTGGGTTTGAAATAGCTCGTTTACAAAATACAAGAATAGGGTTTCCTTATCACGATTTAGAAGAGAAGATTGATGAGTGTCAGGATGAAAATGAGCTAAAAAATTTTATTTATCAGGGCGTAGTCACCGAATTTAATGAAGTGAAAAAACTTATTGAGAATCCTAACGAGTCTAGGTAGGTTTCCAATAAAAGAACATTTATTGGTAAATTACATCAATTAATCAATATATCGATACTCTCTTTATATTATTTTATACCATCTAACTTAAGTTAGAATATGATTGATCTTTATTCTTTTTCTTCACTTAAAAGTTTCTTTTCAGAGATTTACAGCTTACTTGAGGAATCGAATTCAGAAGTCACCAAATTGTGGTTTGAGTTTTCAGATATTAATTTTTTTAAGACTTTCGATAAATATGAAATCCAAGATTTTACAAAAAGATTTGAATTTATCACAATTCAAAAGGGAAATTACATACCTTACATAGTAATTGACAAAATTGCATTTATTACGAGATGCTTTAAGTATTTGGATTTAGATATAAACCAATTATCATATCTATTAAATTACGACGGTTTCGAGGCTCTCATTCAAGAAATTTTATCTCAAAATCATTATAAGGCAATAAAAAATTATAGATTTACGGATAGATCCGAGTTAAAATATGAAACATCTCAAAAACGATACGAAATTGATGTTATAGGGATATATCAGAATTACATTTTAGTTATAGACGCTAAGCAATGGAAACGTAAAGATTCTTACTCTGCTATGAACAAGGCTGCGAATTTACAATATCAGAGAGTAAAAGCCCTTAAGAAAAACCCAGAAATCCTCTCTAACATGATTCAAGAAATTTTAGGGTTAACCTATAACTACAAAAAACGATTACCATTTACTTTAATTCCGCTTATGGTAACAGCAGAATCAAATTGGATAAAAATTAACGATAATTCAGTCCCGCTCGTGGCAATTCTCAATTTGAATGCATTTTTGCAAGAATTGCCAGTAAACTTGCCATATTTTAAAACCGTCACGGTTGAAAAAATTAGTGTACAAAAGCAGTTACATTAATGATTAGAATATGTTTATTATTTTGATAGCCCTAGATATTGCTGTACTCGTTTCTTTACAATGCTAACTGCGAAGTGAATTATCCCACTCTTGATCTTAGGGTGCGAGAAAATAATTAAGATCATTTCGTCTCCAGGGAGTTTTTTAAAGCTGATAGGAGCTAAATCTAATACTCCATCGGTACCCCTTAGGGACATATTTAGTAAGGTTCCAGCACTTAACCCTTCAATAATATCAACCCCCATCATTGACAGGTTGGCGGCAATTGTCGCAAATAGGGAATCTGAAATCCTTGAACTAAGAGCTGAGGCTAAGATTGTTCCGTCTTTTTTAATAATCGCAGAAGCTTCAATGTGTAAGTCTAATTTTAATAAATCCTTCAAGATTTCGTTCATACTCGAGGGGGGTATAGAATCTTTAGGTTTTGTTGAAGCAGTTGCCCCCTTTTTTACTGGTTTTAAGGGTTTTACAGTTATTTTTTTTGACAAGAATGAAAGCACTTTAGTCATATCGTCTTCTAATTGTTTCTGCTTTAAGAGGTCAAGCTCAATATTTTCGGAAACGACCGAACCTTGCGAAACTTTTTTAGGTTTAGAACGTGATACCTTTTTAGATTGATTAGGCTGTCCATAAACCTCTTTATCAGCAATAATCGACCCTCGGAATGGTTGTGGAGCAATCTCTTGTAGAAAGTCTCGATCATCTTCCACATCGTCTAAATTCTCATCAAAATCATCTTTTATTATTTCCTCTTCTTCTCCATCTGTCGAATCTTCAAGAATTTCCACGTGCATGGCTCTAGCTTTAGGAATTTCGTGAAGATCCAAACTTTTTGGTTTAGTTGGTTCCTTCTTAATTGATGGTTTTTTCTTAGGTTTAACCGCTTGTTGTTGTGTTTTTGTTTTTGTTTGTTCTTCTTGAGATTCTAAGATTTCTTTTTTCTTCGGCGCAATTTTAATTCTTGATTGTCTACGCGTTCTGGGAAGTAATGCTCCGCATGTTCTACAAATGTTACCAGCTGATTCATTGTTAGTAGTACCACAATTAGAACAAATTATCAATGTGCTTACCTTCTTGACCCTTTATTAAAATAAGAAATAATTCCTCATAGAAAGATTTAACAATATATAGTATTAATATATAAATTCGATTTTATTAATGTTCACAAAATAGTTTTAAAAAGAGTAGAAGTTAACTGTATAAAATCTCTTTTAAGAGATTAGCAAAAGTTTCGATTTCTTCTTTATTTATGTGAGTATCTTTCTTGAGCATAAGTACATAATAAGGATTCATTCCTTCTTTAAATGTAAGCTGCTTGAAGATAAAATTCCTTCCATATCTCTGAACAACCATGTGATTTTCTTCGTGTTGGCGTTCTGGTTGTACTTCGGTAAAGACAAAACTGTCATTGAGGGTTAGGAAATACGGGGTTGACGCTGTTAAGAGGTTTTTCGTTTCTTCGTCTTTATAATAGCTTCCAACGATAAGAGAATTATCATCGAGTAAGACGATTCCATCAGAATAGGTTTTTTTACCAAATTCTAATATCGTTTTGTCAATTAATTCTGATTTAGGATACAAACTTAGTAAAATCTCAGACATTGCTTTAATTATGCTAGGCAGATCATAAATTGAAGTCGTGTAATAAAAGATTTCCTTATAATCCACAGTACTTTTTATTTTATCCTTGATTTCTACTTCTAGATTCTTCATTTCGTTTAGGGCATTTCTTCTTAATGCGGGATCGTATTTATGGAGGAACACATATATTGGTGGAGCAATCTCGAGTGATTTAAATCGGTTCACCACATCTTTTAAATAACTAATGGCTTCGGGAAGCCTTACACGATTTTGAACATCGATGACATAGACGGTAATCTCAGTGTCATCAAAATACTTTCCAGGATTTTTCAAATAAGAGATTCGATAACTTATCTGTCCCCCTAGGTCCCATTCTGCAATTTCACGACCCATAAATTCGAAAATTCTTCTCTGAGCACCTCTAGTTGGCTTAAGAAATGCGATTTTCGAAAATTCGCGTTGTATTCCGTGAATTATAGTCGTTTTTCCCGCATTATCCAAACCTGTGAAAAGTAGTTTAGAAGGGCTAACAGATTGTTTTGGTTTCTTTTTCTCATTCAAAAATTGAATTGTCAAATAATTTCACCTGTATTAGTAAAAAAAACTTCTAATATATATTCTTATGTAGAATATTAATATTCACTCTTATAAAATTAACTTAACCTTAAATAGCGTATTTATGGTTTAATATTATTTTTAAGGACGAATATTAGATAAAATATCGAAAAAAATTCTTTTAAAATTCTGTCGGCATCTTATACTTGATATTGGGTTTCGTTTTAAAAATTTCGTTCAATCGGTCAACGACTTCTTGAGCTGATGTGGCTCCATATATAGTATCACTTCTCCTGTCATCGATTTTTTTTCCAGCCATTTTGGAAGACCACCCATTAATTTCCCCAGTCAGAGCAATAATAGGTTTTCCATAAATCCAGGCAAAACAGATTTCAGAAAGAGTCCCGGCTTTTCCTTCCACAGCGACGCAAGCATCACCACTCAATACTACAACAATATTTCGAGCTTGAGAAAAAGGGACGGGTATCACAACGTCTATAAACTCATTTGCTCGAGTTTTATCTTCGTAGGGAATGATCCCGATAGTAAAACCGTCTTCTTGTTTAGCGCCCTTACATACAGCTTCCATAACACCATATAACCCACCGCACACCACGGCGTATTTATTAATCGTTAATAACCGTCCTAATTCTATTGCTATCTCTTCTGTTCTTGGTTCGATTTCGCTCGTGCCAATAATAGAGATAGTTCCCTTAAATTCATTTTTAAAATTATAACTCATTGTATTTCAATAACTTATTTTTTTTATAATTCCTAATATTGCTCGAATATTTTTATTTTATTGGAAAGATAAGTATTTTATAAATTATTAATTTTCAAAATGAACTTATTGATCCTCAAATATTCCAAAATGATCATCAAATGATCGAAAGCAAAAATTTAAATGGGTGAAATCATACTATTATTATATGGAAGTAAAACATAGATTAAAACCACATTTTTTTATAACCCCCCATCGAAGAGATACTTCAGTATACTGCCCAGCTTGTGGACAAATCATGGAAAAAATCCTTCATACTCCCAAAAATAGAAGACCAGTTTATCTGTGTCCTAGTTGTAATACCATTACTCCGAAACAGGTTTTTACATTTTTAGATTTTAAATAGAGACTAATAACGAGAATTATCGTTTGATGTGGAATTTATAGTGTTTCTCATAGCCTACTTCTTATCGATTAGATTAAACCTTAGAACATTAAAATTTTATAACTCTAACTGAATTCTTACCGTCATTAATATTTAATTCTTGTTCACTCCTTATCCTTCCAATTACAGTAGCAGACATGTTATGATCGTTGAAAATCTTTACTACATCTTGACTTGTCTCTTCTGGTGCGGTTAAAATATAAGAAGTTGTTAAATACATTTGAATAAAGGTTTCTAAATTATAATCCTTATCTATTAATATGGGAGGAATTAAGATTTTTTCTATATTTATGTCTGCTCCAACTTTGGAATATTTTAACAACTGTAAGATCGTGCCGAAAATACCTCCATTTGAAATATCCTTGGCGGAATTTACGATTTTAAGCTTAGCAATTTCATTCATAGCCTTCCTCTTATTCAAAACGTCCTCGGAGCTTTTATAAGTTACTGTATCCCAATGGAGCTTACTTGCTCTTCCCACCTTTCCACTGAAATCTACAGCTAGGATTATGTCGTCTTTATCTTGAGCATTAGTAGCAGAAATATACTCTTCTCTCTTAATCTCCCCTATAACAGTCGAACTCAATTCGTTAAACTCTTTTATATTCGTGTGACCCCGAACGATTGGAACCTGAAATAATTTCGAACCTTTACAAATACCATCGATCATTTTTTGACCAATGATTTGATCTTTGAATGATATAATTATGCTTACTGCTAATGGTTTTCCTCCACACGCATATATGTCGTCCACACCGACCAAGATTGAGCTAAATCCCGCGCCTAACGGGAAATTCTCTATATAACTCGTCTTTATTCTATCAGTAGTGATTAATGTGAGCATATCATTATTGTTTTTTATAGCTGCAGAGTCTTGCCCAATATCAGAAAAAATTCGAGGGCTCTTATATGAATTTCCGTTAATACTTTGAACAAAAGGACTAATCTCAGTTTTTTTTATGATGTTTTTATTAGACCTTATATATTCAACAATTTCATTTAGCATTAATATTAGAGAATAAAGCTATATATAATTAAATTTCCTACCATTTATTATTAGAAAATAATACTAGAATCTCCGGCTAATGGATAAATTAATTGAATCGTCTGTAATCAAAGGTTTATTATTTTCTGCCTTCGAAAAATTTGGTCCTCAACCTATTTATATGTTTCCTGCTCCTGTTGATGAGGACCAACTGAAAAAAGCAAATTCAGACGAAGGAGAGGCAAGTAAACTTGGAATTACTTCAAGAGATTACACTCAGATTGCGATTAAAAATATCACTTTACTATTAGGGGATGGAAATATATTTAACCAAGAGCATGAAGTATTGATGAAGTACCAACATTTTGGTATCATGCCATTTCCAGATTATCATTTAACTTCTCTTAGTTATTTTCATTTTATTGACGCTAAATTTTCAGAAATACCGTTAGCAAGCGCTTTCTGCATATTAATTGATGAGAAAAAAAGGAGTTTTTTATACAATAACATAAACAGGTTAAAAAATATAATAATGGATTTTTTTTCTGAATTTGATAAAAAGATTACTGATGAGCTATTACCTCAAGAACAGGTTGTTGGAGATTTTAAAAAACTCTTACAAAAAATTATTAACATCGAACAAACTCCCTCAACACCTATAACAACACAAAGAAAAATGAAAATTATTCTTTCAGGGCTTGATAATAGTGGAAAAACAAGCTTCATATTATCTGTTGATAGAAAATTCTCTAAATTAATAGGATTGAAACCCACATTGGGAGCCGTTGTAAGCTCGATAGAAGCTCTCGGAACAACCATCTTTTTGTGGGACTTAGGTGGACAGAAAAAATATCATGATAGATACCTTAACCTTAATAAAGCCCAAATTTATCTATTTGAAGCGGATTTGCTCTTTTATTTTATCGATATAAGAGATGTAGAGAGGTTCAACGAAAGTATTGAATATCTTAAGAATATTAGAAAAGCCTTGCAGGATTTGGAGCAGAAAACGCCGATAATTTATATATTTTCAAAAGGAGATCCTGACATTATCGACTCTGTTAAAATCCAATCAAACATTAAAAACCTTAAGAAAAAATTAATAAATGTATCTTCTGACATAAGCCCTGAAATTTATGTAACGAGCATGTTTGAAATCTTTTCAATTTTAAGAGCTTTTTCATCTGGTATTGCAAAATTGAGCCCAAATAGGAATTTAATAGAGCAAAATCTTAGTGAATTTTCGTCGCTCACAGGCTCATCATTAATACTTCTTCTGAGTAGCGACGGTTTAGTATTAGCAGAGCACTTCACCCCCGAAGCAATGAAAATTACTAAAATGCAGAAATCTGAAGAATTATTAAATGTATTTGAGGTCGTTGCCCCTCAATTTACTACATTATTCAAGATTTTTTACAAATTTAAAACTTCTACGAAAGAAGAAGCAATATTTAGAGTTTCAGACTCTGTAATCTTCTTAAAGCGATTAGAAATCGTAAATTACGAGTTATATATCCTCTTTTTAATTGATAACGAAAATAAAAAAGATATTATAAACCAAAATCTTCAAGATTTTCTTAATCGCACGCAAGATTTACTATTAAGGTACATTTCTTAAAAGATATGTTTTAAAAAATGTGTTTCAACGGAGTCCGATCTGATACATCCTTCCTTAAAACTCTTTTTCGATAATAAGAATTAATACCAGAAATCAGGGCCATTGAGGGGATAATGCAC
>JAGXNS010000101.1 GCA_019894855.1 Promethearchaeota archaeon
GCTCGGAGATGTGTATAAGAGACAGGAGATGGGAAAACGGTTGCCGAGAACCTTGCAGATAATTTAGCGGCAATGGAAGTAACGTACAGCTTGCCCCCTGGAACCATGGCTGTTGATACTAATCTTAATCTATGGGGTGGAGTTTCAGATTTTGTTAACGGTACAGCGAGACGAGAATCTTACGATATAGGTAGCCATCCTGCTATAACTATGAGCCCTAAACATACCTCAGAAATAGTAGCTTGGATGCTACAAGCACTTCAAGGGATGACTTACGAAGACGCTTGGACTATTGCAGATCCAGCGAAGCAAACTTGGTTAGGGGCAGAACTTTTTGGGATGCTTGCCGCTTTTGCAACGCTTATCTCAATCCTACCTCTTGCATACCTGTTAATGAATACTAAATATTTCAATGAAGTTCGGCAACCTATGCCAGAGAAAATACATACGCCTAAAAAGTCAACATGGTGGATTGTTGCAACTGTTAACACTGCCATAGCAGGAATTACTTATTGGTTCTTTATACCAGGATATGGTCTCTCAGATAATTGGTTATTTGACACAAAAATTGGTGACTATACTGTATTCAATCATGGTATTGCTAACGGGTTTGAGCTCTGGTACTTACTGAATGCAACTATATGTATCATATTGTGGACTGTCTGGTATCTTTTGACTAAATGGAGGAAAGGTAGAGATAGTATTTCTCTTCATGATGTGGGGCTAACATTCAGTACTAAAGAAGAATTAGCTGACTTATCTTTAGTAAAGAAAGCTACGAAAGCTTTTAATCCAAGAATAATAAGCAAAACAATTGTGATAGCGGCAATTTTATTCGGCTGGATGTATGGCTTAGTCTTCCTTTCACAAGCGTTTTTAAACGTCGAATTTCGAGGATTCTGGACGATGATGAAAACATTTAGCGACCTACAACGAGCAGTTGATTTCTGGCCTTACTTTGGAATAGTACTATTTTTCGCTTTAGTAAATGCCGGAATCTATATGTACGGACAACTTAGAATGAAAGAATACAAAAACACATATATAACTCATACGGTCTGGTTTTTCAAATACTGTTATCTGATGCTTGGTGGGCTGGTAGTTGTCATGCTAGTTCAATATGGACCACAGTGGTTTGGTGGCGAACTTACATCGACAAATCTGGTGGGATGGGGACTTGCCGACACTAATCGTATGATGATAATCCAGTTAATGGGTGCTATTCCTATGTTAGCCATGACTTATTTCCTTTCGATAAATCTCTATCGTCAGACAGGTAGGGTTTATCTTAGCGCAATAATGTTTGCTGCTATACAAGTATGGTTCCAGATGACTGCTTTAGTTGCTTACGTATAATTTTTTTTATAAACAAAACATAACATAAATTATGAGGAAATAAAATGACAAGTTTAAAAGAAAAATTTGACCTTGAGGAACTAATTAGCATTCTTATTGGGATGTGCCTATCCGGAACAATTCTTATGTGGCTTTTTTATACAACATTCCCTGATCACACTGCAAACTTGTTTTACTTAATTCTAGCGATACTTTTTACAGTTGCAACTCCTGCCTTATTTGTATTATTGTGGTTCCGCAAAAAGAAAGCGTGAAGTAATCTATTATTTAACTTTTTTTTTTTTTATAAGCTGCTTTGTAGCAATAGCTTATAATAACCTGAAATCAATTCCTTGATAGTAGGAATTTATAATATTTCAATTAAAAATATTATTAACCAAAATGTATTTTTTAAATCTCAACTTAATTAACATATACTCAAAATAAAAGATTTTTGATTTGATATGGCTGATAAAGTTAGTAGTGAAATGAAGCTTAATGGAAAAGAAAGAGAGATTTTATTTCAATCTATGGATGTAATCCTTGGAAATCTTCGAGACAACATGGAACATTTAAGCAAACCAAAACATTTTTCACATACTAAGAAATTCATCGATATGGTTTACGATGGGTTAGTAAAGAAGAGAAAATTCTTCTTATTAGCAAGTGGGCGCTCTGCTTTTATTTTACAATGCTTTGCGACAAGACTAGTCCACCTAGGAGCAGATGTTTATATGGTTACAAATTTGGGGTCAATACCTGCACTAACAAACGAGGATATTTTAATAGTTCTGTCTGGATCAGGAACAACATCGATCGTAGTTAGTCTACTTAAAAACTATGTGAATACCGCTAAACCTTTTGGTATAATTTCAATCACTTCCCATCCAGAGACTATTATAGGGAGAGTTGCTGATATTACTATAAAGCTGAAGGGTCGTACTAAGAGAGATAAGGTTGATCTTCACGATGATACCGCAATTCTTACTCCTGAAGGAACTATGTTCGAGATAGCTGCTTTCGTATATTTGGATGCTATAATCGCTGAGCTCGCAATAAAAATGGGAAAAACTAACGAGGATATGCTAAGGAAACACTCAGAGACTATTTAAACTACCTTTACTTTACATTCTTTGTGCCCATTATAGTGTATTTACGAGAATAGTCTTAGGACTAAAAATCGATGAGTAGATATCTCCCATGGGCACGCTTTATCTTAAGGCTAATTGCTTTTTCTATTTAATGTTAAAAAAAAGAGCACCAATAGCCCCACAATATTCTGAATTTTTTAAAAAAATAGCTTTTTTCCTTTTGAATTTACAGAGTAATGATAAAATCTGTTTTAACGGTTTATTCTCTAATAGAAACCCTCCGCAAAAAACGATATTATTCATGTTATAATTTTCAGCCATAAGAGTAGCAATCGTTCCAATATTTTCTCCAATAATCCCAATTAGTGAACTAATTAAATCTTCTTTTTTTAGCGATTTGATATCAAAATCTTTTTTAATCTTACCTAAAGAAGCTGCTGTAAATTCTCTAAATAATTTATCAACTCTGGTATCTTCAATATCGTAAATGTCCGCTACTTTTAAATCAATGCTAAATCGATTCCCCTTACGAACTAACTCAATTGCATCAAAAAAATCATCCATATTCAATAATAATTTAATTAATCCCATAAAGAAACCCCCTCCCATAGCAGATCCTCCCAAGTGTTCTATCTTGTCTCTTTTTAGGACTAGTGAAGTCCCTGTACCTAACGTGACAATAAGAGATTGAGGTAATGCTTTCTTCTTGTAAGATTCATAAAGAAATTCTAACCCTCTTATATTGGCTTCAAATTCGTTGATTAAGTTAGTACTAATACTGTTTGAATATTTTTTATAAAGCTTATAAGCTTTTCCACCCGTAAAATTAATCTTATTAAATTTGCTCTTATTTTCGTCAAGAAATTCCTCTATTTCCTTAAAATTCGTCTCTCCTATTTTAAGGATAATTTCATTATCTTTTCGATAAGAAATCTTCGCGAGACTTTGCCCAACATCAATTCCAATTGTGTCGGAGGGGATATTAAATTGCGTTTGTTCTAAGAGTATTTTTGGTATGTTTTGCTCCATATTCTAAAACATCTCCAGATATTTTAATAAAGATTTATTTGATTATTTAATTTTAATATTTATTAATGATTGAGAACTCTAAAGTTAATAGTACTGATGTTGCTATAACCAAAAACGATAGTCCAACTAAGGCTATAGACAATGGAATTGAATTACTTGGTGGGATTTCAAGGTTTATTGGAAAAGAAGATGAAGTTTTTATCAAAATTAATTTAAGAGCACCTAGCGGCTTTCCTATTAATGTCAATATGGATTCCCTTAGAACATTAATTATACTGTGCAAGGATGCAGGAGCAAAAAAAATAAATGTTGGAGGGTTTCCAGATTACGGTGTAAAAACCAGCACGCTTAATAGCACCTTAGGGCTCAAATCCTATTTAGAAAACCTTGGAGCCGAATTAATATCCTTAGATGATATGGCAACATCTCACTTTAGTACTATCGAAGTAAACGGAAAAAGTATCGAATATTCAACAAGAGTGCTTGAATCTGATAAATTAATTATACTCAATCAAGTAAGCGTTGACCCCTTATTCAAATGTACGCTTTCTTTACTGAATTGTTATTCCTTAGTGTCTTCTAAATCTCAGAAAATTGACAAAGTAATTAGAAGTGGGAAAGATTATTTGTTATTAGACCAATATAAGCAAGATTTAATATCAAACATTCTTGATGTTCTCAGTATTAAAAAACCCTGTTTAGTTATAAACGATATGTTTTATTTCTTAGAAGGCGCTGGCCCCTTTATTTACAAGGATTCAAACTTAATTCGTACAGGTTTAGTAGTTAGTGGATCTGATGCGGTAGCAGTTGATTTAACCACATTAAATCTATTAACAATTGATTTATTAGATAGTGATATCCTCTTAGAAGCGAGAAATAAAAGATTAGGTATAACAGATCTTTCTAAAATTAATTTAAAAGGTGAAAACCTTGATGATAACAAGATAATAGTTAATTTCTCAGTTGATAAGTTAAATGAAATTACGATTAATAACACTTATCTACAAACGGGAAGAATTTGTTCTGGATGTTTCAAAGAGGCGTATCACCTATTAAATTTCATGAAAACCCACATGACAAAAGATTTAAAGTACATAAGAAACCAGTCAATGTTGATTGGTGAAAGTCCTATTGAACCCGAGACAGTAGAAAATATTATAGTTTTTGGAGACTGTGCGGTAAAAACTACAAAGAATCGTGATTTTCGATATATTCAAGTGCCAAAAAAAGATAATATCATTAAAACCGTAGGAGATAAAGTAAAGAAAGGGAATTCTTCCCAAAAAAAACCTATCGTGAAAGAGAAAGTAAACAAATCCATATGTGAACTTCCGGGATGTCCACCAGACATGCATACGAGCTTAAGTACTATCCTTAAATACTATGGAAAAACACAAGCTCCAAATCTCTCCTTCTACAATGCTCTATTAAATCAAATTATCAATAAAGAATCGGAAAAACCAATTAAAAAAAAAGGAGTCACCGGCGATGTTTAACGAAGATTTACGGAAAAACTGGCTTGATATTTTAAAGTTTAATTCAAAAGTAAGCATAGTTGAAAACCCGAGAATATTAGATGAGAAAGTTAAAATTCCTTTAACTCCCATTCAGATTGACGCCTTTTTATTGTATAATTTGTTTGCAATCCTTTACCCCCGATTTATAAATGAGCAACAGAATATTCTTGATATCATCGTGTCAGATTTCGATATTGACAATATTGTATTTGGCGTATATTTATATAAGACTAATAAACCGGGAGTACATGAAACAGTCGAGATTTTACCAAACGACTTAGTTGTTATTAAACAAGAGCATTTAGGCGATATAAACAAATTATTCAATAAATTTCAATCATCGATCTTAAAAAATCATGGTGTTAAAGTTAATAGTATCAGAATAATAAAAAAAAGGGGTTTGGATTTAATAAATAGTCATTCTGGAAAGATCAGTAATTCTACCTATTCTGATATATTCCGAAGCTTTTTGGATTTAATACAAATATCTCTTACTGACAATTTAATAGCCATGTATCCTGAGCCAAACATTTTAAAATTTTTAAGAGATAATTTAAGTCTTCTTGAAGACATCAGATTATCATCAATCTTCGCTTTTATTGAAGATTTAATTCCGTCGTTTAATGTCTTGGTGGCAGCGGCATCTAATCAGCTATCGTTTGGTATGAATCTGAAGAAAATCGAAATGAATAAGATTAATTCTGATATTGAAGTTAAATTATTTCCGATAGAAAGGGAAGATTACAATTTAAATTCTTATGGGTTATTTACAGATATTAAGATAGCTCAACAGACCTTCATGGTGGAAAATGTATACAATATTAACCTCAACGTAATTTTAAAATTTCTTTCAGAGTTATTTGAGAATGAAATACCATTTGATAAGGAGATTTTAAGATTATTCTTTCAAAAGTTTTTGTATGGAATTAGGGGACATGACTTACTTTGGAGAATGTACCCCAAACCTAAAACCTTCAGTCCGTTAATTAGATTTTTAATAAGACTTTTAGGTATAGATTTGAACTTACAAAAACTTTCACACTGGGCTATTCCGGATTATATTTTCGGGTTATTCGATACATTTGTGGGGTTAAACGCAAAAATTTTACTAATTATTACTTCCGATAAAAAAAATAACGATATTAATAGCCAAACACCAATTACTATACTATTTAAAATAGAAAACGGATCTCTCACGAAAGTGAAAAATATAACTAATAAAGAACTACTTTCTGGCATTGATCATGAATCTTTGGATTCAATAAGGTTTGCCTATTCAGAGAGATTTGGTTTTATAACTAATATTATAATCCTTAACAAAAACCTCATAGAAACGATTTTAAATACATTTATCTTTAAGTTCCATAAATTATCTTTGTTTTCCATCTTGAAAGTTCTGAAAATGTTGAAAAAACCTCAAATTTTTCAAATTTACCCCGAAATACCTCCATATTCTCTGTTAAAGAGGAAAAATAGCTTCGTTTTTTTGAAGGATTTGCTCAAGATTGCGATTGACAAGCACAACTTCTAATTTGAATTTATTCTATGAATCCTTTGGCTTTCAATAATTCTGCATTTAATATTGCTCCGCCTGCTGCGCCTCTTATTGTATTATGGCTTAACGCAATAAATTTATAATCTAAAACGGTATCCTTCCTTAATCGACCAATAGTAACTGCCATGCCTTTGTCGTTATCTCTGTCTTTTTTAGGTTGAGGTCTATCTAAATTATCCAAGTATATGATTGGCTGCTTTGGAGCAAAGGGTAGATTAAGTTCTTGAGGGACCGATCTGAACTCTTTCCAAATTTTAATTATGTCTTCTTTGCTTGGAATTTGATTTTTAAATTTAATATTGACAGAAGCAGTATGACCATCCGTAACCGGTACCCTAATGCATGTTGCACTAATTTGAATCGAATCTTCGTTAACGATTCCATTCTCTCCAATATGTCCTAAGATTTTGAGTGGTTCTCTCTCAGATTTTTCTTCTTCTCCTCCGATGTAAGGAACAATGT
>JAGXNS010000102.1 GCA_019894855.1 Promethearchaeota archaeon
GCATAATGCGTTATTCATTGGAAATACTCTTCGTGAGGAAATCAATAAAGGACAAGCAGATTATACTCCAATTTACGCGAGTGAAATACCTCGACTATTTTTAACGGGTAGAAAACATATTGATGTTGCTCTTATACAAGCTACACCTCCCGATTCTTTTGGATTTTGTTCTCTTGGCATCAATGTGGACATAGCAAAACCTTTAGCCCAATCGGCTTTTATAAACATTGTTGAGATGAATCCTCAAATGCCAAGAACTTTAGGTAATAGTTTTATTCACATGAAAGAAATCGATCATTTTGTTGTTAACGACGTACCTTTGCTAGAATTTCATTTTGATGAACCTGACGAAGTTGCTGAACGAATAGGAAGAAATTTAACTAATATTATTGAGAATAAATCAACCATCCATGTAGGATTTGGCGATTTACCAAATGCTATATTGAAATTTTTAGGCGATAAAAAAGACTTAGGAATGCATTCTTATTATATCACGGACAATATTATTCCATTAATCGAACAAGGAGTATTAACCAGCCGAAAAAAAAATTTCCATCCTGAAAAGATTATTACGAGTTTTGCTCTAGGAAGTAAAAAACTGTACGATTTTGTCAACAATAATCCATATATAGAATTCTACCCTTCAGATTACGTGTGTAACCCTAGATACATAGGAATGAATAAGAAAATGGTTTCAATAAACTCAGCTCGACAAATTGATCTTACAGGACAAGTAAACGCGGCAACTGAAGGGTATGGATTCTATTCGGGGATAGGAGAGACCATAGATTTTATGAGGGGCGCTGCATTTTCTAAAGGAGGTAAGCCTATAATTATTATACCATCCACCTCTCGTGATGGTAAAAAATCCCGGATATTGCCTCATCTAGATGAAGGTGCGGGAGTAATGTTATCTCGAGGAGATGCACATTATGTTGTAACTGAATGGGGGGTAGCTTATCTTCATGGAAAGACTATAAGAGAGCGAGTGCTCGAACTAATATGCGTTGCTCACCCTGATTTTCGTCATTGGTTGTTAGATGAAGCTAAAAAGTTGAAATATGTTTATTCAGATCAGATTTTACCATACGACCAAGAAGGTAGAATTTGCAGATACCCTTCAGAGTATGTGACTACATCTACTCTGCGAGGAGGAGAGAAGATTCAAATTCGCCCAGTTAAAACAACAGACGAACCCTTATTAAAAGAATTATATTATTCCTTAAACGAAACAGATCGATATTTGCGATTTTTCGAAGTTAGAAAGGAATTCACCCATTCAAAGACGCAAAACGAAGTGAATATAGATTATAACAATGTTTTTTCAATTGGAGCTTTTATTGGCAATATAGGAAGAGAGGAAATGGTAGGCAATGCGACCTATTACTTAAATCCTAAGCTAAATATGGCAGAGTATAGCTTTTTAGTCAGGGAGGACTATCGAGGGAAGGGGTTAGGATCTTTCTTATACCAACATCTTATAATTATAGCAAGGGAAAAAGGTATTAAAGGATTTTACGGTAACATCCACATTCAAAATAAAAGCACAGTGCAAATTATTAGGAAGGGAGGTTATACTAAGATAAATCCTCCCGAGGCAGGAGAAAAAGAATTGTTTTATGAAGTTTTTTTCGACAAGGAGAATTCTATGGACTGAATAATAAATATTTTTAACTTCTTTATTTCATTTTTAGAACTACATACTTATGAAATTTAAATATACTGATTATCACGTCCATACGAAGTGGAGCTCAGACATACAAGAAAATGGTCCTGTCTTTGACGATTATATTAAAATTGCAGAAGCAGAGGAAATCAACATATGTTTTCTTGAACATTATGAGCTTTATAGTATCGAAAGAGACAAATCAAACCCCTTCTACAATGACAAGATAGACGATTACCTTGAAGAATTTGACGATTTGAAGGGGACTTATAAGTTTATCCTTAGCGGTCTCGAGCTAGAATATTATCGCGACAGAGAGATCGAATTATTAGAATTTATGGATGACTATGAAAAAGAAATCGATTTTATTGGAGGCACTCTGCATGAATGGATATACCACTACCCTATAACTTCACGAGCTAAATTACTTCAATTATTAGAGAAAGTTCAAATGAGACAACTCATAGACGATTACTTTGAAATCAGTAGGATGATGATAGAATCAAAAATTTTCAAGAACATATGTCACATAGATACAATTTATCGATACATTAATGAGCACGATATTAAGCCATTAGAAGATTGCGATATTTCAGATGAACGAGTTCTTAACTTGGGGCGGTTGTGCATTAAAAACAAAATAAACATTGAATACAACTTATCAGGTTTACGGTTTCCTATCAATCGACCCTTTCCTTCTAAGGAAATTGCTAAGAAGTTAAAAAAAGAAAGAGCTAGATTTTTCGTTGGATCAGATTCTCATTCTGTTGAAAATTTCCAAGAAAACATTTCCAAGGTTAAAAATGCTTATAAATTTTTAGGTATAACATATTAGAAGACACAAAAACCATGGAAGCTAAATTAATCTTAAAGACCCTTGATACCTGGGACAAAAGGATTATCTTAAAATATAATGGATTTGGGGGAGTGCCATTAACTACTCTTTTAAAGGTTATATCGTTTCTGGGAAGAGAGACTTTATGGATGTTGTTAATGGTTTTTTACTTATTCATATTTTACGATTCCTTTTTGTTTTCAAACATTTCAACTGTTTTTTTAATCGGCGTATTGATAATTGCCCCTATGAAGAAACTTATAAATAGAGACAGGCCATTTGAAGCATTAAAAAATATTGAAGTACTCGAAAGAGAACCGACATCTAGAAGTTTTCCATCATGGCATTCGTATAATGTGGCGTCTCAAGGACTTCTATTTGCTTTATTGTTAAATACACCTATGGTAATAATCATTGTTGTAATTATTGTGATACTTGTGTCTTTTTCTAGAATTCAATTAGGAGTTCATTACCCTACTGATGTAGTTTGCGGTGCTTTCATAGGGATTTTTGGGTTTATAATAGCGAGAATCGTTTTAGCTCCTTTTTTAAATAGATTAATGATTTTTTTTGAGCAATTTAATGTAGGGAATGTCTACAAACAAGTAATTAACCCCCTACTTTTTAAAAATCTTTTTTATGTAATCTTAGTTGTAGGGTTGTTAAGTATAATCATTTACTTAGCTAATTACAAATGGATTGTGGAACGTTACAATAAATCAAAAAGAGCTTAGATTTTGAATAAGAGACATATACCGAGCTTTACTCGCAATTTTGTTTAAAAAAAGCTATAGGTTTAACTTTTTCTTTTTATCGAACAACTGCTTTAATTCGTCAAGAACTTTTAACCTTGTGTCTCCAGGTCTACCGGGAACTAAAGCTTGGTTAGGTGGTGATAGTCCTATTGGGATCCCACTCTGAGCCATTTGAAATGCTCCACTTTCGATGACTCTCAATCTATTATCTAAATCAGATAATTGCCTTGAAAGGCTTTCAGACAGTCGGATAACAGCATTCATCGTTTCTTCTAAAGTTTTTCCTAATCCCTCTACCTTCCTTAAAGTGGGGTTAGTTAAGGAGTCGGTTGATTTCATAACCTCTTTAATATATTTAGAAAACTCTGGTTCGTTAGTAATTAAAGAGTAGATTGAAGTTAGATAAGCTTCGTAATCGTATCCAAAAGAAGTCAATAATTGGTTTAAATTATCTTTCAGAAGTTCGATGTTAAGAAGTGTTTCAGGGTCATTTTTTAAATCTGGGTCGAATTTATGTATGTATATTAATACAAATGGGTCTTCTTCTAAAATCGTGAGTGTTTTTAGAATTTGCTCGAAGTATTCAAAAGACTCTGGAAACCTCTCAGAATCTTGTAAATCAATGACATAAATTAATAAATCAACTTGTAAAAAATACTGTTCTGGATTTTTTAAATATTTACTCCTAAATTTTTCCTGTCCACCAAAATCCCAGATAAACAAATCTAAGTCAGAATTTTCTGTTTCGATATGACGGCGATCGACACCTTTAGTCGGTTTTAAGTTTGCTAAACCGCTAATACCTAATCGACCTCCAAATTTGTTCAAAATCGCTGTTTTTCCAGCGTTATCTAATCCAATAACGATTATTTTTTGTGCAGATTTCCCAGTAACGATCTCATCCGCATCGGTTAAATTTGTTATTATAGAGCTAATTATGATTGCTTTATTCAATGCCTTTACAAGTTCGGGATTCTCTGCTTTAACCGTAGCGACTTTTTTGTCATATTCTTCCTGTAGTTCAGTCACTTCTATAGGATCTTTTGTTGTTCCAAAAATCTTTAAATTATAAAAAGGGTTTTCCCTATCTAATTTGGAAACTTCTTCAATTTTGGATATTTTTAGAAGGTCCTTTAAAATTTTAGTATCTTCTTTCGATATAAATTTGAATGAGTTCAATGGAAGTTTCTTGATTTCTTCAATAGTCTTTAACTTTCCTTCTTTAGTAAATTTTGGATCTAAAAATTTCGAAAAAATGTTAATAATTTTGGAGATATCAGCTGACATATTATTATTTTTCCTAGTTAGTAGTTATTATTTAGAGAGCGTTTAATGATTTAATTAATTTTACTAGTCTTTTAAGATAATAGTTAAATAGACTAAGATTTAAATCTTCACTACCGCTATTAAATTAATTAGATTAAGATATTTAAATTTAAATATGTGGTTTCTTTTAAATACTATACTGAAACTGATTAATCCCAATATATATATATATATTTGAATTAAAATTAGCTAGTTGATATGCCGTCAAGCTTCGAAAATAATGACTTTTTTAATGAGCAGGGAAAAGAACCTTGTTGTGACGCACCCAAAATCATTGAGAAAGCCGGATTTTTCGTATGTTTAAATTGTGGTTCGGCAAATGAGAGGTCCATAGACGATTCACCGCGTAGAGCTTTCACACAAGAAGAAATCCAAAATAGAAAAAGCAACGAAAGGGTATATAGCCCTATTGGCCCACGGACGATTATTAGAGGTAGTAGAGATGCACGAGGAACTTTATTAAGCCCGAAATACAAATCAAAATTTAATCGACTTGCAAAAATCCATAGATCCTTAACAACAAGTTATGAAAGGAACCTATGGATTGCTTTACCTAATTTGCAACGTTTGCAAAAAAGACTTAGTATCCCAGACACTGTAGCTGAAGACGCGCTTAGAATTTATACTCAGACTGTAAAAAAGAAACTCACAATGGGAAGAAGTATTGACACTCTACTCTCTGCATCAATATTTTGTGCTTTGCGTGTCCATGGAATTCCTAGAACTGTAGAAGAAATTACAAAAGTCGCGCAAATCCCGAAAAAAAAAGTTATCAAAAGTTATCGCTTAATTCTAATGGAAGTTTTACCTCATTTAAATTTAAAAGTTCAGCATTTCGGACCCTCTCGCTATGTAGACAAGTTTAACAGCGAGTTGAAATTGTCTATGCAATGTCGTAATACTGCCGTTAAAATTATAGAGAAGGCAGATGGTAGCGGATTCAACTCCGCGGGTAAAGATCCTAAAGGAATTGCTGCTGCCGCTATTTATATTGGTTCTAAAATTTGTAGCGAAAACCGCACTCAAAAAGAGATTAGTAAATTAGCTCGAGTAACTGAGGTAACTTTACGTATGAGAGTTAAGGATCTAATGAAATATGCAAATATGGTATAAAAATTTAATTTACTTCATCTTTCAGCAAATTATCAATTAAAACTTTTTCCTCTTCAAAAAACGGCAAAATACCTAAGATTTCCTTAATAATTGGTAAAAATTTTTCTACATTGTGAGACATTACATTAAGCAGAAATTCAATACAACGAATTGGGTAAGTATCTTCCAAAAGCTTTTTATTAAGGCCTAGTGAAGAAAGATAACTATTGATATTAATCCTAATCTCGTTTAAAGGTTCCTTAGCTATGAGTAGTGTTAAGCCATGTAATAATACCATCAAAGAGCTACTTTCAAAATTTTTCCTTTTTGACAAGGTGTATGCTAATTTAAGATATTCAATTCCAGCATCTTTGAAGGATTTTTTCTCAAGAAGCGTTATAACATCAGTATAGATTCTTTTTTTCATGAAAGTTCTCTTTTTAAGATGTTCTTGTTTTTCACGCCGAACATCGGGCATTTTTTTTTGTATCATGCCAAATGTTTGGTCCAATTGTATGTTGAATTGTTTTTCTTTCGCTAGCTCTTCTCTTGATAATTTAACACCTTCTATTTCATGTTTTTGTTCCTTGGGGATAAGGTTTTTTAGTAATTCAATTTCACAATCAAAGAGTACCAGATTATCTGTTAAAATTTTAAGGCATAAATCGATTCGCTCGTCATCTTCATTTTTCAACCCAGAGAGAAGTTCGTTTAAGATATGAATTTCAGGTAAGTTTCCAAAATCTTTTTTATATTCTGAATATCTTGCTAATAGTTCATTTAAATACGATTTAGCTAAGGAAACATTTTTGTTTTTTACCATAATAATAGTGGTAATTATGAGACTTACAGCAGCTTGTTTGAAAAATTGTTTATCTAATAATTTTGAAATTGTGTCGTTATATTCATTACTGGCAACCTCTAATTTTCCATTACATAAATCTTCGTAAGGAATCTTCCAGTATTGGTTTTTCATTAGCTTCCTTTTAGCAATATCTTTCCTCTCTTTGGAAATCTGTTTTCCAAATTCTTGAATTATTATTAAACTTTTCTCCTTATCAACTATTAAGTATTCAGTTTCTTCAGTATCAGTAGTTTTTCTTGATTTATCTATTATTTCAAAGAGTAGATCCAATTCCGCATCAAAT
>JAGXNS010000103.1 GCA_019894855.1 Promethearchaeota archaeon
CGACTGTAAAGAGCATCGCCAGCTAGCTTTAGAAGCGGCTAGAGAATCAATTGTTCTTCTTAAGAATCAAAACGGAATTCTGCCGTTGAGAAAAGATGTAAAAAAAATAGCAGTAATAGGACCAAATGCGGATATTCGGGATGTTTTATTAGGAAATTATAACGGAGAACCTTCAGAATATACAACTATGCTTGAGGGGATTAAGAACAAAACCTCCCGAGATACTGAAATCTTATTTGCGAAGGGTTGTCCTTTGAAAGAAAAATCAAAAGAAGGTTTTAAAGAAGCGATAAGCATCGCTCAGAAATCCGATATTATATTTTTAGTATTAGGTATCTCACCGCGACTGGAAGGTGAAGAAGGCCAGGCATCACAATCTGATCTCCGTGGAGATAGGTTAGATATAAATTTACCCGGCGTTCAAGAAGACCTTTTGAAGGAAATCTATGCCATCGGTAAGCCAATTATTCTAATACTCACCGGAGGAAGCGCTATATCTGCGAATTTTGCAAAAGAAAACATACCCGCAATATTATTTGTGTGGTATCCAGGAGAAGAGGGGGGAAATGCTGTAGCTGACGTAATTTTTGGCAATTACAATCCTGCTGGAAGATTGCCAGTTACATTCTATAAATCTATTGAACAGTTACCAGAGTTTAGGAATTATAGCATGGAAGGGAGAACATACCGATATTTTAAAGATACTCCGTTGTATCCCTTTGGATTTGGTCTCAGTTATACTAAATTTAGATATTCTAACCTTATTTTTTCTAATGAACAGCTGGATGTTAGTGAAGTTTTAGAGGTAGAAGCTGAAATTGAAAATATAGGGAAATGTAAAGGAGAGGAAGTAATCCAACTTTATGTATCGAGAAAAGACACCCGTTTCAGAGTACCAATTAGAGAGTTGAAAGGTTTTAAACGAGTTTTCTTAAAAAAAGGTCAAAAGAAAAAAATTTCATTTAAGCTAATACCTAAGGATTTTTCAGTAGTAAATTTAGATGGAGAAAGATTTTTAGAGCCAGGAATTATTACTATATCAATCGGCGGATGCCAACCAGGATATAATTTAGAAAAAGACGGATTAGTGATGAAAGATGTTTCTATTATAGGGAAGGCAAAGTATTATAAATAGGAACTTAATATATTTTTCTTTAAATCTTACTTTGATATCAGAATATTGTATAAAATTTTTATACTTATAATTTAATAATAATTATAATCAATAATATACAAAATGTGTTCAGTATAATGAAAGAAGTTAAAATTCTTACAATTGACGAACGAGGGAGGATCGTAATTCCACAAATTGTTAGAAAATCTTTAGGAATTACGACAAATTCACAACTTATGATGATTAGTGACTCAGAAGCCAAAGAAATTAAAATTGCTCCAGTAGGATTGCGGAGTGAAAGTGATCTCATTAAACTGAGAATTTCAATGGGAGATACTCCTGGAGCATTGGCTAAATTAGCAACAGCTTTTGGAGATTTAAAGCTTAGTATGATGTATAGTGAGGCAGTCATTGTCGAAAAAGATAAAACTGCGGTATGGACAGTTATTTCAGAGAGTCCAAGTTTTCCTATAGAGGAGCTAAAAACAATATTAAAAGAAAAAGGAGAAGCTCTCAAAGTTGAGATACTTCCTTTAGAATAAGTGATTGTTAACAAAAAAGGAAATGTTGAACAAATCAGATGGCAAAGAAAAAAAAGAAAGATAAGGAAAAAAGTAGTGTAGAATCTCCTCTTTCGAATATAGATAATGTATTAAAATCGTCAAAGAAAACAGAATCTACTTTACATGGGTTACTTAAAGTAGTTACTGAAGAAAAAAGTTTTATCTCTCCAAACGAGAAAGAAGAAAAAATTGCCCCCCAACTTTCATATGAAAACAAAAAGCAAATCGCTGAAGATTACGCAGTGGAACAAGTTCCTATTTCAGAAAGAACACCCGTTAAGAAAAGAATCCCCATTTCAGATGTTTCTGAAGATGCAAAAAGTTCAGAAAATACTAATGCTCAAATATCAAGTACTACTACAACACCTTCATTCTCAAAGAAAGAGAACATATACGAAAAGTTAACTGTTTTTTTTGAGGATGTATTTGAAGGTTATGTAGATAGATATAACCAGTGGGAATATTCTATATCCTCCATTCTCTCAATACTAAGAAAAATGAGGAAAATTACCAAAAAAAATACAGAGGAATTAGTCGCCTCAGTAAGCGGTCTTTATGAAAAAATCCATTATAATCTAGATCAATTCAAATTAAAAAGAGATGAAGTTGAAAAGATTACCGATGTAGATGTTGAATCTATGTCAAGTGAATTTAAAAAAGTTTTAGGTCTATTAGAATTACAAGTGAAAGAATATCAATTGAAAAAGTTATCAGATGAGTACGTTCATCAACAACAATCATTCTGATATTGATTATTATTTTTTAAAACGCTAGCACTAACAAATTTAATAAGTAGAATCATGGTAGATGTAGAAAACAATTATTTACTTCCTTTAATTCTCGATATTGGCAGCGATAATTTCAAACTAGGATGGGCAGGAGGAGATTTTCCAGATATTATTGCTCCTAGTGTTTATGTTGATATCAACGATTTTCTCTTTACATCTGATATAAGCGGATCAGATACTATTAGTGGGTTAGAGGAAATATTTCTTAATGCGGATAAACAAACGCAATTAGTTGGTTATGATGCGCTTAAATATAAAAACATCTTAAAAATTCGAAAGTTTAGTAAAAAGAAAAACTATAACATTATTTCTAAGTTTTTTGCTTTTTACTACAACCAGTTAAACATTCCAGTGGAATTACATTTCAAACAGCCTTTAATAATCATAACTCCCTTCTATAAATCGGAATTAGAAAAAACTAAACTCCAAGAAGTATTTTTTAATTCTTTCAACTTTCCCTACATTTTGTTTTTACCCGAGAGTCAAGCTATTCTGTCTACACTACAAAAATCCAGCGGAATCATCGTGAATATCGGAGAATCCTATACATCAATCTCTTCAATTTTTCATGGGTTTACTAACTTAATGGCGAGAGATATGTTTCCTATAACAGGAAAAAAAATTACTCATTATCTCCTTAATCTAATTTTAAGCAATGTAAGCTCCTCAAAAAATATCTACCTCGATAAAACGATTTCCAAAGAGATTAAAGAGAAGTTATCCCTTTGCATCCTCGATCCTACAGGAGAAAAGAAAAGAGTTAAGGAAGGTTTAACCAAATACGATCGAATCGTTGATTTACCGGATGGTAGCAAATTAAAATTGAATTCTGAGCGGTTCCTCTTGTCAGAACCTCTGTTTGATCCTAAAATCATTCATATCGATTACATGGGGTTAACTGAAGCTATTTCAAAAGTAGTAATGTCGTGGGACAGAGAAAATTGGGAGGAACTCCTTTCTAATGTTATTCTATCAGGAGGAGGTAGCGTGATTACAGGATTAAGCGAAAGAATCGAAGTTGAATTACAGAGGTTTTTTTCAGAAAAGTTAAAAACAAAAATAAAAGTAGTAGCACCCTCTGGAAGAGAAAATATGGGTTGGATTGGAGCTTCGGTTCTATTTTCAAAAGATCAATTAAAGAAAGGATGGATTAGCAATCCATCTCATCAGGAATTAGAGCAACAACAAACTGATTAGACATTTTCAAAAAATTTTATAATTATATGAATTAGTGGAAATGATGGTTGTTAATTTAAACACGCGATCAGAATTCTTAAAGGAATTCCAACAGAAAATTATTCAAGGAAGAAAACTATTACACTCTTCAAATCATCTTTGGGCAGATAGATTATTAACTGATTTGTATTTTGATATCGAAAAAACTGAGTGGCTCGATATCCAAAAGAAGCACCAATTAATAATGATAATATCAAATTCTTGGTGGATGTATATCAATTCTTTGATTCGTAGGACTGAAGAAGGTGTAGATATAGATTTTATTAGATATATTGATGCATATAAACGTTTCTTCTCGTTTTTGTCTAAATTAGATGATTTTTACTTACTCAATAACTTTGCAACTAACTTACTCAAATCATTTACTAAAATGGAAACATTATCTCAAAAGGGTATTACTAAATTTATAAATTCATTCTGTGTGAAAGTTACTGAAAGGGAAGATTACATCAAGCTAATCGAATTGCAATTAGTTTTGATGTATTTAAGGAAATCTGTTCTTCCTCAAGAGTTTTTCCATTTAAGTATGGAAGTTTTAGGTAGAACAATTTTCAAAATCGAACCAGGGAAACGGGCTTTATTTCTTTATGTTTTTATAGAAAATGTGAATGTAAACTTTCAGCTGATGGAAAATTCTGAAGAATTTGTAAAGTCAATGATTAAAATCTTAGTAAATAGAATTCCTGGTTATTTAAAGAATGAATTTAGTAATTTAGGTAAGATCTCAATCAATGAACGAAATTTTAACGAAATATTAGAAGATTTAGAGGAATTAATATATTACTTAAACAACATTGGAGAGCATACTTGGATTATAACTGTCATAAAAAATCTATTTTCTAAAATTCAAGCGTTCCGTTCATATGGAGATGCTGTTACATATATCAGAAAATTTATAGATTTTGCAATTACGAGAAATAGATTCGAAATCGCATTTCAAATCTACGATTTTCTCGAGGATCTATTTTTATATCAGACGGATCTTGGATATGATAACATTTTAATTGAACTTTGGGTCGAGGCATGTAAAAAATTCGTAGAAATGAAGGAGAAGAAATATCTTTTACAATCTATTGAAAAGTTAAACGCACACCTGAAAATTCCTCAAACTGATGCCCAATTGTATCACTTCTTTTATACGTGTAATTTCTTATGGAAATTTAAGTCATTATTTTTCTCATTAGAGCAAAAAGATTTTTGGCGAATGATGTTTTATCGTGTGATGTATGAGCAAAGAGATTTTAAACTCGCTCAAAAAATAATACCCTTTTTAGAAAAAAACTTAATAAACGCAATTGGTGATCCCCTTCTTTTGTATAACGAGACAGAGTCACTTAGAAGAGAAATATATTCTTTTGAAGAGGAAAGCTTACTCTTTGCAGGATTTGAAGAAGAATTTGTAATAAAACAGATGGTTTTTAGGATCAATCAGGATGGTTTAATTTCTATTCGAATGATATCCATTGATGATAAGATAGTTGAGGGAACAATTTTCAACGAATATTGGAACGATGCACATATAATAGATATTTATAATGACATTTTCTCAGACAATCAAGAGAAAAAATATGACTTTAGCGTAAATGAATTCGGTAAATTGTTATATGTATTCTTACCTATTAAAATTCGTTCCTTTTTAGAGCAGTTTGAGATTAAGTCTTTAAATATCACGCCTGAAATTTATTTTATTTTAGACGAAATGACGATTCCTTTCGAACTAGTTTATGACAATAATTTTTTCTTATTAAAATATTCCATAGGATATATTATTGGAGAACCTCCTCTTGGAGGTGTAACTTTTGGGCACGATACGGTTGAAAAAGAAGTAAATCTAACGAAAGACCCTAAAATCAATGTTCTGATTATTGATTCAATAAATTCTTCAGGACCGATAAGGTGGAACGCAAAAATTAAATCAAAAGAATTAATATTTCCTTTTGAAGCGGGAATTAATGAATTTAATTTTATAACTGAATTTTTCAACGGTCGCGAAGAAATTAATCAAATGGACATTCTAATTGGCCCAAATTCTTCTAGAGATAACATTCTAGCTCATATAGAAACTGGTTCGAATCATATCATCCATTTTGTCGGAAATATTTTTTATTCAAAGTGGAATCCACGGGACAGCTTTTTCCTCACCAACGATAATGAAATAGTAACATTTAATGATCTTAACAAGTCAATACAAGCTAACCCTAACGCAGAAAAACCGTTTTTGTTTTTTAATTCTCAGATTTATGATACTGAAGGTAAAAAGTTAAAGAATGTTTTACGTACATTTGGAGAAATCGTGGAATATTTCGATTATGAGAGAATTACAGGGATAATGTCCCGAAATTATCCAATTTTTAATGACGAGACAAAGGAAATAATCGCTAACTTCTATATCAACTTTTTTAAAGATAATAGTCAAGGAGTTTCCCTTGTGAAGGCACGACAAGCATGTATGGCAAACAAAATGACTAAAATTGTAGAAAAAAAATTTGACGAGTTATCCCCACAAGAAGGAGCAAAAAATATTGATTTAGAAGGTTCGTTGGCTATTTCGAGCTATATGCTCTTCGGTAAACCTTGGAAAAAATTAAGTTAGATAACTCATTCTTAAGTTAAATTGTAATACCTTCGTTTTGCTTAAACTTAATTAAAAGTATTCATATTAGAAAATTAATTTTAGAAACATAAATTGACCTCATATGTCAGATAGGATTATTGAACTCCGCGTAGAAAATAACAGACTCAAGAATGAAGTACAAAATTTAGAGAATAAGGTATTAGCATTAGTTGGAATGATTAGTTTAGAATCTTCGGGAGGTCTTGAACGCAAGAATGTTCTAAATGAACGTTTAATTAATCTGATTACTTCAACATCCACTCAACTTAATATTGTTTCACCTAAAATCGATAAGTTTTACAGCATAGAAC
>JAGXNS010000104.1 GCA_019894855.1 Promethearchaeota archaeon
TCTTTATCCTTATTAAATTGGATAAGCAAGGCTTTTTCAGTTTCTCCCTCTATAACTCCATTTATTTGACTTACTTCGTTTTCATTATTTTCGATGGACTCTTTAACTGTAGGTAATACCGTAGCGTTATTATCTTGATTCCGTTGTTCAATACTTTTAGGACCGCTAACAACAGTTTTTCCTGAGGGTATTTTTAAAATTGTAGCAAACTCTATTTTTTCTTCTAAAATGTGCTTTAATAATAGCCGAAAAATCTCAGTTTGAGAAAAGTTCAACATTTTAGAATAGTTACCAATATAAATCAGAAGTTTTTTCTTAGCGCCGCCTTCCCATTTAAAAGATATCTGGGTCTTAACATCTTTAAAATTATGATAACTAGACCAGGAATCGCTATTTCTTTGTAATACCTCAAGAATCATAACTATTTCGTCCAAGTTGCATTTTATCGTCTTTCCTTCTCCTAAAGATGGTTTTTCCCACGATCCATCTGGTTTTTTCTTAATGCACTTAAAAAATATAAACGAATCCGATTTTGAAGAGCTAAGAAGCGTAAGTCCTGTTGACTGTCCGAAAAAACTTTGACTATGTTTTTCTACCATTTTTATCACATTTTGTAGTTATAATTGCTTTTTTACTGAATACAGTTTATTGAATTTTTAATATTCTAATTCTATTTAAAGAAAAATTTTTGTGAAAATTCAAGAAATTGAAATACCGTCCACTTATATTAGTCAATTGATACAAATTTAATCAAAAGAACAATTTTCTTGACACTCCACTTAGATGAAAGAAATTTCACTACTTAGTACTCCAGCAGAATCATATTTTCATAAAACCATCAAACTTCTCTTATACAAGCATTTATATGAAAATGATGGATCAATTGTAAAAAGATCACTTGAGAAGTACTTTGGCAACCGTTATGCTGATGTATATTTTAAACTTGATACAGGAAAAGAAGTCGTTGTTGAAGTTCAAAATTCTAAAATTTCGGTTAAAGAAATAATAGCGAGAACAAAGGATTATAATGGAAAGGGGATTTTCGTCTTATGGATATTATACGGGGAAGGAAAATGCGTAGCGTCTTCCAAGAGGCCTATAGATGATAAGTTGATAGAGATAAGTCTAGCAGAAAATTACTTACATCGAATGTATGGAGGTCGTGTGTATTACGTAAACTTAGATATAAAAAGAAATAAAGCGTCATTGAAAACGCCTTTCGCACTCCATTATTCTAAACCAATAAAGAAGAAAAAACGAGGTTTATTTAAAGACCGATACGACAGTTATTTCCTTCGTGATTCCAATTTCACAACAATTCCTAGTTGGAATATAATGTGCACAGAGTTCGCTGGATTTAAGATAGCTCGTTTTTACGATAAAAACATTAAATCACTTTTAAAGGAGAATATCTTAAATTTTCTTAAAATCGAGAAAAGGGAGCGCAATAATGATAAGAAATTTGTTCGAGAAGTAATAAAAAGTTTTAAAAAAAAATACGGGATGTATTTGATATATAATTCGATTTTGGAATTATATTTAGAAAACAAGATTGTACTTACTCAAAAAATGACTACAAAAATTAAGAAAAAAATAGATTTATAATTAATATTATTAATTTTAATTATAGCTTTAATAATCGTTAAAATTCAATTAGATTTTAGTGAATTCTTCGAATTATGCAACTTAATCATCCAAAACGATTGTAAATTAGATTTTCTTTTTTGTCATGTGAAAAGATAGATATCTTTATATAGTTATATAATCAATATTACAATAGAAAAAAAAATTGGAAACCATGATTAATAATATATTCTTATACCTAAGAGTCTTAGGACTCAATACCTCAACCCTTAACCCTGTTATTAGATAAATACGTCTCTTCTTTCTATAATTTTGAACATCTCGGTTTCCGATTTTACTTCTTTTTACATATTTTCTCTTTTTGAATTAAGAAATCGTCGTTTTTTTTTTAGAAAAGTAGTATTTAGATGCTCGAAGTTTAATTGGTGAAAAGTTTGAATAGTTATAACCGATAACGAATTTAAAAGTCTGAATATATTTATAAAAAACTAGTCTATTAATTAATAAGAAGAATTTATTAATCGAGTTGAGGTTGGAAATGGTTAAAACAATAAAATTAAGGAATGGTTCAGAGGTAGAATTTGACGATAAAGCACCCCAAACTCTTTTTGAAATAATAATTAGCGATATTTTAATACCAAAGTATATGGATAATAAAGATTGGAACTTAACCATAAATATTATTCTTGAAGAGATCAATGAACTCATCTCCAAATATGAGTTAGAACCAAAGTTAAAAATAGGGCTTTTAAACCAGGTAGAAAAGCATTTGGATAAAGATATCGAGGAATTAACTGGTTGCGATAAAATTGAGATATTATTCATGAATATGGATGATTACGTTGAAGATATTGAGAAACTAATTGCCGCTGGTAAAGATAAACAAAGTTTACGTCATGACATGGCAAATCTAATCTTTCCGCTTACCGTTTTTGAATTAGGAGAACTTTTTATTTATTTAGGAAAGCGAGCTTTTCTCAAGTAATTTTTAATAATTTTCTCTCAGTCAATCTAAGCCGTGGATTCTGTATAAAGATTTTACTTTTTTGGTAGCGTTGTGATAGGTCGCGACTGTAAAGCGTATAATATGTTGTTTTCTATTGCCCATTCAATATCCTGGGGATAATTAAAAAGTTCTTCTAACTTCAAGCCAAAACTATGAAGTTGTTTAAGCTGTGCAGAATTTAAAGAACATGCTTCTTGAAGTTTTCTTTCTGTGTCAATTAGAATAGTAGAATCACCTTTTGGATTAACAATAGAAGTTTTCTCTTTTTTTCCAATTGTAATTTTCAATTCGTCGCAATTGCCTTTCTTTAATATTATTATATCGGGAATAATTGTATTGTTGGTGATTGTTTCCCCTAAGCCCCAGGTAGAATTAATCATCATCTGGTCTTTATTGTTGTTGATTACATTTGCAGTGAATAATACGCCTGAAACTTGAGGCTTTAACATTTTTTGAACCACAATCGCCATTTCTAAATTCAGAGGCGTAATATTTAATCCTTTTTTCTTTAATTGTAAAAGATATAATAGAATTTGAGGAGAAAATAAAGAAGCCCAACACATCTTTATCGATAAAATGATTTCTGTGACGCTTCTGATATTAAGAAACGATTGCGCTTGTCCAGCGAACGAAAAACTATTTGAGTCCTCATAATTAGCCGATGATCTAACTGCATAAGAAGTATTTTCATCGATATCTGTAAATTCTTTGATGTGATTTCGTTGTATCTCTGAGATTATATTTGATGGTATTTCAGAAGTTAAGAATAAATTCTTGATCTTTGTTGATAATTCAATTACTTCTTTCGGGTTATACTCTTTCGCAAAAATTTCTCTAATGATAGATTTAATGTGAGATTCTTCGAGGAACAATGTGAAAGCTTTAGTACTTATGGCATACCCGGGAGGGACATTTATCTCATTTTTAATTAATGTAAAAAGGTTAGATGCTTTCCCTCCAAATAGATGAGTATCCTCTTTACCTTCTTTTAAGCTTGTTATATATTCCATAATGTGATCGTGAAAATTTTCTTATTTTTAACCAAGGACTTAATCATCAATGCATAAAAAGCCCTTATCTTCTCCATCGTGCGTAATTTTAACTTTTTTATCGATTAGCGATGGTATCTCGTTAGTAGAGATTTTAATCCCCATGATGCATGGGATTCCAAACTCTCTCGAGATAATAGCTAGGTGGGAACCAGGTCCACCTGTAGAACAAATAGTGCCAGCTAGATCTGATAAAATAGGCCCTAAAGTTGTTATCCCCGCATCGTCTACTAAACATATTTTGCCTTTTGCTTTATCAAACAGATCGATCACGTCTTCAATCTTAGTAACATAGACTAAATTTCCTATAACCTCTGATTTAGACGAACATGACAAACCTTCACCAACTTTTCTCATATAAAAAATTCCTACGGTGTAATTTCTTTCTTAGTGTCTAATAAATCAAAATCTTAAATATTGTAATTAAATGTATTTAAAAAACTTAAAACTATTTCATAGATTTAAATAGAATTAAGTTTAAAATTAAATATAAAAGGATAGATTATAAAGGAATAACTTATGAACATTAAAGAAGCAAACGAATTAATAGCTCATGCTTCCGAGCTAGTTGATTACCAAGTATCAAAAAGAGGTCTGTTAGAGACACAGCTTTTCCCCGTAACTGCTTATATTTGCGTATCGTTTTATAACGCTTACGATATGCTATACGATATTTTGAAAAGGATTTCTGAAAAAACAACTCCTGAAATTATGGGACGGGAAAGTCGAAAAATTTTGTCAGAAATTCATGCTCTAAGTATTTTTTATATTCCGTTATACTACATGGTTGGAAGAATGGGAGAAATTCAAAGGAACGGGGCTGATCCTAGAAGTGAAAGCCCAGAAAAAAGAGAACAAACTTTATTTGTATTAGATTTCTGGAAAAGGTTAGCCACCTCTTATTTCAAGGATGAAAAACTATCGGTATATGACTCTAACAAGAAGAACATGATTTTAGATCGTTCTACTGTTGAAAAAACTTTAAACAATGTTGTAGACCTTTCTAAAGAAGAAGTAATTAAATTGAAAAGAACTGTAGCTAATCTTGAGGTTGTCTCTTTTCTCGACGAATGTGAAGCAAGAGCAAAGATATGTGATCATGGACCATATAAAATTAGCGATAACGAAAGTTTAGTTTTTAGAGAGATTTCACATCTCTACGATGGTAATAGCCCACATTTTCCTTGGTCTGAAACAAATGCCAAAGCACCTTTTAACAATATTGCTTTTGCTTTTCGATTGAAAGATGTAGAGAGTAATTTCGATGATTTCGCCACTGTTGATTCGATCCCTCAAGACTTTACGGATAACATCACAGGTGTCGCCCTTTTAACTCGCAGTGGAGAAAAGGTTAAAAATCTTGATTTAAACATATTAGACTCATTTAAAGACTATTCGGAAAGAGCAAATAAAGAGTTATTTTTGAAGTTTTCAAAGTGGGAAAGAAAACAAAGGTTAATTGCTGGTGCGTACGCTTACTGTTATGGCTATGCGAGATATACTAATTTTGCGGGAATTACTGGTGACATAAATTGGGATCTTACGGAGAGAACAATGAATACGTATGTGCCAATGTTTTTGGAGAGCGATTTTGATCCTGGTATACCTAGACTTTTTCGGAGTAAATCTAAGAAAAGAAAGGAAGGACCATCATTATTTTTACTCTCTGAGGAATGAATTGTATGGGCAAAAGTTACATACCTCCTGATTTAGATAATCGTGATGAACTACTACATCAACCTACTAACGAACTAAAATGGCGCGAATCTTATTATTTTAATTGGGCAGATTTAGAAAATAAAATTTCAGGATTTTCAACAATAGGAATAGTTCCGAATGAAAAAAAAAGAGAATTTGTATTTCTTCTATTCTTAGAAGATAGGAATGAAGTTTACTATAAAGAACCCTACCTACCAGATTATAACGACGACATAAATGTTATGTTGCGAGAAAATAGGCTCTCCTACACTCTAGTTACACCATTTGAGGAGTGGATCATCAATTACAAATCACGAAAACTAAACTTTGAATTACATTTTAAGACGAGATTTCCAACACACAATTTTGGTATGGATTCTTCTAAATCATGGCATCAACATTTTGAGTCATCGGGAATGGTAACTGGTAAACTGGTTAGAAAAAATGGAGAAATTACAGAGTTGAATGGATTTGGGCAACGCGATAAAAGTTGGGGCTTCCGAGATTGGCATCAGTTTGATAAGTGGTATGCTGGTCATTTTCAATTTAAAAATTGGTCTTGCGCTTTCCGAAAAGATTATGTTAATGAAAAAATAGATTTGTCGGGTCATATATCGAATATAAAGGGAAATACAGCACTATCCAAACTAAATATCGATACGGTATGCGATACAGACCCATTTAAGAGCCCTCTTTCTACAACATATGTATTTGAAGATATTACCGGAGCAAATCATAGCATAGAAGCAAAGCGGTTCGGAGAAAAATCTTTTATTCGCTTTGCTCGAAATTTTTCTGGAGGATATACAGAATTATTTGAACAGATGGCTATTGTCCAAGATTTAAATACGGGAGAAATTGGCGTAGGAATGATGGAACATTTAAAAACATTCAAATCAGATTAAAATATGATTAAAAAAAAACAAAGAATAACTCCATTTTATTTTGGGATTTGTGTTAAAAAATAGTAAAGAAATAGTTTTATTAAGTAAAAAGGCTAATTTGTATTATTAAAATTAGGAATTAAATTTTGAACTAAAAAGGGATAAATGTATGTGTCAGTGGTGTATGTCTCACGGAGCAAGTAAAAAATGGTATATGAACGCCAGAAATTACTCTGATGAGCTTGCTGAAGAAAGTAACATGAAAGATTACTTGACGGAGCAATGGATGAATTTTGAGCAAGTCTATATTAGGAAAATAATGGGTTTTTCTTCTAAAGATCTAGGATATAAGTTGAAAATGCCAGTTATTGGAAAAGTTCTTCGCTGGAGGG
>JAGXNS010000105.1 GCA_019894855.1 Promethearchaeota archaeon
CTAGAATATCTTCAAACGGAATAACATTTCTCTCTGGTTTCGACATTTTATATATTCACCTCGTGTATTTTATCCTTAGTTTCTCTAACACCTAGATAGGAATAGAGTTGTCCTTTCATGTCTTTAACAGATTCCATTTTCTTCTTTGCGACCGTAAATTCGTCTCTTGTAACATCTCTTCCACCTAAACCTACAATAAAACATCTAAATAGAGTTTTAAGCGGATATAATGCGGTAGCTATTGATGTGGAAAATGGTGGTAGAAGATTATTTAATGCATCTGATTTCTCTAAGATGATTAGTTTTTCAATATTATGCTCTTGAACGATTTTTTGTAACTCTTCGTAAGGGAAAGGTCGGTATGCTCTAATTTTGATTAATCCTATATCTTTATTTTTAGTCATCCAGCTAATGATGTTTCCACACATCGATCCCATAGTAATAAAAGCAGTCTTTGAGGAGTTATCCAAGTTATAAGTCTCAATTAAATTATAATAACGACCGGTTGCTTTTCCAAATTCATCAAAGGAATTTTTCATCACATCTAATACTGATTTTTTAGCAACATCTAATCCCATTCTTCCCTCCATGAAAAAACTTGGCGTAACAATTCCACCCCAGACTCCTGGACGCTCAGTTGTGATTGTATGGCGAGGTATCCTTGGCGTTAATTTACGTACAACCTCATCGGGAATTAACCATAGTTTTTGAACGGAATGAGAAATGATAAATCCATCGTGTACAAACATAGTTGGAAATAATGAATTATCAGACATCATAACTGACAAAATTGCAGCATCGTAGGTCTCTTGAACGTTTTCTGAAACGATACAATTCCATCCATAATCAGTAATAACATATTCCCAACTATTCCAAATGGATAGATTTGGAGAGTTGAAAGCTCGGGCTGAGATCATCATTGTTAAGGGAACTCGCCACCCTACAGCCATTGGTAAAGCTTCCGACATCAGTAAATAGCCTTGAGACGCAGTTGCTGTAAAGGTTCTAGCACCAGCTGCACACGCAGCAGTTGAGTAGCTAATAGCTGCTAATTCCGATTCAACATTAACGAAAGCTGCTTTCAACCTTCCTTGATGAACTACATCGGATAATCCCTCAACAGACTGCGTTTGAGGCGTAATCGGGAAAGCACATACCACATCGGGATCCGTTTGAGTGACCCCCCCTGCTACGGCGTAATTACCAATCATTGCTGTTTCAATTGGCTCTTTAATCTCTTTAAAAAATAATTTCATTGGTTCTACTGACATTTTAATTCCCTCCTTCTTCTGGTGCTGCACAAGCAGCGGGACCCTGTTTTGCTCGTTTACTTATGGCTTGAACGGGACAAATGTTAAGGCAATTTTGACAAGCTTTACAGTGAAACAGATCGATCCCAGACATGTGATATTTACCGTCATCGCCTAATTTTCTTAGAGTGGCAAAATCTGGGCATATAAACCAGCATTGCGCACAATTAGTGCACGTTTCTTCGTCCCATATTATTTCCCATTCACCCCACGACCCGGTATTTACCTGGTCGCTTCCAACAGGGATAATATCTTCATCACAATACCACACACCAGCTTTATCTAAGTCTTTGTATCCTGGTAGCCCTAGATATACTTGTTGCCACGGTATTTTACTGTCCACTGTGAAATCTGGCTCGATCCCCATATCATAAATACATGTTTCTTCAATTGCTTGTTTAATCGCCTGAATATTTTTTCCAGCAACCTCTCCTTTAAATCGCTTCATTATAGCGTCAGATAATTCTTCAAGAGTAAAGAGAGGACACACACGAATTAAAGCACCCAATATAATGGTGTTCGTAATGTTTCTTCCTAAAATTTCGAGAGCGATCCGAGTTGCATCTATGGTCGCAATATTTATGTCTTTACGCTTAACTGTATCTTGAATTGTTAATTGATCCATTTCTGTATTGACAATTAACCAGCCTCCTTTTGGGATACCTGCAGTTACATCAACTTCTGTTAACAACGATGGATCTAAAACTGAAACAAAATGAGGTCCATATACCTGTTCGTTTGATCTAACTAGATCCGCGTTCGCAGATAGTCGAACATAACTTTCAGTGGGGCTTCCCATACGTTCCGCACCAAATTTTGGTTGACAAACACCGTAACCATAGAAAGCTTCCACACAGAGATTTGAAGCAGTTACACCTCCTTGTCCTCCGCGGGCATGGAATCTAAGATTTACGGTATAATCATTTAAGATTTCTTTAATGTGTTCTGAAGTTAACATTTGAATTTTCACTTTTTTTTTCAAAAAATCGAATTGTAATAAGATTATTATTTCTCCATAATAAAGTTTATTCCATTTGATTGATAAGATGCTAATTTGTGCTGAAATGGTGAACTATTTAGAATATGGCTCGTTTTCAAATATAATTCTGAAAAAGGTGTTTTTTTAACTGTCAAAAAATACTGACGCTAAAAATCGTTCTGATGTGATTAACGCCCCCAAGGAGGAAAAATTAGATAATTTTAAGGCTAATAGACAAGAGGGTGAAAATGATGTGAAAATGACTCCAGATTTTATACCGATGATAAGAATTATCTTTTGGAATAGTATGGGGTTCTTTTTCTTTTCATTTTTAATCCCTCATGTCATAAATCAATTATTAGAAGCTTCACCAACGGAATTAGGCGTTGCTTTTTCAATACAAATGATCGGGGGTTTGCTTAGTGCTCCCCTTGTAGGTTATTTGACTGACCGCGTTTCAAAGAAACTACTAATCCTAATTGGAAGTTTTGGGCGTGCTACTTGTTATATTCTAATGTATATAGGAATTCTTCTATCGTCTTTAATGTTGTTTACTGTTGGTATGTTTATTTTAGGATTTTTTGTTGGTTTTTTTTGGACTCCTCTAGATACATTAATTTCCGAGAAATCAAATAAAACTAACCGTTCGTTTGCTTTTGGAAAACGTGGAGGAATGATAGGAAAAGGAAATTTAGTAGGATCAATTATTAGTATTACGATTTTTAGCTTGTCTAATATTTTTGTACCTGAGAATTTATTTTTGGTCTACTCTCCACTGCTTTTGTTTGCTCTATCTAACATATTGGGAGGTTTTATATTTCATTTCAAAGTAGATGAGAAATTAACATTTGACAAGCATATTTTTAATTTATTTCCATCATCAGTAGAAACGAGCATTGTTTCCAAGGAACCAGTCATATCTGAGGCACCTTTAAAATCAAGAAATAATTTAACAATTGGATTTTTTATTGGTTTTAGTGTTTTAGTCATTGCTTTTATGGCTAGCAACTTTAATCAATCGTTAGCTTTTCCTTTCTTTCAAGGTTATTTAAACGATGAATTAAATATCGTAGATCCCACACTTGTAATGCTAATCTATTTTCCAAGTCAAATTATTTCATTATTATTAGCACCAAAATTAGGTAAGATTGCTGACAAAATTAATCCTGTACTAGGGATGGTTTTTGTGAGCGGTTTAGGTGCTTTAGTAACGGGGTTAATAATTAACTCGACATCAGGATATATGTTTGGTATCCTTCTACTCTTCGACTCGACTTTTGCCTGGGGCGGTAACTTAATTTTACAGAATATTCTCAGTCGTATATCAAAAATTCATCGTGGAAAGATTTTTGGAGCTGCACAGTGGTTGAGTTTATTCGGTGCGGTTTTGGGCCCCATAATAGGAGGTTTAGCTTACGAAAGTATAGGCACATTTGCTCCTTTCCTGATTTCGATTTTTATCGAGCTCTCCGTGATTCCACTTTATGCAATTGCCATTAAAGCGTTAAAACCTTACATGGCAGAATAAGTAGATTAATAACTTAGCATAATCAAGCATAAAACCGCTTGAATATTCGACATATTGCCAAATTGATCCATAAAGAGAGATTTTGATCTTTGGTTTTTAATAATTTCAAGTCCCACATTCCGCTCTCTGATTGCTTATCTCTCAATGTCTCAAGTGCTAATTTTGTTTGCGGATGAGAAGTAGTGAAACCAAGATAAGAGAGAGAATCAAGCGAAGACACTATGTCAGTCCACCAAAATGGGAAAGATACTTTTGTCCAATATTCCACACTTCTGCGATCGGCGTATTTATCAGGTTTAAAGAACCGCGAAGTTAAAAGTTCTCCAGCTGCTTTCACCGCTTCATTTTTTTTATACTTAGAATGAGCAGCGAAAGCTCTCAATACTATTCCAGTTACCATATGAGAGAATGGTTTCCCCCTATTGGGTTCAAAGGAAATAGAGTTATTTACTACTTCTAAGTATTTATCTTTATTTGTTCGCATTGCAATAGCCCATCCCCCGTCTTCTTGTCGCATGGATAATAGCCATTCAAAAATTTTTTCAATACGGCGATCTTTCTCATATCCTGCTTTAATTAATAATTCAGTTATTGCTGCTGTATAATTAGGGCTGTATTGAGTGCCATAAAATCCCCTGATATCACCTTCATCCGTTTGACAAGAAAAAATATATTCAGCAGCTTTATTTATCGCATAATGTTTTTTTGTAAAACCATATTTTTCAACAAGAAACCCTAATTGCCTATACGTTTCAAGAAGATTATAGTTTTCTGGCTCGTTTAACTTAGATTTCCAAGCAGGATACCTCCAATACCCATCTTCCTGCTGTTGTTTAATTATCTTGGTAGCGAGAGGTAAATTCCATAATGTTTCGAGTGGTTCGACTTCTTTTTCTAGAATATCTCGTTTAGTGAAATATAAAATTGCCTTATTTTTACTCGAAATAAGAGGAACCAAAGGATCATAATTTAGTTGTTCTTTCCATCCTTCCATATTATTGCGACTTCTGATTTTTAATAAGAGATTTAACTTCTCTAATTGAATAGTTTTTTTTAATCTTTTTTAAAAATTATCGTTTTTACATCATATTGGTTTATAAACTATTAAACTCATGTTTAATTTTATACTTTTAATGACGCCTTCTAAGTCTTCTAACATAAACATAAAAGATCTATCATTCATTAACGACATTAAATCCATGGCGGTAATTGGAACGTCCAAAAAAAGAAATTTTTTCTTTTTAAGAAATCATTTTGCGACATTTAAAGGTCCATTATACGCTGTAAACCCCTCAATCAATGAAATCTCCGGTTTTCCCTCTGAAAAGATTTATCCCTCAGTTAAAGATATTCCCGGAGAGGTTGATTTTGCATTTATAACTGTGCCTAAGGATAAAATCTTAGATGTCATTGACGACTGCGTCGTAAAGAAAGTTAAGCTAGTGAGTATTTTCACAGCGGAATTTTCTGATGCAGGAACAAAGGAAGGTATCGAGTTAGAGTTAGAATTACTAAAAAGAGCAAATAATGGAGTTAGATTTTTAGGTCCTAATGGAATGGGACTTTTCTATCCAAAAAAGGGAATACAGTGGCGAGATAAATTCCCTACTGAAGCTGGAAACATTGGTTTCGTGGCTCAATCGGGTGGTATTTGTAATATTGCTATCTATACTGCAAAAGAATTAGGATTTCACTTTTCTAAAGTGTTTTCATTTGGTAATGGGACTGATTTAGATGTTGTTGACCTTATTTCATTTTTTGACAACGACCCAGAAACCGATATTATATTATGTTATGTTGAGGGAATTAAAAAAGGACGAGGAAATGATTTTATAAACGTAATTGCAAGAACAACAAAGCCTATTGCTTTATTGAAAGGTGGAAAAACTGTAGTGGGATCTAAGGCAGTAAGAACACATACAGCATCGATTGCAGGTAATACAAAAATATGGAAAACGGTTTTTAAACAGAATCCTATAATGGAAGTCAATTCTTTGGAGCAATTACTTCATATTGCGCATCTCATCGATTGTTATGGAATTAAAAAGATTGAGAATGTTGCAGTATTTAGTATTAGTGGCGGATACGGGGTGGTACTAGTAGATTTATTGCAAGAAGCGGGATTAAATATCCCAAATTTCAGTCCTGAAATTCAAAAAAAATTAGATGAGCAATTTTTTATACGCGGTACAAGTTCAAGGAACCCTTTAGACGCTGCTGCTCAATTATTTCAGGGTGATAGCATAAAAAAGATTATAGATATCGCTTTATCCGATAAAAAGATAGATTGCTTAGTAATGGATTTACCGAGCTACTATTTTGACTCGAGATATTTCTTTACTCCAATACAAAATTTTGAAGAAATTATAATCGAAACCTTATGCCTTGGGCATAAACACAATAAACCACTAATCCCTATAATTCAACGAACGCATACCCTAGAAGAAAGAAGGCGCGTTTCAAAACTATTAGCGGCAAAAAAAGTTCCGATTTTTGGAGATCCTATAGAGGTTATTCCCTTATTACCAATAATATCGGAATATTATATGAAGAAAACTCAAAACACTTGAGGACTATCACAGGAAGCGATAATCTATTATATTACTATTTTACTTACCTTCGATACAATATCTGCGAATTTTTTACCTTCTGCTGCGGATATCAATTCAATGCTAAATCTTTCGTCATCTATATTATTCTTTTTCATCCAATTTCTAATTTTTTTCTCTCTTTTTATGGCAAAATCATTTCCCGAGATGTAATGACAGTCCTGTGGATGACAA
>JAGXNS010000106.1 GCA_019894855.1 Promethearchaeota archaeon
TAATTAGTATAGGCATCTCTAAAACGCACCCGTTACATCAACAAGTAAAATAAGATAAATATATTTGTTTTATAAAAAATTAAAGGAAAATAATAAAATAAGATTAAAAAAATCATTAAAAAAGATTTAGAGGCCAAATAATAAGAATTCATCTAAGAAATCGTGGATTTTTTCTAAAAGTTCAGAGTCTAAAGATTTCTCTAGTTGGATTTTTAAATCCAAAACTGTGCTCAGAGTCGAAACTACCGTATTTTGAATCGTGCTATTAAATATGGATTTTTTTTCGTTTTGCTTTTTGAAGTACTCTACTCGATCCAACATTGCTTCTTGATATTCTTCAGCCGTGGATGTTTTGAGTTCTACAAGCTTCCGCAACTTCAAACCGTCTTTGGTTTCGATTACTTCATCGACCATTTAATCTTCACCTAACTCCGTCTTTCTCATTCCTCCGTTCTGTGCGACTTGTTGCTGAATCTTTTCTCTTGTTTGTCCCGTAGTAGTATCGAATTCCTCTTTGACTTTAGCTGTAATCTTTTTTGCTACTTGTTTCTCGATTCCTTCACGATGCAGTGTGTTCATTGTGCAAAAACTGATTTCATTAACTGAACCGTCAGGCATTGCTACTCCAAAATGAACGATACACCTTTTAACGCGCTCTATATCCATGTTATATGCGTCTTGGAAATGCATGCTGGAGAGCAGAAGTGTGCCGTGCGTAAAAGAGCTAATGCTTTCCCAATCACCATTCATTAATAATCTAATGAACATTTCCATGAGTTTACCTGGTTTTTTGGTATATTGAAGCATTCCTAACAGGAATCGGGCTCTGAGTTGCGTTTTATCTAACAAATTAAGACCGCTATCAAAAGTTTTACCTATGTCGCCTAGCATGTCTTCGAAGATTTTAAGCGGTTGTTTTTCTTTATGCTTTATTTTTTCCCAGAATCGGTTAGCAAAATCGATAATTTTTAGAGGATCGAAGTAATCCATTATAGGAACCATTTCTTGCGTGTCGGGATCTACAACAAGATAGGTTGCAAAACCACAATCGGGCGAACAAGTAAATTCAATTGGATCTACATCAGCGAGGTAGGCTATAATTCTCCCGAATTCGACTATAGTTGTTAATGGATACCACGCTTCATCCATTCTTATTTTGCCGCCGGTTTGATTTTCGATTTCCTGTATCACGTCAGCGTTAGTAATTCTTAATTCGTCCATTTCTTCAGCTGTAATACGACCGCATAAGGAAACAGGTTGGAAGGTAATCCCTCTTACAACATCAATATTATCAAGAGCAAACTGAATTATATTCCCAACTTCAATATCGGTAATCCCTTTGACAATCGTTGCTACTAAATTAATAGAGGATAATCCCACTTTTCTACAGTTTTCTACAACTCGCATTTTATATGGCATTAATTTCTTGATGCCTCGTGTCTTCTCGTAAGTTTCGTTATTTATTCCATCAAATTGTAAATATAGAGTGTCCAGGCCCATTTCAAAAACTTTCTTAGTCCACTCAAGTCCACCGTTCTTTTTCTGGAATCCATACCCATTTGTGGCAACTATGACTTCTTTAAATCCGTGATCCTTAGCCATTTTACAAATTTCAGGAAAATCCTTTCTGACTGTTGGTTCACCGCCCGTGAACATAATCGCAACCGCAGGTATTGGTTTGCTCCTGAAGTGCGTCATTATTCTATCGATTTCTTCTAAGGTTGGTTCAATTAAATATCCTGATTTTTCGATATTCGCATAGCAGAAGTTGCAATTGAAATTACAACGATTTGTCAAGTCTATTAATGCCAAAGCACAAGTTGATATGTGTTCGCTGCAAAGACCACAATTATAAGGGCACCCTCTGTCGTCATCTAAAGCACAATCAGCGGGATTCGATTCACCATCTTTCTCAAATTCCCACAAAATCTTCCCATTTTTATCCTTCTTTTGAAAATGAGTCCATTTGTAATATTTTGCGCTAGAACTAAGGATATCCTTAAAGTCACCGTGTTCTGGGCAGTTTTTAACCATGAAAATTTTTCCATCTTCTTCTTGGACTACAGCCGCTATCTTTTTCAAACACTCAGGACAGACCGATGAGGTCTTTCTATAGTATTTCTCGTTTAAAACATCTGTTCCGTCTAAATGATACAAATTTAATTCTACACCTTTATGTAAAATTTTAATTAAAATTTTATTTAAAAAAAAATAGGATTTAAGCTATTTAAATAAAATCCAATTTATAATACTCACTTTATTATTATTACTAATATTAAAGTTAGTAATAAGTTGTAAAAACCAAGATCACAGCCTCTTCAGCTATTTTATTAAATGTGTTTAAAAATAGAAAATTTACTCATAGTCTAAGCGATACGATTTTCTTAAGTAGTAGTATTTTGATTATTAAAATTCATTCTTTTTTCTTTTAGCTTCAATAATTGCTACTCCCATCTCCAGCACTCTGTTAAATGGTTCTTCACAATCATCTCTTGGTTTCAAGCTTATTGCTTCTTCTGAACAGACACTGGCACATAAACCGCATCCAAGGCATAAATCCCGATTCACGATTGCAATATCTTCTATAGTTATAGCATTAACCGGACACCTTTCAACGCAATTTTCACAAGCCACACATAATTCTTCATCTATGATTGATTCAAACACAGCATTCATGAATTTTTGTTTATCTTGTCCAAATTGAGTCATACCTTTCATGGAGACACAGCAACATGGGCAACAGTTACAGATATTAGAGAGATGCTTTGAATTTGCTCCTGCATGAACTAACCCAGATTCATCTGCTTCTTTTAAAATTTGAATCGCTTCCTCAGAAGTTAATTTTCTCCCCATTTCATTTTCTATATAATATTCAGCAGCAGCTCCAAAGCTTAAGCAAGTTTCCATAGGGTGATCGCATCCTTCACCTAATAACTGTGATTCTTTTCGGCAAACACAGTCCGCTACAGCAATAACTCTTGCATTCCTTATTGATTCTTCCAGTAATTGATACGGAAAAAGTGTGGTTTCAGTTTGAATCGTCTCTTTTAAGGGAATCACTTTAAAACCGGGAATATTACTTGCCCCAATCTCGTCAAGACCAGCTGCGTTGTAATATTCCTTAAAAAGTTGAGCTAATTCTTTATCAATTTTATTGACAGAGTATTCATACAACCCTATCATAAAAGGAGCAGCATTATACAGCGTCTTGTTATCTCGATGTGCTCGAAAAATAAGTCCTTTCTTTGCCATTGAGTCAAGTTTCTTTTCCATTTCAGTAGAATTCTTCCCTGCTCTTCTTGCAATACTACGGGCTCTTTCAGGTCTTATAGTTAGGAATGTAGCTAATTCAGCTTCTTCCTCAGTAAAAAGACGCTTTAAAATTTCAATCTCAACTCCAGATTGAGTTTTCCGGAAGCCAATAGGAAATTGATCGAGGAACTCCCTTAATTTTTCATACGAATTTACAGTCATAGCACTAAAATTATTATTTTTTTCTATTATCTAATATTCATTTTAATTCAAAAATAAAGGTTAAGTAAATTTCTCTGTCAAAGAGTTTGTGAGTTCACTCAACTTTTTAGAAATTTTAACATTAAATATGTAATCCTCGTCCAATACTTTAAATTTAGTCGGTAATTTTTCAATATTTTCATTATAATACTGCTGGATATTATTCAGATTAGGTAATTCCGTTATTAGCCTTCCTTTTTTCATAACGGGAATAAGAAGTGCTTCTGAATTAGGAGGCGCTGGTTCACTGTCTAATGTTAAAAAATCTTCTATAAACTGTCCTTGCTTATTATAAATTCTGTAGATTTGTTTTTTACCAGGATAGGTTAATTTGTCTTCACTTATTTTTATTTTGGGTTTATTGTTATATTCTATGAGCTTATAAACGCCCGCTATGGTTGGATCGTCACAAGATGTAGCTAATTCTGTTCCAACTCCAAAAGCATCTATGGGGGCGTTACTCTCTAAGATTTTTTTTATTTTATATTCATTCAGATCTGAACTCGCAACGATTTGCACCTTTTCACATCCGTTTTCGTCTAAAATCTTTCTAACTTTTTTTGAATGTTCAACGAGATCACCGGAGTCAATTCTTACAGCCTTAATCGAGTTTTTAAACTTAGAAATCTTTTTAGCTGCTTGTTCTGTATTGTAGGTATCAATTAGGAGGATGGAATTTTCTCCATAAATGTTAGAATAAACATCGAAACTCTCCATTTCATTATCAAATCTTTGTACAAAACTGTGAGCCATTGTCCCACTTGAATTAATACCAAGTTCAATATCAGCAATAACATTACTCGTACCGTTAAAACCCGCAACATAACTAGCTCTCGCCGCGTAAACGCCAGCAAGAGGACTGTGGGACCTTCTTGTACCAAACTCTAATAAAGTCTTTTGTTTGGCTACGTTTTTTATTCTAGACGCTTTTGACGCTACGATGGTCTGATAATTTATTACATTTAAGATATAGGTTTCTGCCAATTGACAGTGGAACATCGGGCCTTGAATCTTCATAATAGGCTCGTTAGGGAAGAAGAAATTACCTTCCTTCATTGCCCATACATCTAACTTGAATTTGAATTTGGGTAGGTATTCGTCAAAAAAACTCGAATCGATTTCTTTAAAAACATCTTTTTTCCTCAGAAATTCTATCGTTTTTTCGGAAAATCTAGCATTCTGTAGATAATAAATGACTTGTTCTAAACCAGCAAAAATTAAGTAATTACGGTTTTTAGGATATTTTCTGATAAAATAATTAAAAACGGCAATATCGTCCTTTTCTTTAATGTCATTATCGAGATTGTACTGGTAATAAGCCGCGCCCATTGTTAGTTGGTAAAAATCAGTACTCAAGATTAAATTTTGGTCGTTAATGAAACCCGATTTTGGATTTTTCACTGTTATCATCTAAATTATAATTTCTTTAACCCCGTAACTCTCTTTAACATAAATCCCAAGAACCTATCCTTATTTACTCCGCCGTTGCATGTAATCTTATCTCCTAATTGAAACTTGTCGCTGGAATAAAGATTTTCACTCGCTCTTATTTTTAATTCGTCTAAATTTTCTATGTCTTCTTTTCGATAATCGCTTTTTTTTTTCAATTGAGGTCCGAATTCAATATCCTTTAGGGTTATTAAATAGTAGGTGGTTACATTCCCTTGGAAATCATCTTCTTTCTCTTCTATATCTGTTATTTCGGCTTCGTAAACTGTTATTCTTGTGTGCTTAGCTAGAAGGGAACTAGCAGCACCTTCATTAATTAATTTTCCATCTTTAATAGCTATATTTTCCACATTTTTTTCGAAATCTTTTGGAAGGATAGTAAGGCTCCAATCTGATAATTTGAAATAATTTTTCTTTAATGAATAAATAACTCCAACCCAAAAATGATTACAAAGACCCATATTTGAACCTACTCTGCAGTCACAATCTCGATCAGGATCATTAATGTTATTTGGAGTTATTGACAAATAGGAACCAACCTCCCAATTAAATCCCTTGAACTTGAATTCTATTTCATGGTTCTTATCATTAATAACTTTGATAAAAGTAATAGATTCTCGATCTTCGCCATTTATTTTTTTAAGTGCTGTATTAATTTCGTTCGAAATGATGTCTCCTTCTTTCTGTTCTAACAAGTCTTTGAGTTCTTCCTCTGCTAAGGAATCGAGAATGAATTCAATTAATTCTGATTTTTTAAACTTTGAAAAGCCTTTTATCTCAAAATCTCGGCAAATCTGTTTCAAATCATCAACATTTAAGGATTGTAAAAGAAAATCCAAGTAAGTTCTATTATCAATTTCTCTATTCATTTAATGTCAAGCCCAATAATTTTAAAATGTGAATTCTCCAAGTATAATTTAAATTGATTGTTTATAATTCTGACTGTTGTAATAAATTGTTCATTAACTTATTTTGACATTGTCCCTTTAACAAGAACATCTGTTAAATTTTCAATAAGTTCTTCCTCTTCAAGTTCAAAATCACTCCGAATCCACCAAATAAAGACTCCAAGTACCGTAGATGTCCAAACTCTAGCTGTTGTTTTAGGATTTTGATCACGAGCTCCGAATTCTATTAGTCTTGAGATGATTTTTTCTACCTCATTCGTAAAATTGTCAAGAATCTCATTTCTTTTTGTTCGGTATTTTTGATTCATTCCCCCCATTTGCTCAAAAAAAATTAGAAATGTTTCTTTTTTTTCCTTAAACATCTTAGCATATCCTCGAAAAAGATTCTTAACAGCAGAGATTGGTGGAATTCTGTTATGTTTGAAATAGATAAATAATTTTCTAAATTCGCTTATCATAAGTTCAGCTAATCCACTAATTAATACTTCAATTACTTCCTCTTTTGAATTAAAGTAATTATAGAAGTTCCCTACACTCGTATTAGCCCGTTCTGTGATATCTTTTATACGAGTATTATTAAATCCTTTTTCTTCAAAAACAGAGAGAGCTGAAATTATAAATAAATTTCTCTTTTCCTTCTTTATTATTTCAGACTTTTTTTCTCTTAAAGACACTTATGGTCAACTCAAAAAATCATGAACAATTTGTATTATGT
>JAGXNS010000107.1:0-295 GCA_019894855.1 Promethearchaeota archaeon
ATCGTAAATGGATTACTCTCAGGTTGTATCATTTGAGGTCCCAGAAAAATGCTTTTTGGTTTTATTTTTTTGTTATCTATTCGTAGTTCTAATTCGAAATTTCCTGGAGTGAGGAAATCTACGCCATCAAAGTCATTTTTTAATATAGTATCCCATTCAATTGTTTTACTATCAGATTTCTTAATGAAATCTTTAGTTTCTGGTCTGAGCTTTTTAGTTATTAAAACTTTAGTCTGAAATATTATCTTTCCTTGGAATTGGTTTTCTTTTTTACCTTTAGTTGTCCACCTCAGGT
>JAGXNS010000107.1:304-6534 GCA_019894855.1 Promethearchaeota archaeon
ATAAGAGACAAGATATTCTCTGTTCTATTTCTTAATAAAAGATTTTGGTAACAATATTGGGGATTACTGAAGATACACCCTCTTTCTACTCTGGAGAGGTAGATAGACGTGTTAATCTATTTTCTTATCGGGTTTGGCCCATTTTTATGCTTTCCTTTTGCCGATTATTTTTCTTATCTATTTTTGAAAGAGCTTTTCAAAATTATATCTATTTCTATCAAGATGTAAGCGAGAGTATGCTAGGAATAATAAGTTCAGCACCTGCAATTGCGTATATTTTCGGTCCTATTCTTGGCCACTTAATTACAAAAAAACTAGGAATTCGAAATTCAATTATAATATCTGCGATTGGCACTCCTATCCTAGTGGGTGCTCAAATGATTTACTTTGAGCCGATTTATCTCATTTTCATTCGAGTTATAAGTGGATTATTATTAGGCATATTTTGGCCTAATTGTTATAACTTGCTAAGTAGATGGCAAAGTGTCAGTAGTGATGCTAAATCTAATAAAAATTTCAGACATTTTAATTTCTCATGGAATCTAGGCTTTATTTCTGGACTTTTGGTTGGTTACTTTTGGGCTTTCGCTTTGGACGAATATTTCGCTATGACCTTCGCGTTTGTAATTTCATTTTCACTACCTTTCTTTAGTCTATTCCTTAAAAAGGAATCAGAATTAAACCATGTGGATAGGAATTTCATAAACAAAAATAATGACCCGAAACTGAACAGCAATATAGTACCTCAAGACCAACAAAATTCAAACAATAAGCTGATTGCTTATCCCATTTTGTTTTCATGGATACTTTTATTAATATATGCAGCATCAAAATCTGTGTTCCGGTTTAGTTATCCCGTATTTCTAAAAAATTCAGGTAATCCCTCATATTATTCATATCTCATTCAACTTTCAATGCAAGTCGGACAATTAGGTGGATTAACCTGGAGTAACTCTATGAAAATCTATTCAAGAAAAATATCCGTATATGTGAGTCTTATTATGATAATACTTAGCTCCATAGCAATCGTATTAGTTCAAGATATATTATTTATATCTATAATAAGTGCATCCATCGGGCTCTTTGTAGGACTAATTCAAGGTACTTCGCTAAAAATTATGATTGATTACGGTGCTGCGAAAAATACTAAAAGATATTCTACTATAAACGAAGTGTTAAAGGGTATCGGATTTGGTTTAACCCCTATTGCTGCGGGTTTTATAGCAGAAATTAACATCTACGGTGTCTTTGTATTCCTTATAATCCTTGGAGTGTCCGTCCTAATACCCTTACTTTACCTCTCCCGAAATTTAAAATTTAAAAATCGCTGATATTCTCTGATGGATTAATCCCCATAGGCGATATGGGCGATATGGAGGGAAATAATTATAATAAAAATTATTAGACTAGTGTGGAATTTAAACAAGGTTCTTCTTAGCTTTTTTAGTCTCTTTAACTTCTTTAGAACTACCTTTATTATTATGCCCGTAATTCCGAAAATTAGGTAAAGACTCGCAGTTGTTAAACCCAATACAGCTTTAATATTGCCTTCTACTATTAACGTTGCTCCGTGTATAAGCAAAAGAATTATCGCTGTACCCCCAGCAAAAAAATGTAAGAGTGAAAGTGGTTTTTTAACTTTTAAAAATGTTTTCTGAATCTTTGCACGCCTTCCCTCAAATTTATCGTTTTTGGGCAAAATTTTCTTTGAATTAATGAAAGTCTGATAAAAAAACACATATATAATTGACACCGAAAACAAACCAAGCGCAGCTACTCCGAGATTTTTTGCTCTATCTTTGAAGTCGTCTTCTTCTTCGTCTTCAGCAACTGCTATTGAAGACACGCATATCACTCCTAAAGTAAAAATCAACACTATTAGAACTATTTTTAGATAACTCTTATTGAGAGCCTGGAATTCGATTTTATTATGGAACATTTTTTTCTTCCTTTGTTGATGTTAGCTCAATGGTTAGATTCTCCAACTATTACATTAAGTCTACTATAAGTTAAAGACTTAATATCTTTTTTGTTTCTAATTTGCTAGATTCTATTTTTTTTAGAAGAGATTAATAGCAATAGAAAATTACTTTATCTGTGTTTAACGAACTAGAGAATCTATTTAGATTCGATAAAACAAATATTCATTTAGCTGGAAAAGTTGCTGCTAAAGCCTATTTTGAAGCCGATGATTTTATTTATACTTCTATTGATTCCTCTAAACAGATGAAATTTTTAATAAATTTAATGAATTTAACATTTCGCATCTCTCAAAAATTTGGTAATGTTTACGCTCCAACTAAAAATATCGAAGGGGTTGTCGCTTGGTTGCCTCACGATAAAACAAACCTATCATATTGGCATTACATACGAAATGGAGCTCTTTCTGTAGTTATTGGAGCAGGAAAAGAAGGTCGAAAACAACTTATGCGATATAGCAACTTAGCTAATAAAAAACATAAAGAACACGCTAATTTTCCCCACATGTATCTGTATAATCTTGCGATAGATCCAAATCATCAAGGAAATGGTTATGCTAGTAGATTATTGAAACCCATGCTTGCTAAACTTGATGAGAACAATTTACCTTGTTATTTAGAAACTCACGAAAGAAATATTTCATTATACGAACATTTTGGATTTGAACTGGTTGAACAAATTTCTTTACCTGAGTTCGATGCGGATGGCTGGTTGATGATGAGATATAGTAAGTAGCAAATTTAAAAAACAAAAAGAAAAAAATAAAATTGTAAATTTCTATCCCTTTTAAGAACGTCTCTGTATTAATCTTCTTCAGTAAAAGATAAGTTTAGATTGAAAAACAATATGACTCCAGCTATAATAGCTATAAGAGCAATAAGCCAAAATGTCCATGGTGCAAAACCACAGCTAATAGAGGGATAAATCACCAATATATTTATAAGAATAGATACCAATCCTACGATTAATAGAAGTAAACCAAGAATCTTTTTAACTTCCAATTTATATCAAATCCAATGCTTTTTTTGTGAATATTTATGTAATATTAATAATGAAAAGAGGTATTTAATAAAAAGGCTGTGAATCTGTATCCAAGAATAGTTATTCAAAAATAAATACATTATAATCTAAATTACGACTAAAATAATTAATACGTTTTAAGAACATTAGTCATAAAAGTTAAAGAGGTATGAGCATTGGTTAAATTCAAAAGAGGTCACCTTTACTACCCCCTAATTCCTATCCATAAAGTTTTAGAGGATACTACTGAAAGATTTCCTGATAAATTAGCTTTTCTTTACCCTATGGAAATGACTTTCAAACAGTTTAAAGAGCAAGTAGATATCTTTGCTACGGCATTGAAAAACTTAGGTGTGAAAAAGGGGGATAGAGTAGCCCTTTATACCCCAAATTCCATCCAGTGGGAAATCGCGTTTTACGGCTTAGAGAAAGCAGGGGCCACATTGGTCCCTATGAATCCATTATTTAAAGAAACTGAGGTCAAATACGAAGCTAATGACTCTGGAGCAGAAACTATAGTAGTTTTCCAGCCATTATACCCAATTGTAGCTGCGGTCAAAGATAAAACAAGCCTCAAAACAATAATAATAATCGAATCAGAAGAGAATAACGGGAACCTTAAAATGCCGGAAGGGGCCATTGGATGGTCGGACCTAATGAAAAATACAACGCCAGATCCTCCCGAATATGTATTCAGTCCTAAAGAAGATCTTGCGGCACTGGTGTACACAAGTGGAACTACGGGCCTTCCAAAAGGGACAATGCTTACTCATTACAATATAGTATCTAATGTAATCCAAGCATCTCCAATGCTCGAGTTAAGCGAGTTTGATATCGCCATGACTGTACTTCCGCTTTACCATATCTATGGTCTTAATGTTTGTATGAACCAAGCGATTTGGTTAGGTGCTTCACAAGTTGTAACACCTCGATTCGATGTGAAAGAGTTTTGTGAGTTAGTAGAAAAATATAGAGTTACCTACAGTCTTTGCGTGCCCCCAATATTCCTCGCAGTTGTTAGACACCTCGAAGAGCCGGGAGTTAAAGGATACGACTGGGAGGATCTTAAAATTGTTAATAATGGTGGAGCTCCTATCCCGCTCGAACTTCTTGATAGGTTTTATGCATTAGCAAAAAAGAATTGTAACGCTAAAAATGTAACCATCCAACACGGATGGGGATTAACCGAAGCTTCCCCTGTAGTTGCCTCTAATCCTATGTCCCACCCTAAAATGGAATCCCAAGGAACTTTAATTGCGGATACTTTTCATAAGATTATTGATTTAGAAACAGGTGAGGAACTACCTAAACGCGGAGATGTTGGTGAGCTAGTTATAAAGGGACCTCAAGTTATGAAAGGTTATTGGAACCGGCCAGAGGCTACTAAAAGTGCTTTTTGGACAGATCCTAAAACCGGAGAAAAGTGGTTAAGAACGGGCGATATGGCATACATAGACGAAGAAGAATTCGAGCACCTTCTTGATCGGATAAAAGAAATGATAAAATACAAAGGTTGGAGTATCGCACCTGCAGAACTTGAAGACATGCTCTTTAACAATCCCCATGTTTTTGACGCTGCTGTTATAGGTAAGCCATCAACAGAACTGGATATTGGTGAAGTTCCGAAAGCTTTCATCATTTTAAAACCAGAATCCAAAGGAAAAGTGTCAGAACAAGAAATTATAGAATGGGTTGCCGAAAGGATTTCTGCTTACAAAAAGATTCGAGAGGTTGAATTCGTTGATGATATTCCAAAATCAGGCTCGGGAAAAATTTTAAGAAGAGAACTGGTCGAATTAGAAAAAAAAAGGCTCGGTATAAAATAAAAAAAAATTATATAGCAGTAGGATCATTCTGCATAATTCCAGAAATAACACCCTCAGAATCTTTAAAGTAAGCTAACCAGCCTACACGAGGCACTGCGTGCTTTGGCCTCACGATTTCACCGCCTTTACTTTCAATTTTCTTGATTACATCGTCAATATCATCTACATCAATAGTGTTTATCACTTTTGGTAAGTCTTCTTCTGCGTAACCTAGCCCTCCATCGATCCCGGGTTCGTTTTCGTCACCCGTCATAATGAACCAATAATCCATAGGGCCATCCCATTTTTGAAACCTCCAACCAAACACTTCTTCATAAAAAGATATTGCCTTATGAACATCCTTAACATTCATTTCAAAGTGAACTAATCTCGGCATTATTTGTACCTCTTAACGTTATTACATTATAATTCTGAAGTTAGTAATAAAAAACTTTTTCTTATAAAGTAAAAGTTCCCTTACTATGCCTCTTATGGATTATTAATGCACTCTGCACTTACCTTTCTTTTTTATCTGCTGCTCTTAATATAAAAACCCCTATTACTGCTCCTATAATAAATGGGAGAATAATTTGAAGCCATAACAATTCAATTGGTAACAAGTACGTAGGGGGAGGATGTTGTAGATTTGATGGCAATGTTCGTAAATAATAAGAAAAAGCTGAACTAATCCAATTATAAGACCAAGCGATAAAAGTAGCAACCCCTAACCATTTACACTGTTTGTAAATTAGAGGTTTTCTGAAATATGATAAGTAAGTCTTCCATATAACAATGACTGCAATCGCAAAGCTAGGCCATACGTGAAAGTTAAAACTAAAATCAAGTATTTCAAAAGGCGGCTCTCCGAAAAAAATAGCTCCAATAAACCCCGTGATTCCAGCAAACAAACCTAAAAAGTATAGAGTTGTCGCAAACCCACCAAAGGCTCTATGAGACCTAAACAATACGTCGTTTGTTTTTAATAACGATATTTTTTTCTTCTTATAGCCTGCGTATGCTCCAGTTGCTGCTTGTACCGTAGCACATAGGCAACCTAGCATAGTAACTATTGTGTTAAATTCAGCCGTAGTATACGTAAGTCCTGCCATAATTAGTCGAGTCCTTAATTTCTGATAAAACTCATTTTATAAAGCATTGGTTATATGTTTTATTATTGTTTAACATAGATTTTTGTTCTACTTAAGAATTTGGGTTAAATCTTATCTATTGAAGAGAATCTCTGAAAAACAAGAATGTTTTCTAATTAATCACTGCTTCGCAAGGGGGTACATCCTCTCCAATTGACCATAAGAAAAAATGGGCTCCTGTTGGTCCCAGCCACTTAAATTGTTTTGCGATAATTTGCTGCTTTTCTTCGTAAGGCTTTTTTCTAAAAGATCTCAAATATTTCTCAAAGGAGTGGTG
>JAGXNS010000108.1 GCA_019894855.1 Promethearchaeota archaeon
GTCGAGATACGGTAATTGGATTTTTACGCCATGAACCTTTGCTAGTTCTTCAATTACTTTCTTAGAAATAAGCTTCTCTTTCTTTTTTAAATTTTTGACTCTTTCAAGAATTGTTTCAGAAAGTTGGTAAGTTTTTTGGATTCCCTCATGTAAATAAATTATGCTTGGAATAGGTTCGTATTCTTCCAAAAATTTTCTTACTAAAGATCTTTCAAAACTGATTTTCTTTGGGTTAAGAATATCGTAGGTATCTTGAAGAATTAAGTTGTTTTTCAATACAATGTAATCTTTATAACTCGCGAATTGGTATTGATCTTCTGATTTTACGAGTATTGAAGCTTTAAAGGAATTTTCCATTATGTAATCAAAAAATTTTTGAATCTGATCGATCATAAATGTTTGATCAGTAAGCACCAATACTTTTCTTTTAAAAAAAATCGCTCGAATTATGTTTGCTAATAAAGAGGCAATTAAATTAAGTTTGATAAGGTTTACATCAATGGATTCTAATTGAGGGGACATTTCAGTTTCTTTAACTCGTGGGGAAGATATTTCAGGAAGCTCTAATTGAAAATCTGCAATAAAGGTGTCTCTTACTGAAAGATTTTTATCGATGTAAGCAACAAAAGAATGTTCACAAGCAACTCCTTCCGATATATTTACTGCATAAACTCCTCTTGCAGCTTTTTCCACTGCTTTTTCTGAAATTTCAATAAATCCTCTACTTGAACAAGATGGGCATCGCACTTCGAGCTTTTTCATTTATAAAAACCTAATTATTGTAATTCAAATCAATATTGGAGATTTTCTAGTGATTACAATTAAATTTTAAACAATCAATTATATAAAGTTTGACTGAGCAAATAAATAAAAATTATTATAGAATATGCAATTCTTTCAAGAATGTATAGTTTGTGAGTGGTTAATACCGATTTACCTTTGCATATTTCTTTTCAATTAGGTTAGCTATAAGTAATGAGGTTATTGCTGAAACATTTTCAGATATCAAAAATGCCATTACATCATCTAAAAAGATCAGACTTATCCCATAGGTACTAATAAATATAGCAGTAAAAATAGGAAAAACTATAATTATCGGTCTAATAATGGGAAAATATAGTAATTTTCGAAATTTAGATGACTCTAGCCTTGACTTTTGGAATTGGCTTTTATTTTTCTTTCTTCTTTCAACTTGGACAAAAGACTCGAATATAATAACTACGCCAAAAAACAGAGCAATAGTAGTGCCAATCGGTATTAAAATTACAACTAAATAATTCCCTACTCCCAGTATGAATTGAGCCAAGAATATAAACAAGACTTGGAAAATTCCACACGCTCCCAATAGCATTAGAGCAATTGGTAAGTATTCCTTTGATGACCAGCGAAATCTTATCGGCATTTTAATCAAAACTTTTTTATAATATGGTGGGCCCGGCGCGATTTGAACGCACGACCTTCTGCACGTCAAGCAGACGTCATACCGAGCTAGACCACGGGCCCATGATTGATTTCCCTAATTTAAGTATAAAAAATACTAAAATTTGAGATAAATAATTTAGATTATTAAAAAATAAATAATTTATTAGTTTTTTCTGAAAGATCATTAATCTAGTTAAACACGACTAATATCACTAGAAAAAATATAAAAAAATAATTAATGAAATATTTAAGGTTTTTTTTCTCTTAAAGCTCTAACCATTGGAACATCTTTTCCTGATAGTATTTCTAACATAGCACCCCCACCAGTAGAAATGAAGGAAACCTCTTGAGCGTAACCGGACATTTCTGCTGCAGTTCCCATTTCTCCACCTCCAATTACAGAAAGAGCACCTCTACTTTTAGCAGCTTCAGCCATTGCTTTAACCATGTCAAATGTGCCTTTTCTAAATACTTCTTTTTCAAAAATACCCGGTGGTCCGTTAGCAATAATAGTTTTTGCATTCATTATAATTTCTGTGAATTCATCTGTAGTTTTAGGGCCTATATCACCAGTTACAGCGTTATAATCCTTTAATTCGTCGATGCCAATTGCTTTTCTGCTACCATTATCATCAATTACTAAATCTGTAGGTAATATGATCTTGTCTTTAAATTTTTCGTAAGTCTCCTTAATGTCATCCTTTGCTTTCTCTAAATCTTTTACTATTGCTCCCCGGTTTGCTTCTCCAGTATCAACTCCTATAGCCTCTAAGATTAATATAGCTGTTAAACCAGAGCAGAGCGCGTAATCTAATTTTTCGTTTTCAAAATTGAACTTCATGGCTTTAAATTTATCTATAGCTTTAGCTCCTCCAATAAGCATAATCATTGGTTTTTCGGGGGATTCTAAGATTTTAGTCATGTATTCGAACTCTTTAACGGTTGTGGGTCCTGCGATTAATGTTGGCCAGCCAATTATCGAAGGTTGTGCTCTGTGGGCTGCTCCAAATGCATCTGCGATGAAATAGTCGAATAAAGGTGATAGGATTTTAATCATCTCCAAGTTTGCTGCTTCAGAAAAGTCTTTAAATTGTTTAGTTTCAAGTTCCCACATTCGTACATTATTGAGGACTAACACTTCGCCTACTTTAAGATTCTTTATTGCATTAATTGCTTTTTCTCCGAATATATCCTCAACGTACTTAACAGGGCGATCTAACAGTTTCCTTATTTCTTCAGCGTGTAATTCTAAAGAGGTGAAATCTTTCTTGCCTGGTCGAGATTGGTGTGCCATAATTACTACAGCACTCTCTTTAAGTTCTTCCAATGAGGGGATTAGAGCGTGAATGCGAGGTGATTCGCGAATTCTATTATTTTCAACATCGATATTAGAGTTAATATCAACTCTCATCAAAATTTTCTTTCCTTTTAAATCAACATCTTTATACGATTTATAATCAAACAATTAATCTCACTCTATTTGATTTTGGTTATAATAAATGGTAATATATTATATCAAAAAAAGGTTTCAAATGTTCAATTGGAAATTTACAATTCTATGATAAACTTATGAAACTATAGGAGTAGCAATTTTAATACAGTTTAATAACCAATTTTACCGAAAATATTCTTTTACAACAAGTTTACAGAACTGCGTTAATTTTTCCGCTAGATCTGTTCTATCTGATGACTTTGTTAAAATCCAGTTGTTGCCATATAGTTTGTTGAGATAATCCCCTTTAGCATCAATAGAAAAAGCGTAGACTTTAAATTTTTTTTTAACATCTTGAATCTCCTTTATTGCATCATTCAATCCATATTGAGTACCTGCAGGTTGACCATCCGAAATCATTAAGATTAATACATTCTTTTCTAGTTTAGCTGTTTCATGTTTTAGGGACACACCATCTAAATTGCTCCCAATGCGTTGATGGCGCCCAAATTTATCAAATTTTTTAATATCTGGGTATTCTTCAAAATCCTTTAGCTGAATATTTAAGGCATCATATTCGCCAGTAAAGAGTACGATACGCAATTGAGCAATTTCATAGAGAGATTCGCATAACATTACCATAGCAACTTTGGCTGCTTCTAATTTAATTCCTGCCATACTTCCACTAATATCCACCATCATTAAGATTTTCAATTCTTTTTGAGTTAATTTTCTCGTGAAACACTTATTATATTTAAAATCGCTCGTAACTGCTTTAATAAACTTATTGTTTAATCGTCCTCTTTTTTGAGAATTGTCAACATCATTTTGGTTTCTCAAATCTCGAAATAAATACTTCAACTTAGTTATTATGTTGCAATGTGTCTTCACAATTTCATTGTACGATAATCCTATTGATCTCATATCTTCATTTTCAATATATACATCATTTACCTTTCTTTCAGCCTCATTAAATTGGTCCTGATTTTCAATTAACAAAAGCCTTCCTTCCATAGCAGTTTGAGAATTAGACACCAATTTACTAATTTCATTAATGAAATTAACATCCTTTAGTGAAACTTTGTCATTTTGATTCTCGTTATTCAAAATCGCAATTAAATCCTCAATTTCAACAGCTTTCAGAATCTCGTTATCTCGAAGTATTAACTCTAATTTTTCATTAGTGTCTAATTGCTTAAATTCGTCCTTGTTTAAATCAAATTCATTAGATTTAAGAGCTTCTTTGATGTAGTCTTTTATAGCTTCATTTTTTGAATCTCGCTCAACTTCATCTATTAATTTCTCAATGTCCGCTGTATCAAGATCTAGATCCTTAATTTTCTCAATTACTTTTTCGCTAGCTGAACTTAATTCTGATGATTCTAACTTTTTGCCCCGCTCGATAAATTCTTCAAAATGATTTATTAAAGGTTCGAGGTCTACTAGCGGATTATGATGGTATTCTCCTTCTTCAATATTTTCGTAAAGGCAAGGATCTTCCATGAATTCTGAATTTTGAAGTTCTTTTAAATATGTTTCAGAATCTACATCTTCCATAATTTCAAATAATTCATTATAATCACCAATATCGTCTGTTTCACAGCAATCATCGTAATTCGGCTCATGAAATGCTTTGTTGCTCACATTATGTCGAGGAACTCTAGTCTTACTTATTTTTCTTTTCATATAAAACTTTTTTAAAACTTTACATAATTGATCAATCGTAATTATCGACGAAGCGGGCGTTAACGACTTCAGGAGGAATTTTTTTGCCGTGGAAATCACACGCCATTCTTCTTTGCTCATATTTCGCGTTCTGAATTTCGGCTTTTTTTGAAATCCTTTGTAGTTTTCCATGTATAAATTAATATAAATGAGCAAATCTCCTGAGCACTTCATTTTAAGGATTAAATCAGGAAGTAATTGTAATGTGAAGGCTCGCAAATTATTGTAGAACCCTGGGAATTTAATACTATTTAAAGAATTAACTCTTACATCTTCTACAACATTGATAACTTGTTTTATGAAGTATTGTGGTAAGTTGTATTTTTTTGAAAAAATGTCAATGAGTTTTATAAAAGATAATTCAAATGAACCATAACCTATGTGTCCACTTTCATGCGCGACTAAACCTTGGGCTGTAGATATATCATCTTTTAACTTTTTTGGTAAATATATAAACCTTCCATCAGTAAAAGTAAGCAGTGAATTCTGGTTAAATTCAATGTAAATATCCTTCTTTCCACTTATTCTTTTGCCGATATTAATTAGAGCAAATAAATCTGAGAAGAAATCTTTTTCAAAAAGGTCATACAAAGTTGATAAATTGATCACCCCACTTACATATAAGATTGAATCATTAATTTAATCTACCACAGGACAGATTCGCCTCATGAAATCCATTAAGTCTTTATTATTATTTCGATATAGCCACTTTATATAGCGAAATGTTATCTCTCCATTGTAAAGGTGGTCGTGTCCTGTATTTTCCTTATAAACCTTATGATACCCAAGTTTTTCAGTTAATTGTATGTAATCTTTTAAAGATGTTCTATGTTGTTGCCAAAACCAATCGAAAAATTTCCACATAAGACTTCCGTTTTTGTTTTTATACTTACCATTTCCTAATTCAAACACATACTTTTCCACTTTACTTTTAAAATTGCTAATAATTTTGGCTTCAGGAGCTCTCGGAGAAATTAAACCCGTCTTTATACCTGATTTAGCATCAGAATTAGGGACTAGATATTTCTTTAAGTTGTCTTCAAATAGTTTTCCATCCAGTATCATCGCGATACTTTTTTTTTCTTCTTGATTCTCACCTAATTTATTGATGATAACATTCTCAATATTATATCTTAAATAATCTGAAGACATATTTGATACAATCAAGCAGAAGTTAACAATTAATCTGGTAGAGAATATTTTAGTTATCGAAAAATCTTTTATTGCTTGCTTTCTGATCTGCCTAGCTGCGTCTACAACGGTTTCAGCGACCATTTTTTTACATCCTGATAGTTTAACAGCAATTTCGATCTCTTTCTGTTTTGTGGGATATGTTATTTCAGGGCAAACTAAGAAACGATCTTCAAATGCTTCTTGAAGTTTATTAATGCCTAATACGCTCTTGTTCATCGTCCCAATTATAACAAGTTTACTCGTTTCTTTTAAGCTACACCTTTCAAATCCTTTCGAAATCAAGTTGATATGACTTTCTGAGAGTAGGGAATTTAACGAGATTTGCTCACTTTCTCTAATCGCATTTATTTCATTTATAACAATAAAAGATATGCCGTTTTTATTTGCGTCTTCTATAGCCCTCGTCAATGGCCCATGATTGAACTTAGTATCGCCTTTAAATAACTCCCAATTCCCTTCGATGTCTCTTCTATCAAGATCTGGTGAACCATCAATTATAAAATATGAAGAATTGAAATCCTTAGCAAGGGATGTTGCTAAAAGAGTTTTACCTGTTCCAGGAGGGCCGTGTAATAAGATACCAACACATCTGCCATTTCCTAAAGAATTAATTAAAGCCTTCAAATAGTCAAATTCATTTCTTTGCTGAATATATTCAATATTTCTATTAATCGCTAAATCTGAAAAAATAATCTCCTCCTATTAATATGAATCC
>JAGXNS010000109.1 GCA_019894855.1 Promethearchaeota archaeon
GATATAATCCTTTAGTCCAAGTTGCAAAAATGAATTGTAATCTGTAAAAATACGCCTCTTACTTAAAAAAAAGTTTTGGAGTAAATCTTGATTTGACATAATTTTATCTTTAGATACTCCAATCGTCATAAACGCAGAATTCGTAGCATTTATTATTTGAAATATCGTACTGTTTATCTGTTCCTTAGTTTCATTATCGATAATCGCTGATATATTTACTTTTTTAGAAATTATGAGATCTCTTATGTAAGATTCATAAATCGTATATAAATTGTAGACATCACCCTTCAAAAAATCTAAAATATCGGATACAACATTCACTATTTCATCCATTATTATCCCACTGTTCCATCTAACTCATAAATATTTAATAATATCTGTAAAAATACTAATTACAAATAAATTTACATTAAATTAGATAATTATTATTTTTTCTAGTATTTAGTACTAATTGGTAAGAACAAAAATTCTATGAGTAAAGTAAAGAAATTTTTTAGATAAAAAATATGTTTTACTTAGAGCGATGAGTAAGAAAATTTACGATATTTTGGCACTCGATTATCATCAAAAACGATTTTATCCGTGGAAGGATTTTGAAGTGTACTTTAATAAGCTAATTCAAAAAGGAGTATCCTTTAATGGATATAATATTGATTTAGGATGTGCCAATGGGCGAAATTTTAAAATTTTTTTACAATCTGATGTTAAACTGATTGGTATTGATAACTCAATTGAATTTCTGAAAATTTCTCGCAATAGATTAAAAACAGGAAATAATTATACGATGAAAGAAAGAAGATCAATTGAACTAATCCAAAGCGATATCAATTCTATACCGATTCGACCAGAAGCGGTAAATAACCTCTTTTCTATCGCAACTATCCACCATATTAAAAACATTCATAAACGATATCACGCTTTAAACCAAATTTACGCAATTTTAAAGGATAATGGATTATTGTTTTTAACCCTTTGGAGAAAATATCAAAAAAAATATCGATATTATTTCGTTCGCGATTGGATTAAAAGATTGTATAGTTCTAACTATAGGATTAAACAAAGAAATCTTGATTTAGCAGAACATGGAGATAAATTTATTCCTTGGACAATTTCAAAAGAGAATTTGACTTATAATCGATTTTATCACTTCTATTCTAGGAAAGAACTAAAAAAATTGGTAAAAAACTTCGTAATTAAGGAAATTAAAAAAAAAGGAGGCCCCAATAAAAGAGACAATTTTTTCGTTTTGGTCAAAAAAGAGAGCGAAGTTAAAAAAGCTAAAAACGTTTAGTTCACTCGTGACATATAATCGTGTTTAAGGATTTAATGATAAAAGGTTTAAAATTATCAAAAAACTTGTCAATAATATTAGCATGAATATTAATTAGACGCTCAGTAACATCACAATAGAATATCCCATGGATACACTTTTCGCGATAATATCTTTTCCTCATCATCTTAGTTCGTTGTCCGTACCACGTAACAAATTCGTGGCTAAGGAGCCAATCGCTTTCCTTTTTTATAATTGTAAATCCGATTGAACTAAAAAGCTCGATAGAATTTTGAACTTCTTTACCATGAAAAAAAACGTCTCTATCTTTTTTCTCCCAGGTTATCTCCATTTTTGCATTCGAACCATAAATCTCATCGTAGTCATTTTGAGAGTGAAAAGAGATAAAACCTTCATTTACATCTCCTTCAAACTTTTCTTCTCTAAACCATTTAGCTAGTTTATGAACGGTTATGTTAGCTTCCTTTTTTTCGTAGGCAAAGTAATTATATTCCATTATTGAACCGAATTAATTAGGTAATTTAAAAAAATGATATTAAGTATATCAAAAAAATAGTGTCCAGTAATAAAAATCTTTATTTTCGCAAAAATAATTTTACAACTCTAAGAAAAATTGTAAAAATATACAAAAAAAGGAGAACTCAATGATAATAAGAATAGGATTATTGTAATTCTTTACATTCTTTAATCCAATTTATGATTCTTTCTTCTGAAACTCCTTTAATCAAGCTAGCTAACTCTGCAGGATCTTCGTTTACAAGCTCTTCAGCACAACTTACTCCAAGCTCTTCAAATTTTTTGGCAGTAGCAGGACCTAGCCCCGAAAGGGAAGTTAATGGTGTTATTTCTCCTTCTGGAAGGGCTTTCTTTTTTGGTTTTGGTTCTTCTTGAACTTTCTCTTTTTTAGGAGCAGAAGCTTTTTTAGCGGCTTTAGTTGGTTTAGCTGGTTTCTCGGCTACAACCTTTTTAACTGTTTTCTTTTTTGGTTTTGAAACTGTGGGTTTAAAAGGCGTCCTTTTCTTCTCTTTAGCTTCGAATGGTTTTTTCTTTTTTGCTTTTTTGCTAGTATCTTTTAGTTTTCTAAGCTTTTCAATATTGCTTTCGTGTTTAGATTTTCTGAAAAAATCAATATCAACGTTCAATTTTCTTAGTAGTTCAACCGTTTTTCCCGCTTCTTGTATTTCTCCTAAGGAAAATCCCTTTGCTTTGCGCGTATGAGCGTCTTTTGCGGGTGAAATTACAATTGCTACAATTTTTTTATTACTCTCCATAATCTAAACATCTCATAATTGATTCTAAGGTAATTTAGATAAATATAACAACCTTTTATTTTTTTCTATTTATTATCGAATATAGGGATTGTTTACTTTGCAAAATAAATTAATTTTTAATACTTTTATAACTCAAGGAAAGGATTAGTATGCCAATGGAGTTAAAAATTAACGATATCTAACTGTTCTAATTTTTTTAAAATATTATTTACATCGTTCCGAGATTTAACTAACTCCCTTGCTATTCTTAAAGGTGAGGTTTTTCCAGTACATTTCAAGGCAACTCGAAGCTCCTCCTCGTCAATCATCCCCATTGAAACGATTTTAGGTAGTACATTCTCGCCAATAAGTAATCTTGGAAAGACTTCTGCTACTTTTCCACCTTGACATATGTTTTCTATATCTGCGATAAATGTTTGAAATCGCGATTTCTCAGAAGTAGTTCTAAATAGTTTTATATCAGATTGATGTTTTTTCCAGAATCTATTAGATATTTTGTTCATTACACCAACTAGTTTATCTATATCATCATCTGCATCAGAAATTGAACAATACAGAATTCTTGAGGGAGGATGGTAAACGATAATAATTGTAGAATTTTCCGATTCGACAATTCTAGTCATGTCATCCCCATTTTTACCCTTAACCATAGCAGCCTGAATTTTATCGATAATCTCATTTATTTCATTAAAAAATCCGGGTATAACATTATTACTATTGTTTTGATGCCTAAGTTCTTTAAATGTAGCTTCTAGAAGTGATATTCCATTATCACCATCAATAAGAAAAATCTTGTAAATAATAGTCTCTTACCCTTAGAAAGACAAATTTTAATTATTAACATAATAAAAATTCTGGTTTAATAATGTTCTTCTTTAGGAAAAATACCAGAACAAATAAAAACAGAGATTTTTATTATGTTACAAAACATAATTTAATTTATTTAACAACCATGAAAGCTTTCAAACTGGCGTTATTACTATTGATAGTTTCCTTTCCGTTAAATTTTAGCATTGAACTTGCTGTTAGCTCTAGTGACGGCGTGTCTAATTATTCAACCAGTCGAAGTGTTACGTATCAAGTAGAAATTAATTTTACGTTAACCCATTTATCGGGATCTAATGGAGATTACTTGTTTAAATTTTCAAGGTTAAACGATCGTCAACCAAATTCCTCTTTAACCCAATATTCGGGACCGTATCAAGAAAGCGAATTACAATATAGTAGTATCATAGGTAGTGATAATGATCCATTCATTTATCGCGATAGATTTAATAATACTTATGATATATTTAATGGAACTTCTCTTTCTTCTAATGATACAATTACTTTAAACCAACAATACGAAGTAACACTAAATGAAGTCTTTTTTAATAATGTAAATACCTCAGAAATTGGTGTATACGACACGTCTGATGAAATGTTTTCGTTGTACTGTAATAATTCTGAATTATATTATGAAAGAGACGACATTAATATAAACGCGAAATCTTATAGCATTGTAAATCCCAGCGATAATCCCATTGTTAAAGCTCAAAAAATCAACGATTGGGTCGTCGACCATCTTGTATATAGTGACAGCCTCCCGGCTCAAGAAAAGGGGGCTAAATGGGCTTATGATAATCAATTGGGTGATTGTAGCGAATATTCCAGTCTAATGATTACACTCTTACGATGTCAAGGAATCCCCGCACGAAAAGTAACTGGATTCGTTATAACTAATAACCCATCTATAGTACCTCAGCTCGGACAAGAATGGTCTTTTTATACAAGATCAGATGGACAATACAACCTTTTGGGACATGCGTGGGTTGAATACTACGTGCCGAATATTGGATGGATAGCCTGTGATCCAACTTGGGATGAAAATGGAGACTACTTTAATTATATCGATTATTTTCATTTAAATTTGAATATAGGAGCTTGGTTTTCTATGCCTGGATTACCTGATGAGAGTGAATTTCCTCATCCTGGCATTGTTTACAGTGTTACTTCTACATTTGATTATGAGTATAATCTGAATTTAAAAGTAATCAGTACTGATACGGATATTACAGAGATGATTGTTATCATTGTTGTAGTATCTATTGTTGGAGTAGTAATAATCGGTGTTACTCTATTGATTAGATCAAATAGGAAAAAAAGGAAGTTACACGAACAAGCTTCAAACTATTAAAATTTTTCTTTTTATTTTAAAATGAATTATATATAAGTCTGGATTAATTCATTCAGATTTTTAGATAATTTAGGTAAATTTTTATCGATTTTATCCATATTTAACTCTTTTTCCAAGAACAAAAGTAGGTAAAGGTTATATTTCTCAACCGGAATCCTTTTAAAGATTATTTTTTTTGATTCGGAAGTTATTCCCGAAGAAATTAAAAAATCTTGCTTTAATATTTTAAACTCTTTAAATGTTTTATACAGTGTTTGGAAGTGAGGGGCAGATATTTCAAAAACCTTTTCAGAAATACCGGGCTTAGAGAAATTAGAGAGGATAATTCCATTTTCGTTGAGTAAAAGGATTGCATCGGAGCTTATTTTCTTAGCAAATTGCTTCAATTGGTTTTCGAATAACTCTCTATTTGGACTGAGTTGTGAAAGTCCAAAAGAATATGCCGATACTAAAGACCAGTGATCAAAGATAGAAGTCTGGAAAATCTTCACAAAAAATCTTTCAGAGATTTCCTTTATCTTTTCATTTACAGTTTTAATATTTTTTTTAATATCCTTCGCGTTTTTAATATCAGGATCAAATTTATTAAGACAGATAACTATAGGGGGAAATTCTTCCAATTCTATCAGGGAATTAATGACGGTTCCAAACAATCCAATTGCTTCTGCTAATCTTTCTGAATCTTGAATATCGATAAAGTAAAAGAGTAGATCAACATTATAGAGGTAAACTTTTCTTTGTTCAATAAACTTATCCCTATACTTCTTTTGACCGCCTAAATCCCAGAGAGATATCTTAGAATTTTGTTCTTCGAATATCTTTTCTTCGGTTCGTGCGATTCCTTTAGTTGGAAGGGTTTTAATAATTTCACTATATCGTTGCTTAACGGCATGCAAGAAACTTGTTTTTCCCGCTCGATCCAATCCCGTCATAAGAATTTTAATTTGTCTTAAATTTAGGAACGGATTCTTTATCTCGCTAGTAAAGTTGAATAATTCTTCTTTTAAATCTTCCATAATTTTTTGGTTTTCTTCTAACGTTTTAGCTAATTGAACTTTTGACGCCGATTTATCTATTATAATTCTTAAGTATTTCATGTTTTCGTAGAAAAAAACCCTATCATCTTCATTTATTAGAACGGTAATCGTGGCTGCTTTTGCGTTCCCTCTTGCCATCGGATCAAGTATTAAGAAGAAATATGTCAACCCGTTCATTTTTAAATCTGGAAAAGGTAATATACCGAAATAATTAACGGTATCCGATGAAGTTCCATTTTGATAAACAGAATCTCCCATTAAGAGCGAAATCGTTTTCATCGCGATTAACAAACGAGACGATTCGTCCATTGTAGTTGGCCAGTAAATCTTAGGTGTGGGTCCATCGTCATCAAATAAACTTAAAACGATTGATT
>JAGXNS010000010.1 GCA_019894855.1 Promethearchaeota archaeon
CGCTTGTACTTGCCATTTAATTCAAGTAATGAATCATGAGTCCCTTGCTCAAGTATCCCTTTCTTATCAGCACTCAATATAATAATATGATCTGCATTTTTAATAGTTGAAAGCCGATGAGCAATAATTATAGTTGTTCTTCCATGCCTTGCTTTATCCAAAGCATCTTGGATTAATGTCTCAGTATAAGGATCAACGGAAGAGGTTGCTTCATCAAGAATTAAGATCTTTGGATCCGTTATTAAAGCTCGAGCAAAAGCTATCAATTGACGCTGTCCAATTGATATATTAGAAGCATTCTCTTTAAGTTTAGTATCATACTTTTTGTGTAATGCTTCAATGAAATTATGTAAACCGAGAAATTTTGATACTTCAATCATTTTCTCTTCTAAATCAGGTGTAGGATTGTCGTAGGCATATAGTAAATTCTCTTTTATTGTTCCTGTAAATAGAAACGCATCTTGTGGCACCATACCAATTAGCTTGCGAAGATCATTCTTACTGATTTCTCTAATATCTATATTGTCAAGGGTTACTTTTCCATCATTTACATCATAAAATCGAGAAATCAGTTTGGTTATAGTTGTTTTACCTGCACCAGTTTCCCCAACGATAGCCATAGTTTTACCAGAAGGAATATCTAAATCTACGTTCTTTAACACAAAACCCTTTGATTGTTCGTGCTGAATTATTTTCTTTTCTTCATCTAATGCATCTCTAACTACTTTGGGAATTTGGTCGTAAACTTCTCTTTCAATTGTGATAGAAGCTAACATCCTAAGCATGGATTGAGGCGACATACGTGGCATACCTCCTCCCATCATTCCACCGCCTTCGCCCATTCCACTACTTGAAGATTGAATTGTAGCTTTACCTTTCAAATTTTTCTCTAGGAATTTACTCATTTGTAAGATTGCTTCAGGAGGTAGAGCTGGAATAGATACTTCTTCTTGATCATCTGTTGAATCTGATCCTTTAAAGGATGTTTTTAACTCCGGATGATTAACAGCATTATCCGTGCCCGGTACAGCATAATTAAATTCAGCTAATATAGTGTCAATTAGTTTTGGAGATTCAGAAGGATTTTGCCCCATTAGGCTCATAAATAATTTCTGTCTAATATTTTGAGGCATAAGCATGACATTCTTCATCATAAAAGAAGAATATGGTTCTGGAAGTGCTTTCGTAAAATCCATCGCTCGTTCCATCATTTGTTTCATCATTGGATTATCTGATAAGTTTGGAGGTCCTGACATTCCCGGCGGACTCATAGCTTGGGATCCGATTTGAGGCGATTCTGATTTAACATTAGCAACTTCCCCATTTTCTAAAGTATAACCAAAATTTACAGAATCAAATCCTATCTCCCCAATCACATTTTCAAGTAGTTTTGGGTTTTCACTATCTGGAATTTCGACTTTTTCCTCAAGTAAAGAATATATTCTATCACTCGCTGCTAACGCAGCTGCGATCATCTCTTGAATCTGCATTAATGTCATAAAAGGTCTAAAAAATTGTCCTAAAATACTAATAAATGCACTTAAAACTCCGACTGAAACTGTAGTTCCAAATATAGAGACATCTCCTAAAACTACAAAGCCTCCTGCCAATAAAATGCCTGCAGTAAGTAGTGTAGTAACGAGCGAAATTAAAGGAAAGATTGTACCCATAAATTTCCTTATTTTTAACATAGCGTTATAATTAGCTGTGTTTGCTTCATCAAACTCATCAGAAGCCTTTTTTTCCTGCCCGTATGCTTGAACAACCTTTGCTCCTGCAATATTTTCTTGGATTGAGGAGGTAACTTTGCCGATTGTTTTTCTAGACTCTTTAAAGAGGTTCATTGCTACTTTTCTAAATAAATAAGTAAAGAAAAAGAATATCGGAAAAATAACTAAAGAGAGTAGAGCGAGGTATGGATTGAGAAAAAACATTATGATGATCGTGAGAACTAAACCAACAATACTTGAAATAATTGCAACGAATTGGCCTCCTACTAACTGATTAAGTTGAGTTACATCGTTAGTTGTTATAGACATTATATCCCCAGACGATCGTTTGTCAAAATAACTTAAAGACATATCTTGTAGTTTATAAAAAAGGTCATTTCTAACTTCAAAAGTAATTTTTTGCGATATTTTCCCCATACCGTACTGAGCAACATAAGTTGTAATTGCCATGATTACAAGTAATGAGATGAAAATGCTACTCATAATAACAATAAAGAGAATATTTTTAGCAATAATACCATTATCAATTATGCTTGCTGAAATAATGGGACTTACTGAAGTTATAAGCGTTCCAATTAATAATAAAGTAAAAAAACTTAGGAATTTCCACTTATAACGACCCAAATATGAAAAAAGCCATTTCCATAATTCACGTCGAGAGTGTTCTAATTTAGACTTACCACTATCCATCGTAAACCTATGGTGCATACCAACACTAGGTTGAATTATTTCCTTTTCTTCATTATCTTTATCTTTATGATTATTACTCATCATAGGTTCCTCTTTTAGATTTTTGTTTTTGAAATAAAGTTTCAAATATTTGTTTATATAAAACATTTGATTTGATTAATTCCTCATGATTACCTAAGCCAACTACGCGACCTCTATCTAAGATTAATATTAAATCCGCATTTCGAATCGTGGATATACGTTGTGTGATAATTATGGTCGTTGTATCTTTCATTATTTTTGCAAGAGCTTTCTGTATTTTAAATTCCGTTTCGACATCAACAGAGCTAGTAGAATCATCGAAAATCAAAATTTTTGGTTTTACAATTAAAGCCCGAGCAATAGATAAACGTTGCTTCTGCCCTCCTGATAATCTAGTTCCTCTTTCCCCTACTAATGAATCGTAACCTTTTGGTAAGGTTGTAATAAAATCGTGTAATTCTGCAATTTTAGCAGCCTCTACGATTTCTTCCCTTCTAGCATCTTCCTTACCATACGCTATATTTTCCGCGATAGTTTTATTAAACAAATAAGTCTCTTGAGACACTAATCCAATATTTCTTCGTAAATCTTTCAATACATAATTTCTTACATCGATATCGTCAATCTTGATAGTACCTTCATTGATTTCATAAAACCTCGGAATTAAACTTATTATCGTTGATTTTCCGGAGCCAGTCGTGCCCAATATCGCGAGTTTTTTCCCCTCCGGGATTTTAAATGAAATATTTTTCAAGATTCTGTGTTCGGATGTGTAGCCAAAAGATACGTTTTCAAAAACGATTTCACCTTTAGCAGATTTTAGAGGAATTGCGTCTGGGGAATCTTCAATTTCAGGTGCAGAATCAAGGATTTCTCTCACGCGTGTAAGTGCAGCATCAGCTTGGACATAAAGCAACATAATTTGCCCCAACATTACTATAGGGAATCCAAGTGAAGCTATAAAAGAGATCAATGTAATAATTGTATCTAATGCCATTTTTCCCTCAATATACCACATTCCTCCGAGGAAAAAAGTGATGATTGTCATGAAACCAATTACTACAAAAACAATGGGCATGTATAAGGAGTTAAATTTAACAGAGTCAACGCTGGCTTTATAAAATCTTTTATTATTGATTTGAAACTTTTGACGTTCTTTATTTTGAGTGTTAAACATTCTAACAACTTCAGCTCCCACGATATTTTCTCTAATTGTACTAGTTAATTCGCCAAAACTCTGTCGTGTTTCTAAGAAGATCGGCTTCAACTTTTTTGCGATGGAGTAAGATATTAGTAGAGAAACTCCCAATGCTGATATTAAAAAAATCGATAGTTCAAAGCTAAAAAGTAGAAAACCTATAAAAACACCCCCCATTTGAAGAATTGATTGCAACCCTAAAGTTAATCCCATACCAAAAATCATTTGAGTCTCCTCAATATCGCTAGTGGCTCTTGAAATTAATTGACCCGTTTCAGTCTTATCAAAAAATGAAAATGATTGGCGGTAGATTGCATTACTAATATCAGTTCGTAAATAATATATCGCTCTTGATGATACTTCTGCGCCTTTAAGTCTAGCGGTCCGGCTGGTAAAATACACTAAAAATGCGGAAACTAATATGAATAAGAAATTAACTAATAAATTGTCAACAGTAACAACTTCAGCCCCAATCATTCTCCCTATAAATATGGGTGTAAACGTGTAAAAAATCGTCGATAATATAAGAAAAGTAAATTGAATAATGAAATCCTTTCTTGATTTTGACCAATATTTAAATATCATTCGCATTGAATTCATGAATATCCTACTCCTCTGATTTAAAATTATTTATTTTTTGCAGTTTTAATTTTTCTTTTTTTATTTTTCGCAATATTTCATTCACATCATCTTCCATAGATGTCAAAGCGTTCATTTTTTCTTCAATAGATATGTCCTTCTGCATTAAGTATTCAACTGGACTAGACCACACACAAAAGGTCGCTCCTTTTAGAAACTTCTCATGATCAAATTCTAAACCACTTTCTGGAAATCGATGTTTGATAAACTCAAATATTTTTCCGATTTTTTGACGAAGATCTGATAATTTATTTATTCCTTTTTCGGTTAGAAAATATAAGTGTTTAGGTCGACCAGTATCCTTACTTACATCGTCTTTTTTTGATAAATAACCTTCTTTTGCTAATTCTTTCATCATTCGATAGATCTTCGAGTGTGGTATATTTCCAAACTTCTTTAAATCGTAGTAAGTTAATCCTTTCGGAAAATCTTTGACTGTGTTGAATATAAATATAGTTTTTAAATCCTCTGAGAACTCTATGAAGAATTTAAATCCTTTAGGCCACATTTTTGTATAAAAGATATAAATAAGAAAGTTTTTTTCAAAATGAAATATTATGAAAGACCAAATAGTCTTTAATTTATAATATTTTTCATTTTGAAATATTAATTCTTTTATGAAATCATTTTATAATTAATCGCGATTATTTATATTAAAATTATAATTAAACGATTAAAATGACTGAGGTTTTTATATCAGATACAAAAATGGGTGTTAGTAAGGCTGTAAATGAGATATTTACGAATTTATTAAAATCTAAACCAATCTTAAAAAACTCAAAAGAAGTATATATTAAGGTAAATGGAATTGATTCGAAGAAACACGCATACACATCTCCCGAAGTACTTAAAGAGGTGATAAAATATCTTGGAGATAGAGGTGCCAAGATTTATGTAATGGAGAATTCTACTCAAGCAAACATGACTCGAATTGTATTCGCAATCAATGGCTTTAAAGATGTATGTGATGAAACTGGCGCAAATATAATATATTTAGACGAAGAGGATACGGAAACTTTTGAATTTAAGGGGAAATCTTCTGCCGAAGATAAATCTAAGGGATATAACTTAAAAACTTTTAGATTGCCTAAAACTATAATTAAAATCATGAAAAATAGGGATTCAATCACTTATATAAATCTTCCTAAACTTAAAACTCATTCAATGGCAGGAGTGACGCTCGGAATAAAAAATCAATGGGGATTTCCCCAACATGCTGATCGAGGAAAAGATCATAACTATAATCTACATTCTAAATTAGTAGACGTTTATGAATATATTAAACCAGACATAACGATTATTGATGGAATTGAGGGCACAATTCACGGACATTACCCGCCTACAGCATGGGAGGATCGGCTAGTGAAACATTTTAATATTTTAATAGGTGGAAGAGACACATTAGCCGTAGATGTCGTTGGAGCAAGGGTTTTTGGGTTAACCTTAGACGATATTCCTCACCTTAAAATAGCTAACAAGAGAGGATTGGGACAAGGGGATTTAAGTAAAATTCAAGTAGTAGGTAAAAATTTGGACGAATATACAGAGAAATACCCTTGGGATTTATTACAAGAGTTCCCTGAGGATGTTATGATTGTGAAAGGTACTGAATTATTATGTAGAGAAGGTTGCCAAAACAATCCCTTAGCTACTTTACAAGTATTTGCTTATGATCATCAAGAGAAATTCAAAGGAGGTTGGTTCTTAGTAATGGGCAAAGGTCACGACGAAAATCTTGTAGAAATCTTGAAAGAAAAAGGTTTAGACAAAGGATTAGTTGCAGGATATTGTGCTATTAATGAGGTGGGTGAACGACTTCGGAGTGAATTCGGGAAACGTAAAGTATTTTTTTCTGGCGATTGCAATAATTTAGCTGACACAGTAAAAGCCATTCTTAAATTATCAAAAATGACCGTTTTTGATTTAGTATCACTTTCCACCGAAGAGTTGATGTCCCTTATTGATAGTGCTAAGGAACACGGCAGTACCGCTTTAGTTCCATTGTAATAATAAAATTAATACCTTTTTTTATTTCTTCTTCTTAACGAATTTACATTTTTGTAAGTGTAAAATAACATTTTATTAATAAGATGGTTTAATAAATTTAATAATGGATTTTGAATCAAAATATTTTGAAATAAGACAATTCCTCTCGATTTCTGAGCTAGAATTTAATTTGGATAAAAAGATTGATGAATTTTATGATTCAGATAGTCTTAAGATGGAAATTTTAAGTAAAATCACCCAATTTATCTATTATTTTTCAATTTTTAAGAATATAAAACCTTTTATGAATTCTGTATATTACTGCATAGAAACTACTTTAGATATTGGAGTTGAATCCGTAAGTGATTTTAAAGAACTTCTAGTAAAAAATGCGTTGATGAAATTTGTTCAAGAATATATTGATTACGCTCAATTAACACAAAAAAGACAGGTAATGAATCTTTTATCAGATTCATTTGAGAAACTTCAAATTCAGCCTTTAATCATTAATTTAGGGTTACTTCTTAAACCTATGTATCAAGATAAGGATTATCTTGATAGAGCAAATAAGAAGAAGGAAGTAAAAATCTCTTATTTCCTTCTTAATGAGATTGAAATTAAAATTAAAACCATTATTGATGGATGGTTGAAGGTTCAAGCTATTGCATTAAACAATCAAGACGAAATTAAAACAGAATTGGGAAAAAAATATGAAGATTTAGCGAGTAATTTTAAAATTATTAAAGGCTCTGATATTTACAAAAAACTTTTCAAAGAAATAATGGAAATGCTCTCAATGAGACTTACCATGATTAGTTTAACGGAATCGATATCGGACAACTCATTTGAACCTATTCCAATAAAATAAACTCCTTACTCAAAGTTCTGATTGTTGCTCCATTCCATAATTCTATGTTTTTAAAAATTGGAATAATTTGAACATTTATGATATTGAAATCTATTAAATCTTAGATAAGTAAATTATTAAATACAAATTTTGATATTATATTTAAAAAAACAATAATTTACTCCTAGTGTGAGAAAATTGGAAGAAAACGATAAACCTTTAACCCCTGAAGAAATAGAGAAGCAGAAAAAGATCGTAGATGACCTATATAGAAAAGAAAAAGAAGATAGAGAGAATTACTTCAAGAGTTTCGAGGAAGAACGAAAAATTGCTTTTGAAGAGAGCAAAGATCTTATATCTTCATTAATTTCAGAGAAAAGTTTCATGAGAGAAAAACAAAGAGAACAAGATTTAATAAGAATGGAGATCAAACCTGAAATCGAAAAAATTGGTGAAGTGATTGAAAAATCCATAAGTGAAAAAGCTTTTCTGAGAGAGAAACACAGAGAAGAAGATCACATAAGGATCGATCTAAAACCTGATATTAGAGGGGTAGGTGAAGCAATAAGTAAAACTGTTGATGATAAAGCTTTTTTAATTGAAAAAAGGAGAGAATCTGATGAACTCAGAATGAAGATCAAACCTAACATTGAACATAAAGGAGAGGTAATCAGTAAAAATATTGATGAAAAAGCTTTTTTAATAGAAAAGAAGAAAGAGAGCGCTTCGGTATTGTTAGATTTAAAACCGGACACGCAAACTGCAAGTAATGCAATTAGTAAATCCATAGAGGAGAAGTCTTTTTTAAGAGAAAAACAAAGAGAAAGCGATCTCAGTAGAATGCAGATCAAACCAGACTTTCTGAAAACGGGTGAAGCAATAAGCAAAACTATCGCTGAAAAAGCTTTTAGAATTGAGAAAAGAAAAGAGACCGAACAAAAAAAAATAGAAATACATCCAGATATTGTAGGTAAAGGAGAGGCAATAAAGGCAACGATTAACGAAAAAGTATTTCGAATTGATATGGAAAAAGATAAAGAACGAAAAATAAAAGAGTTGAAACCAGATATAACTAAAGCCGGAGAATCCATTACCCAATCTATTGAAACAAAAGCTTTTAAACGCGAAACGCATAGAGAAAAAGATTTTGAGAGAACAGATTTGAAACCAGATTTCTTAAAAACCGGACACGCTATTAGCACTACAGTAGCTGAGAAAGCTTTTAGAATGGAAAAAAGTCGCGAAATTGACGAAAAAAAACGTGAACTAAAACCTGATATAAAAAAAACCGCAGAATTAATAAGCAAATCTATGCAAGAAAAAGCTTTTTTACGAGAAAAGCACAGAATCGAGGATTCTAAACGGATGGAAATAAAACCAGACATAACAAAAGCGAGTCAAGCTATTAAATCTTCAATTGACGAAAAGGCGTTTAGAATTGAGAAACAAAAAGAGATGGACGAGAAAAGAATGAAATTAAAACCAGACTTTGAGAAATCTAGCGATGCTATTCAAAAAACAATCAGTGAAAAAGCATTTATTATTGAAAAACAAAAAACTCGCGATTCAGAACTAACAGAACTTAAACCAGATATTAAAGGTATTGGCTCTTTAATCGAAGGAAAGATTGAAAAAATTGAACAGAAGAAAAAGGACGAGAATACTACTTAAAGGTTGAAATCTTCTTTACTCTTATCTAAAGCTATAATTGGATGTCAAATCTGAATAAATTATTTAAATTCGTATTTTCTAATCTTTTTTTATATTGTAGAATTGAAGGGTCTATGTTTCCATTAAAATTCCTTATTGCAGATTCGAACCTATAATAAAAATCTTCCATAATTTGATGTAAAATTACTCTCTCTACTTGCAAATTGGTTTTTTTCGAAATCGCAATCACTGATAATCTACCTCTCCTTTCGTATAAAATTCGACTCTCTTTAAAATTCACTTCTTGAATCTCATCGTTTATTGATTCAGGTTTAATCTCACTTATAAAAAGATTAAGTGCGTTAAGAAACCCACTTATCAAATCTTCATGAGAAGAAAATTTCGTGTTGCGCGTATATTTTTTGCTAAGCAGTAAAGAACCGCTTACATTGTCTAAGAAGTAAATCGCGTGAAAACGATTATCATCTGAATTAAATTTTTCTATATTAAATCCATAAGTTTTTTCTATATTTTTATTAATCCATTTGTACGACATCTTTCGACTACTTTCTAACCTAAAACTATTCCTAATAAAAAATGAAAACGATTACGATTTAAAATGTAAATATTATTCTAGTGACATCCTTATACTTTTCAAAAAAAAACTAAAAATTTAAAATAAAATCATTTCATTATTAGACATATACTCTTCTCATCACATTTTAAATTTTGATAAACATGGGTGTAAATAACAACTACGGAAAACAAAAAAATAAAATTTCTATTGGAAAAATCTTATCAAGAGAGGATTTTAATTCTACTCTTTTCCCAGAAGAAGTTAAAATGGAAATCAACGAGGCTCCTTATTACTTGCTAATTTTCATTTCTCGCGAAGATTCAATAAAAATTAGCTGCTTTCCTACTAATACGAATGATATAAAAAAAATTCTAATTAAATTAATTGAGTTCTCGCCCGATCTAGTGAAGGGAATATCGACCATCCTTAACGAGCTTAACTTAAGTAAAGACATCCTCCATACTACAGGAATTTGTTATGAGCTAGAAAATTGCTTCTATGAAACCTATCTGTTAGGAGACACTCTAAAATCGGGGACCATGTCTGTAGACGCTATAAAGGAAAAATTCCTCGCAATTGAGAAAATTGTCAATGTCTCAATAGAAGATATTCATATCCATAAGTAATAAACATCTCAAGAAATGAGCAATAAAAAAACACCCCCTCCCCCAACCCTACCGCCCTCTTTTACAGTATCAGATAATTTATGTCTGTTTCATAAAGGCGATTTGTCAGAAGATATTTATACTTGTCCTAAGTGTAAAACTATATATTGCCTAAAATGCGCAATAAAAGCTCAGACTGATAGGAAATCGTGTGTTAAATGTAAACAGATTGTTTTATTATAGTTTTTTTATAGGCTCCTCCTCAAGTGAACCAGTTCTTATTGAACTCAAACTACGCCACGCCTTCCAAAAAATTAACCACAATATGATAAATATAAATAGAGTTGTAGCGAAAGTGTAACCTCCAATAAATAAGTCTACAATAATTAAAAACGGAATACCCGCAGTCGCAAATCCTATCAAATAACCATACCCCCAATACCTGTTAACTAAGGCTATTATTATACCCGGAATCATCGTCGTGAATATGATTGAAAGAAACGCTAAAACTTCAATTGAGCGAGGAGCATCTTGTATATATGTCATATTTAACCAAGATGCTACAAAACCAATTATTACGAACACTAAAGTCCAAACATTTAAACTTAAATCTTTCTCGGCCTTATCTCGATCGTTTTGATTTGACTCTGCTTTTTTCTGCAACAATGTCACTTCTTACCGAACAATTAAAAAAAAAATAAATTCTTTTAAGTTGCTAAAGATAATTCTCATTATAAAAAATAATTGACGATTAACTAATAGCAAATTAGGAAAATTTTATTTAGAAAAGTGTAGAGTTCATTACATTCCGACAAAAGTATCAAAATATTGACAATTATTTTAAATAAGACTAAAGATATTAGTATAATAAGATAAAAATTTATATGTGTAAAACATATAATTATCGTTGAAGATAGAAATTTATATATAAGTAATAAAAACAACTCTAAAAAAAATAAAATAGGAATTTAAATCTAACCATGACTCCTGCCCCGCCCTGGATTTTTGTCTTTTGGTAGTGTGGTAATACACACTCATTTCGCCCTCCTCCCCCTATTTTATTTCTGACCTTCTTATTAGGTCTTGGTGGCAGGAGTCTCCCTTTATTAAAATTCTCGAGATTCAACTCTGGCAATGAGAATCTCTAACCATAACGGTTTGGCTAAATTACTAAAATTTGGACTAAAGAACCTTCTTATTAGTATTAAGTTATTTTTCTATTGTTGAAAATGGAATATAAAGTTTACATTGAAATTAACCGGTAAATTCTTATTTTTTACCAGTAGTTTCCAAATTAAAAGTATTGATTTTATAAGGAAAGTTCTTTTTTATTCGATAATACTTAAAATACTATTAATTTTCTTATAAAATTCAAATAGAATGTTGTTTTAATTAAACAAATTGTTAATTAAACAAAATTATTCTTAAAAATTAACGAAATTGATACTTATGACAGAAGATATTATAAGACGGACAATGAGTATTTGCCCAGAATGCTTACAAACCATTCCAGCGGAGATCTATGTTGATCCAGAAACTAATTGGGTCATGATGAGAAAAGATTGCAAGGAACACGGGCATTTTAAAGACAAGCTTTCCATCGATCCAGATGAATACAAATGGGGCGAAACCTTCACTGACGACATAGGATCTACAACTGATAACTCTACTAAACCTGAATATGTTAGCTCAGGTTTAAAGGAGTGTGATGAAGGCTGTCCATACGATTGTGGTCTCTGTGAAAATCATAAAAGCGCACCTAACATTTGCCTAATCGACATTACAAATCGCTGTAATTTAACCTGCCCAATTTGTTTTGCTAACGCAAGCGCAAAAGGGTACGTTGTAGAACCTACTCTCGAACAAGTTTTCCAAATAATGGAACATTTCAGGTCAATGAAACCTGTTCCAGCAGTTATGCTTCAAATATCTGGGGGAGAACCTACAATTAGAGATGATCTTCCAGACATCATCCGGGGAGGAAAAAGACTCGGTTTCTCTGAAGTTATGGTCACAACTAACGGTATAAGGTTCGCCAAATCTATTGACTTTTTAACAAAGTGCAAAGATGCGGGAATGGATGCGATTTACTTACAATTTGACGCAACGGACGATCCTGAAGCTTGGAAAAAGGTTCGTGGCGTTAATTTATGGCCTTTAAAGAAACGCGTTATTGAAAACTGTCGAAAAATTGGATATTTTGGTTTAATGCTAGTTCCTGTAATAGCTAGAGGCGTTAACGACCACGAAATTGGAAATATTTTAGATTTTGCTAAGGATAATAGCGATGTGGTTTCTGGAGTAATTTTCCAACCAGTTGCACTTTGTGGACGGATCAGTTTTGAAGAACTAATGGATTTAAGGTATACGACCTCCGATCTCAAGGTAGCAATAAATAAACACACAAACAATGCTATTAGAAAATTCTATCCAATCGCAACTACGGCAAAAATGACCCGCTTATTAGCTTGGTTCGATAACATGCCCGAATTTGGTATGACGAGCCATAAAGATTGTGGGTTTGCTACAATTATCATCGTTAACGAAAAAGACGAATGGGAATCCCTCGATGATTATTTTGATACCGAAGGACTTATTACATGGTCAAATAAAGTTTATGACATGGTTCAAAATAAAGATATCCCGAAACCCACTGGGTTCTTAAAAGGTATAAATTTGCAAGATTTTGGAGCTATTGCTAGTACTGTAGGGAAATTTATTGACGAAATGACTGACTTAGGATATCGGCAAATGATGAAAGCTTATTATTTTGCTGGAGGAATTAAGTTCGTAAAACATCCAGAAAAGGTCTTAACGAGTAAAACCTACCAAAGCTTTGCTAGAATCATAGCATCTCCTAACTTAGCAAGCGCCGCGAACTTCTTACACAACAAAAATCTGATGATCTCAGCTATGCACTTTCAAGACGCATACAACTTCGATTTAGACAGAGTTTGTCGATGTTTAGTCCATTACGGTGTAGTAGATCCTGAAGATAACACAAAAACGCTCGAAATACCATTCTGTGCTATGAATACGCTACACAGAGAAAGAATTGAGCTTGCAAACGCCATTAAAGGCGAGGAAGCTAAAAAAGCTGAAGTTATCCAAGCTGAAATTAAAGAGCTTTTAGAAACCGTAAAAGAATAATCGTTTTTTAAAATTTTAATATTGTTTTATTACTTATTTTTTCTTCATTTTTAAGAAATTAAAGAATAGTTTGCTAACAAATAGTATTTAAATTTAGACTCTTATTTATTAGATATAACTAAAGTAGTAGTTATTATTCAGATTTTATGGTAAGCAATTCGGATATAATAGGAGAATATCGGGGAACAGTCAAAAATAGGGTGTTAACTGCGTTATTGCAGTCCTATATGGATAACTTAGATTACGATGGGATGAAATCGATTTTAAAAGAAGCAGGACTGTTAGAACTAAAAGATATACGAGATGTAGATCCCGAGGGAGAAATCGACTTTTTTTCATTTAAAAAGATAATTTCTGCTCAAAACTGTTTACTGTACGATTCAACTGATCTATTATCGGAAATTGGGCGAAAATTCTCATTTTATTTGTTTCCTTTTGGGAAAGTTTTTGAAGAGATTGTCGAAGAGATCAATAAAATGGTTGTTGCTGATTGGCATGTCAAAATTGTGGAAAATAGAGCTGAATCCATCATCATTCGGGTTGATAAATGCATTTTTTGTTCGGAAATCGGAGTTTCCTGCGAGCTTTTTAAGAGCTTTTTAATTCATTCGTTAGAAAAAAGTTTACCCTCTGATTATCGTGTCGTTTCACACGAAACGAAAGAAAACATTAATAATCCTAATCATAATTCTTTTATTTTGAAATTACGAATTGAGAAAACATTTATATCTTAAAATAACGAAAGCTTAAATATATCAAAAATCAAAATACTTTTTGTTATTATTAATTCAATTCTAAAAATCATAACTTAATTAGTATTAAAATTGCCAGCAGAAGGATTTTCTAACGAAGCTAAGGAATATGTATTCAAGATTACAATTCTCGGACAAAGTGCCGTAGGTAAAACTTCATTAATTAATCAATTTGTGGAAGGTTCGTTTCAAGAAGACTATAAACCGACTCTAGGCGCAAATATAATCCGTAAGGATGTGAACATAGATGAAGTCAACGCTAAAGTTAGATTAATAATGTGGGACTTAGCTGGTCAAGAGAAGTACAATGTAATCCGAAGTATGTATTTCCAAGGGTGTGTTGGGAGTTTACTCGTGTATGATGTCACTCGTCACGAGAGCTTTGCTGCGATTGAATCTAAATGGCTTAAAGATTTCAAAAACTATGTGAAAAAAGAGGGCGCTTACATTTTAATCGGTAATAAAATCGATCTAAACGAACAACGAGTAGTCAGTAAAGAAGAGGGAGAAAAATTAGCTAATCAAATCGGTGCAAGTGTTTTTATAGAAACCAGTGCTAAATTAGGAAAAAATGTTGAAGAAGCCTTTAAAAGTTTAGTATACCAAATTTTACGAAATTATGGAGAAAAAATATAAAGAAGCTTAATTAAATAAGAAATCTCCAATTCAACCTCTTTTAAATTACTAATCATTAATATAATTATAAATTGTTTTTATAAAATGGTAAAAATGAAAGAATTATCAAACAAAATAAGAAATGCCCCAAAATCAAAAATCCGTGAACTTTTTGACCTAGCTGCTGGACGATCTGATGTAATAAGCTTAGGAATTGGGCAACCGGATTTTTCCACCCCTCAAGCTGCAATAGAAGGAAATATCAATGCACTAAAGGAGAACATCACATATTATGCTCCTACGAAAGGTATTCCAGAATTATTACAGCAACTTGAAAGCAAATTAAAATCCGTAAATAACATTAAAACAGCTTGGAAAGACAATATTATTATTGCAAACGGCGGTTCCCAAGCTCTTAGTCTTGCTTTTGCCTCTATTTTTAATTCTGGAGATGAAATTATAATTTCCTCCCCAAATTTTATATCTTATTTCTATTTAAGTGCTTTTTTTGGTTTACGAGTGATTGAAATAGAGAGGAAAAACGACTTTAGTCCTGATATTACCAAAATAAAAGAATCAATTACTGATAAAACTAAAGCGATTTTAATTAACTCACCTAATAATCCAACTGGATATTCATTAACTACAAAAGAATTACGGGAAATCGTTGAAATCGTTAAGGCTCACGACTTATATCTAATTTCTGACGAAGTATACGAAAATTACCTTTATGACGATTCCAAACATACGAGTCCAGCTTCGTTAAAAGATATGTTTGAACGGACTATAACTATAAATGCGATGTCAAAACTGTATTCTGCTACGGGATTTAGAATAGGGTATGTAGCTGCTAATAAGGATATAATAGATACTATGGAAAAATATCACCAATATACCGTAGCAGGCACAAATCATGCAGCTCAATATGGTTTTTTAGAAGCTTTAAAGATAGATATTAGTTTTTTTGACGAAATTTTAAAAAGTTTTGATGAAAGACGTTTATTGGCTTACACTCGATTAACCGAATTGGGTTTTGAAGTTATTAAGCCAAAAGGAGCCTTCTATATTATGCCGAAAATCAACGAGTTTGGATTAACTGGTGCTGAATTTTCGAAAAGAATAATGAAAAATCAGGCAGTCGCAATAGTTCCGGGTAATATTTTTGGATCTTACTCAGAATATATGTTAAGAATGTCTTATGCAACGAAATTAGAAAAGCTCGAAGAAGCGATGAATAGGATTGAAAAATTTGTAAAAACATTATAAATATTAGATGATCATTCTTTTTCTTTGTTGTAAGTTTGTAGGAGAGCGTTTGTTAAGTACTCCGTTGCTTGAAATACTTGTTTTAATTCAACAAATTCGTCTATTTTATGAATATTGCTTGGATTTCCAGGGCCAAATATCACAAAAGGGACTGGTTTTTTGGGTTGAACAAGGACTGCAGCATCAGAAGCATAAGGTAAGCCTATTATTTTGGACTTATTATATTTCAATAAATTTTGAATAAATGTGTTATTTAAATCAGTTTGAAGTGCTGGCAAACTGTGAGATACTTTAGTTTCCAGAGTGCATGGAGAAATCTGTATATTTTTCAAATTCCTCCTTAATTTTCCTGAGTCTTGTTCAGGTATTAATCTATAATCAGCTGTTAGAGTAGTTTTATCAGGAACAATATTGATAGCACTACCCCCTTCAATTTTCCCTATATTCAATGTAGATTTACCTAAGACCTTGTTTTCTTTTTCATCTAAGCAACTATAAAGAAGCGGAATTAATTTTAATGCACATTCAATAGAATTTATCCCTAAATTTGGTGTAGATGAATGAGCAGATTTTCCTTGAATCTCTAAACTAATCCATAATAACCCCTTTTCAGCTATTCCTATATTCATATTTGTAGGTTCGCCAACAATTAACAATATCGCATTTTTCATTATTCCCTTTCTGAAACACGTATAAGCACCAGTCATACCAGCTTCTTCGTCAGCACTTCCAAGAAATACAAAAGTGTATTCATCTAATAACTGAAATTCTTCTTTTAGATTCAACATCGTTCCGATTAACATTGTTAACCCTGCTTTCATATCACTAGATCCTCGACCATACAACTTTCCATCAACGATTTCTGCAGAAAACGGTGGATATTTCCATTTATTGTGATCTCCAGCAGGTACAACATCAAAATGTCCTGAGAGGATAATCTTTTTCTCTCCTGAGCCAATTGTGCTAATGAGGTTTTTAAGTTCAACATCTTTTTTCTTATATGGAATAATTTCGTTATGAAATCCCTTTTCTTCTTTGAACACTTCGGAAATTAAGTATTTAATAATGTGATCTGTTTTTCCAGGGGGATTTTCCGTTGGTGTTTGGACTAAATTTCTTAGGATGGTTGTTAGATCGAGTTTTGACATGGTTTTTTCATGCATTGATTTTCTTATATCATAACCTACACATAATCCACTTCAAATGGAGTTTTCGGCAACACTTCTGCACCTTTTTTAGTAACAAGGGTGGGTGACTCTAACCTTAGTCCACCAAGCCCAGGGCGATTGAATACAACCGCAGCAATTTCGACCATATTTTCTTCGAACACCATAGACCCCCATTCTTTACCAGGAACTACTACAGGCCATGATTCGTTTCCTATGATGCCAATTCCGTGTCCGAGTCCGAAAAATAAATCGTTAGCATATCCTTCTTTATCAGCTACTTTTCTAACCGCTTGATAACATTCCTCAAATGTATTTCCGGGATACATGTTATCAATAAGAGCGTAACATAGTTGCTCGTATACATCATTAAATTTTTTCAATTCTGGTGGACAGATTCCAAGAACATAGTTATGGCTTAAATCTCCGAGATAACAACCGTATTCACTGTGTAAGTCTACAAGTAAGGACTCTCCCTCCTCTACTTTTTTGTTAGTAGCAGGTGTGCACCCATTAAAAGTCCAACTCGCGCGATAACCAGAACCTATTTCTTGGCTACCAGTAAATGTCCATTCGTAATTGCTACCAGCTATTCTCATTGCAAGAGTACCTATACCTGCTATTTCGTTCTCGGTAAAAACCTTTCCCTCAGGTCGTTCACTTAACGCTTTTTTAACTGCTAACTGACCTATATCTGTGATCTCGCTAGCTTTCCGTAACATAGCAATTTCTTCAGGTTCTTTAATAAACTGGATTCTTTCAGTTTTTTCGTTAAAATCTATTAATTCACATCCTGGAAAAACTTGTTTGAGCAATTGAGCTTCTGAATATGACAACATCTGTCCCGTTATACATATATCTAATCCAAGTTCTACTCCAATTCTAGGTGCGGGTCCTTTTGGATTGTATAATCCCGCTTTTTTTGCCGCAGATTGGATTTTTTTTTCCCAGAAAAATCCTTTCATCGGACCCCATCCACTCACATTTTTTAAATGACCCTCGGCTTTGACCCGCTCTACATCTAAAAGCACTGTAAATAAAGCGGGTTCGCCCATACTTTTTCTCGGTAAAAAAATCGCACTTTTCCAAGGGACAAAACATCCTGTTAAATAAGTAATTGATTTTACTCGAGTAAGAACGCAAAAATCTAAATTAAGCTCTTCCATAGCCGTTTGATATTTATCCACATGACTATCCCAATTAATCCTAATTTCATTCATTTTTAACTCCATAAAAATAGTATTTTCTTTTTAGTTTTCTGCTTATTATTTAATTTCATTATATTATAATTGTTATTATTTAGTTAAAATACTGATATAAGTATAAAAAAAGAATTGCTTGTAGCTTTTAAAAAAAATAAAAAGTACAATTGAAAAATAGAAATTGCTAGAAATTCTTTCTACTTTCTTATTGATACAAGTTGGAATCGCTATCTTTTACTTTTTGGTCCTGAGCGAGTTGTTTTGCTAAATTTTCGTACTTATCAATAGTTTCTTTTTGTAGTGTTGATCCTACTTTTGTAAGCGCTACCTCAAAATGTTTTAATTCAACAAACTCAAAATCTTCCATCTTTTCTCTTATTGCTTGCATGCCTGCTTCTCTGCACAAATTTTCTAGATCTGCTCCACTATAGTCTTCCGTCATTAATGCTATGTTTTTTAAAGAAATACCTTCTTTAAGTGGCATATTTTTTGTATGAACTTCTAAAATCTTAATTCTTCCTTCATAATCTGGAGCAACTACATATAGTAGTTTATCGATTCTTCCGGGTCGTAGTAGCGCAGGATCAACCAAATCAGGACGGTTAGTACTAGCTATAATAACTATCCCGCTATTACTCTCGATTCCATCCATTTCAGTTAATAATTGGGTTATTACGGTGTCATAAACAGCTGATCCTTTCCATCCTCCTCGGCTGGTGGTAAGTGCTTCAATTTCATCAAAATATATAATAGAAGGGGATAGTTCTCTGGCTTTTGCGAATATGCTCCTTATATTTTTTTCAGATTCACCAACCCATTTTGACATTAGTTCTGGACCTTTAACAGTTATAACATTCGATTGTGTTTCGCTCGCTACTGCTTTTGCTAATAGTGTTTTTCCACAACCAGGAGGACCAAAAAGAAGAATGCCACCAACAGAACGAATTCCCGCCTTCTTGAACAATTTTGGATGCATTAGTGGCCATTCAACGGCTTCCTTTAACTCTTGTTTTATTTCATCCAATCCACCAACATCATCCCATGAAACCTCGGGAATTTCTGTAAGATACTCTCTTAAGGCAGACGGTTTTATTTCTTTTAATGCTTTTAGAAAGTTGTCATCTTTAACAAATAATTTTTGAATGGTCTCATTTGGTACCGGTTCGTCAATATTAATTTCAGGTAAAATATCTCTAATAGCATCCATAGCGGCTTCTCGAACGAAAGCCATAATATCTGCTCCAACAAAACCGTGAGTAATTTCAGAATAGTAATTAATATCCACATCAGCTTCCATTGGCATTCCCCGCGTGTGAATTTTAAAAATTTCATTTCTACCTTTTTTATCCGGAATTCTAAACCTTATTTCAGTATCAAACCGTCCGGGCCTTCGTAAGGCAGGATCAATCGCATCAATTCGATTTGTAGCACCGATAACTATTACACCTTCTCTACCCTTCATCCCGTCAAGCAGAGTAAGTAGCTGAGATACAACTCGTCTTTCAACTTCTCCTGTAACTTCACTTCTTTTAGGGGCGATCGCGTCGAGTTCATCTATAAATATTATTGCAGGTGCGTTTCTTTCCGCTCGATCAAAAAAACCTTTTAAATTCCTCTCGCTATCTCCGTAGAATTTACTCATAATTTCAGGTCCATTTATTATGAAAAAATAAGCGTCCGCCTCTTGAGAAACAGCTTTAGCCATTAAAGTTTTCCCTGTACCAGGAGGACCATAAAAGAGGACTCCTTTAGGGGGGTCAATATTCAGTCTCTGAAATAATTCAGGGTGTCTGATAGGTAATTCCACTACTTCTCTGATCCTTTGAATTTGGTCAGTTAAACCTCCAACATCGTCATAAGTAATAATTTCACCGGAAACATTAAGTAAAGCAATTTTTTTGTTTATTTTTATCCTTGTGTCCCGTGTAAATCTAACTACCTCATTATTAGGTTTCGTATTTAAGACAATTAATCTTAATGGTCCGAGGGTTGGTCTTCTTGTACTCCCTCCCATATTAAACATTTTCATAAATCCGTTCATAGGATTATTGTTTTCATCAGTATTAATTATAGCTCCAGGAACATCAATAATATCTCCAGCCATAATAGGTTTATCAATCAATTTCCCTTTTATTAAGTCAGCTTGTTTTTTAATATCGTAAATTGCCTTAGTTGGGGCAAGTTCTATTTCACTAGCTGGTGAAGCAAGCGTGGGTTGTATTGTTACGAATTCTCCAATAGTAGATCCTAAATTTTTTCTTTGAATTCCATCTATTCTAATAATTCCTTCTCCTTTGTCAGCAAAACTCGCTACAACAATACCCGCAGTTCTCTTCTTGCCAATTAATTCTACAATATCACCAGTAGATAATCCCATATTATCCAATACAGTCTGATCTATATAGCATAAACTTCTTCCACTACGGCTTGGTTCTAATCTTTCTACTCTTAATTTAGCTGTTCTTTTTACGCTTTCTTTACTCATTTTATTCAAATTCTTTTTCTTTTCTACTCTAATAGAAATAATGGTACTTTATTTTCTTTTGCTTTATTTATTATAATGAGTCAGATTATCTCATTTTATGGATTCTAAGAGTTGTAGCTCGTTAATTTTTGTTTAAAAACCATATTTGAAGGCTTTAATGTTTTTATGGAAGATTAAAACTTTAGCCCTTTAGCTTCTTGTCTAAAAATAATTTAAAATCTACTAAGATTTTTTTACTATCAAGCTCTTCATCTGATCTACTTTTTATAAATGCTTTCCTATATTCCAAAATTGCCTTTTTTGAAACATGATATTTTGGATTTTTTAATAGTTCGCCAACAATTTTACGCGTAATTAAATCTAACTCTTCCCGAATTGAAGCAGAAGGTTTATATCGTAATGGTTCTTTAATTTCTTTTTTTTCTTGAAGATTTAAAGCTATTTTCCGGCTTAATATCTTTATAAATTGAATTTCATCCATAGTTTGGGTAATATCGAAAGTTTCGAATGGTGTATCCCATTTATATTTATCAAAGTTGTCGAATTTATTATAAATATTTTTAATAACTTTGTTAGGTATCGATTTTCCTCTTTCTTTATTCCTTTTAATACAAAGTTTAAGTGGTGTTGAGATATGTATAATATAGAATTTAATGTTTAAACTATCGGCAATTAATTTTAAATCGTGACGCATGCTTGAATAGTAATTTAAGTCGTCACTGATAACAATTTGTTCCTTAATAAGGTGCTTTCTTACTGACTGTATGTTTTTTTCTCGTATTTTGGGCTCATTTTTAAAATCAAAACTGTTTGGAAAAGTTTTGTCTCTTATTATGTCGGGATCGATAATTTTTACTTTATTATGAAAGTCTGACTCCAATTTTTCCTTTAGTTTAAATGCGAAAGTAGTTTTTCCCGATGCTGGTAATCCTACTAGAATAATTAGAAAGTTTGATTTATTGTTCAACTAGATCATCTTCATTAAAAGTTCTTATAAGTTGAAATTTTTCTTTTCTCGTAAAAGTTTTGATTTCTAACTCTCTTTTCATAGCCATTCCTCTTTCTCCAAAAGTTTCAAAATACTTAAGTCTTATACTCTTTTTACCTCGACAAAATTTAGCGCCGGTCCCGTTTTTGTGTTCTTCTAATCTTCTTTGCAGATTATTAGTATACCCCGTGTAGAATCTCTTTTTATTATTCTTCGCAATCGTTTCTAAAATATACACATAATAAAGGGACATAGCAGAATCACTATTTGTATGATAATTTTTCAACTATTTATTTTTTTTGGCAAAACTATCGCATTTTTTCCATATTAAAAGAAAATCTAAAGATCCACATTACATATTTTGTTATTACCAAATTAATCTACTAAAAATTAAATTTATTAATAAGAACTTTTATAATTTTTAATGGAAGTGTTAAGTTTTTCAGGTGAGTTACTTTTCCTCTAGGTATTTGTTTGATTAAGTGGGATGTTGTTCTTGGTGGAAATATATACATGAAGTTTCCGGAACATTTAGAGGTTCTGGATAATGTAGTGCAACAAATCCAAATCTCACACAATTTTATTGAATCCTACATTACTATTGAAGAAAAAAATTGGAACTCAATTTCCTATTATAACGAAAATAGGGAAATCATCATCGTATTAGTATTAGATAAGTACGATGACGGTTCAGATTATACTGTTATATTAGATGAATTTAAAAGAGAGCTCGAGTTAGAGCTAAGCGAAGCTGAGCTTAAAAACCACTTGGAAAGAATTTATAACTTATCTTTAAATGTGTTTAGAACAAGAGACGAGGTAATAGGGAAATTAAGCAACCAGGTCGCTCAACTAAAAACAATGGAGTATGACTTGAAAAAACGGTTTGAGAAGATCGCTAAAGCAGACCATCTTAAAGTAAAAAGTAAAATCCAATTCTTGTTAGCTGTAAATAACGAGATGATGTATAAAGAACTACATAAAGTGATTGACACTAGCAAAAATTGGTTGGATAAGGTCTTAGAAACTCTTACAAAGAACAAGTTAATTGGATATAATGACACAAAGGATACATATTACCTTATTATTTGAATATCTTGAATGGCTGTTCTATAAAGAAATACATTATTAAAATTGTTATTATTTTTATTATTATAAATTTATAGTTATAATTTTTAATAGTAGCTGAATTGATAATGAACCTTTCAGAAGAAGAACAGCAAGAAGTTCTAAAAGTAATGAAATCTCAGATGCTAACACTATTACATGGTGAGTTTGTCAGGAAATTCGAAGAGGAATTCGCTCGTTATATTGGTGTAAAGCATGCTATAGCAGTCAATACTGGTACAGCAGCACTTCACATGTCTATTGCAGCGTTAAATATAGGTCCCGGAGATGAGGTTATTGTCCCTCCTTTTACATTTATCGCGAGTGCAAGTTCAATACTGCACAATAATGCAATACCTATTTTTGCAGATATTGACGATAAATCTTATACCTTAGATCCCAACTCTGTAACGAATAAAATTACTGAGAAAACCAAAGCAATTATACCAGTTCATTTAGCAGGAATTAGTGCAGATATGAGCGAACTTATGGATATTGCAAGCGATAATGGAATACATGTAATTGAGGATGCTGCACAATCTATTGGAACGCGATGTTATAACAAAAAAGTTGGTTCTATAGGACACCTCGGTTGTTTTAGCTTCTACCCCTCTAAGAATATAACTACGGGAGAAGGCGGGATGGTCACTACTAATGATGACGAATTAGCTGAACAATGTCGATTACTCAGACATCATGGTGAACCAGAATGGTATGTGTATAATAGATTAGGATATAACTATAGAATGACGGAAATTCAAGCTGCGATTGGAAGAGTCCAACTAAGGAAAATAGAATCATTTATCAGTATTAGGAACAAGAATGCAAAATATCTCTCAGAAGCAACTTCCAATTTGAAAGGTATTACTCCTCCTTTTGTTCCTGACTATTGTGAACCAGCGTTTAATTATTGGATTGGAAGGCTAGATCCTGATGTATTAGGAATTACAAAAACTCAATTTCTAGACAGAGTTCCAAGGAGTAAGGTTCTATATCCAAAACCTCTTTATAAAACAAAATTATTCCAAAAAAAAAATGCGTACTCAAAAGGATGTCCTTGGTCGTGCCCTTTCTATGATAAAGAAATAAATTATAACGATGTTTATTTACCAATAGTAGAAAAAGCAACTCAAGAAATATTTGCTCTAGATATCCATCCAAAAATATCTAAGGAATCCCTTGATGAAAACATCAAAATTATGAAAAAAATTTCAGAAAATAAACAATAAAATTCTTTTTTTTTATGAAGATATTACAGGGATATTATTACAGATGATAAATAATATTTCGATATTATAGATTATGTCACTGTTTTTAAAGAAAAATAGATTTCTCCAAATATTCCATAATATCAGCAAAAGTAAGATTAGACACAGAGGACCCTTAATTTTAAGATTGTACGGACTGTTAAATGAGTTAGACTACTCTAACGAAAATCGGTTCATTCTTTGTAACTTTATCGACCAAAATAGTGAGCTTTTCAGTTTAAGTAGAGATATTTACGAGATTAATAATGATGTATCCTTAAAACAATTGTTTCTATTCGCTTATAGTAAAGCTAGAATCAACAACCTTATACCAAATCTTTATTCTGAATATATTAATTCCATAAATGCCATATCTCAAAAAATAGATACTCAATCAGATCTGCCTTAAATCTCATTTATCGATTTAAAAATCCATTTAAATATAAATATAGATCTTTAAATTAAGACCCAATTATTAAAAATGATAATTATTATTATGAATGTAATACAAGTTAATTGTTAAACTGATCAATCATGAGTATCGAAGCGAATTATATAGTGAAGATATGTTTACTCGGAGAAGCTAATGTGGGTAAAACTTCATTAGTGTATAGATTTATTGAAAACAAATTTAGAGGGAATTACAAATCTACCCTTGGGGTGAACCTTTTAAAGAAAGATATGAAAATTGAAGGGTATGGGGATGTCTCTGCACAAATCTGGGATTTAGGGGGACAAGAAAGTTTTAGAAGTCTTCGCAAGTTGTATTTAGAAGGTGCTAATGGGGCATTAATTATATACGACTGCACTAAAAGAAGTTCTTTTGAAAAACTTTACGACTGGATTCAAGATTTCAAGGATGCGAGGGGTGACGAACCTCTGCTTCTAATTGGGAATAAAAACGATTTATCTGATACTATTAAAATAGAAGAAAGTGAAGCTTTGGAACTAGCAAATAGTTTTAACATGGAATTTATATCCACTTCTGCAAAAACAGGTACTAATGTCGAAGAAGCCTTTTTAAAGGTTTTAAAGACAATTCTCGATAAGAGTTTATAGCAAATGCCTTTTAGATTATGTATCAATAAATTTCGTCACTATTTTTAATAAAAAATGACAAAATTCTATTGTTATTTATAAATGCCTTTATAAATAAAAAATCATTTATAAAGAAATACCCTTTTTAAAAGAATTTAATTTCTTAATTAGTTAAAATCATATTTATTAAGTTTGATGTAAGATGGCAAAAAAAGTAGAACAAGTTGAGGAAGAAAAAACCCATGACGAGGCAAGCGAAATCGAAAAAAAGGAAGGTTTAGATTATAAAATTGAGAATGTAGTTGCAACTGTCGTCGTCGAAATCACAGAAAAGATCGATTTAAACATAATTGCCCGGAAACACGCAGATGTTGAATATAACCCCGAAAGATTTCCTGGTTTAGTTATGAGAATTCTAAAACCAAAAGCAACTATCTTAATTTTTTCGACTGGCAAAATGGTGGTTACGGGTTTAAGAAAAGCATCTGAAGCCGGGCGAGTAGTAGAGAAAGTTGTAAAGAATATTAGAAAAGCAGGGATAAAAGTATCCAATCCCGAAATTACGATTCAAAATATTGTAGCTAGTGGAGATTTACATACTAATATAGATTTAAATATGGCAGCTATTATTATGGAATACGCTATGTACGAGCCAGAAGTATTTCCCGGTTTGATCTATAGAATGAAAGAACCAAAAACGGTTTTTTTAATTTTCAGCACGGGTAGGATAGTTTGTACGGGAGCAAAGAAAAAAGAAATAGTTAGAGAGGCAGTGAAGAAATTAAATAAGGAAGTACGCGATTTAGGTGTAGCGAAAAAGGATTTAGGAAATCCCGACTACCAAGATATTACTTTTATTTAATAACTTTTATTTTTTTTAAGGATACTCTCTTTTTGTAAAGTTGTAATGGTTATAATTCTGAAGTTATCAATGTTTTAATCCAAATAATGATTATAAGTATTCTTATTACTTAATTGCTAAACCTATCTATTTTTTAAAACAACTAATTTGGATTGGAAATTATTGAAAGATTAGGACCTGAAAATTAGTCTTTTTGAAACACAATCATAAATTCACAATGGTCTTTACCTGATTGTAAGCTACAATCTACCTCTTGTGCAAAACAATGATTATTTGTCATTTTTTCAACGAGTCCTGCCAATAAACCTGCTTCGAATGAACAAAAGCTTCCTTCTGTTTTTATACCTTTATTAATGAGATCCTTTATTGAAGAATGCCCTTTAAGTTTTAATTGCACAATTTCTTCAGTACTTTCTGTAATCTCGACATCGCCTAGGTTAAATTCAGAAATTTTTTCTTTTAAAGCATTAGGAATATTTTTTACATCATCAATTTGTTTAACTTTTAGAATTGTTCCTAATTCGTGGCCTAAATAGTAGAAAATAGCTTCTAACTGATGACCTAGAGCCAACAAAGCTCCTACTTTCATATCTCCAATCTCTTTTCCACCTTTCAAATGTTTCCTCATTTGTACTAAAATTTTTGAAAGCAATTGTCTATCCATTTTTTTATCCTCACTCTCTTTCTTTTATTTGTATTATTCAATTTTTACGGAGCTTATAAATCCATAGAGTATAGCGTCAATAATATCTTCCTCTTGGATATTTACAGATAACCTCCTATCTGCCACAATAATTGTTGGTAACGAAGTAATCTTATATTCATTAGTTAATTGGTAATTTTTTCCTACATCAATTTTTTCTATATACAATTTTTTTCCAAACATAGAAATATTTATTCTCTTTAACATCTGCTCAATTGGGAGGCACGGACCGCAATGGGAAGATGAAAAAAATAAAATTTTCGGATAACCTTGCTGAAACTCTTCTAACTTACATCACCTATATGTGCCTGAAAAGCCTTTTTTTAATTTATTGATCCTTGTATCTTTCGTAAAGGTCTTTAATTATTGCTTGGAACGCCTTATAGACACCATTACCTGTTTTTGCGCTCGTTTTGTAGTATCCAAGAAAATCTCTTTTATCAATAATTTCTTTTACTTTATTTTCATATAGTTCTTCGTCATTAACTAAATCGATTTTATTTCCAAATATTACGATTGGAATATTTCCACAATATTTCTTAATATCTTCATGCCATTCTGAAATATGTTTAAAGCTATTATCAATTTCTTTTGGAGCATGAGAAAAAACTATAATTGCGGCTTTGCTACCCTTGTAAAAAGTAGGTCTCATGAATGAGAACTCAGCTTGACCAGCAATGTCCCAAAAAAATAATTTCACTGCGCTATTTTCTATTTTTTCATCATATTTTGAGAACTGTGCCCCTAATGTCTTGATGTACTCTTTCTTAAAACTCCCTTTAGTATATTTTTTTATTAAGGATGTTTTACCTACACCACCATCTCCAATTACAGTTATTTTGAAAACGAAATCTTTCCTCTCTTCCTGTTCACTCATAAAATCACATTATAGTTTTAACTTGAATGTCTTTGTAATTTCTTTTACTACTTAAGAATATAAGTTATAAATAGTCTTTTTTATTTATATTGCTTTTTATTATTAAATGAATTCCTATAAATTGTCCAAAATTTTAAATTATTAACCAGATAAAATAATAATTAAAATGTGATAGATTACTAATGGATTTCTTAGAAAAAATCAAAGACATTATTACCAAATTTACAACTAGAGAAATTACCTTAGCTATTGCAGAATCTTGTACAGGAGGGTATATTTCGAATATGTTTACCAATATTTCTGGCGCCTCTAAAGTTTTTGAGAGGGGAATAATATGTTATAGTAATGCATCTAAAGTTGCGCTATTGAATGTTAATCCTGAAAGCATAAATCAGCACGGAGCCGTATCGGAAACGGTAGCAGAGCAATTGGCAAATAATATTAGAGTCCTCTCCAATGTTGACATAGGAATTGGGATTACCGGTATCGCAGGACCTACGGGTGGTACGCTTGAGAAGCCTGTGGGATTAGCATATATAGGGATTTCAACTATCGATAAAATTTTCGTGGAGAAACATCATTTTGATGTAGATCGGATAACTTTTAAAGCTAAAATTTTGGAAAAAATCCTTTTATTATTACAGAATTTCATAAAATAACTCATCAACACTTGTTTTATCTTCTTATTATTGTATAAAAATAATATATTTTTAGTTAACAAAACCTTTTTCTTTAAATATCGAGAATCTAAAAATAATGTATCTATCTATTCCAGTTAGAAATAACGTGTGAAGGTCCTTTCGATGAATGTGAAAAAGACGTACGGAATATTTTTCTTAGTATATTTCACTTGGGGAGTGTTTGAAGCGTACTTTGGGTTGTACATTCCGTTGTACTACTACGAGATTTTGGCTGTTAATCGAAACGATTTAGCGTTCATCCAATTTTTTGGGTATTTATCGTTAATAATAACGCCCCTTGTTGCCTACGTTTTTGATGCGCACATAGAATCTGAACGAAGTCATAAAATCTTCGTGTGTCTCTGCGCTATCTTGCTATGTTCGTGCTTCTCAATTTTTCTTATTAATAAAAACATCCTATTATTGTATGGAATTTTTTTGGGAGTATATTTTCTTTGCAGGCTGGTTATCGGTACAATTATGAGTAAGATATACCTCACACTTAGCGTGGAATCGCCAAAAATTAAACACCCTATGATACTCATCATAAACGGAGCAAAGGGCGTTAGTTTTCTTATAATTTCTTTATTTTTCGACGCTATTATTAAAAATGTCTACTCTTTACCGCAATGGGAATTTTTCTTCATGATCGGTTGGATGTTGACGTTACCATTGCTCTCTGTAGTTCTGTTTTTGAGAAATTACTCCATATTCAGCAATCAAAGTTCACCAAATAGGAATAACAATGTTGAAAGCAAAAATATTAATAAAAATAAGAGCCAGAAAAGAGTTTTTTGGTTTGCGATTTTCTTATACATCGCTTTCTTTTTAGCGTCCTCAGATTTAATCTTTTTGTCGTTAATTAGCTCGTGGGTTTTAACGAAATATAATGAGTTTTCGCTACGATTTTTCTTTAGCTTTTATTACGTGATAACGATATGTTCACTTCTTGGGTATTACTTCGCTTCAAAAATCGCTAAGAGGATAAGCAATATCTCACTTTTCTTTGTATTTTGTTGCCTCTATTTATTTTTCATTATTCTCTTACCACTCTCAAATTTCCCAATGTTTTTAGTGATTCAATGTGGTCTTGCGTTTGCAGGTTATATCGCTAATTATATGTACATATCTATCGCTCAAACGATTTCAGTGAACGTCCGATATAAAACTGTTGCGTATCAGCTATTGTTAATGTCCCAATCAATCGCAAATATTGTTTTCACTCCTATAGGAACGTCGTTATCTGCTTTTATTAGCGTGGAAACGTTGATTTTTTTCTCTTCAATCTTATTTGCCCTTTCTTGCGGAATTCAGTTAATTCTCGTGTTGATAAATAAAATCAAGCACTTTAAAGAATTTAAGTAATCGTTTTTTTCTTTTACTGAATATATGATGTGCATTACTTGGTTTCATTAAGCCGAATACAACGCCCTTACTACTAGAAAACCTGATCAAAGACCAAATGTTCGCATAACCCTTACAAAAAAAAGAAAAATAAGGTTTTCCCGCTTAGAGTTATGCGATAACTCCAAATACGGGAGAACAATTTTCGATATAATAATTCCATTAAACATTCGCATCCTCCTTACAAAAAAGAAAAATGCGGTTTCCCCGCTTAGAGTTACGAAATAACTCCAAATACGGGAGAATGATTTAAGGAATTATATCAGCAGTATGTGGCATTAATGTCTTACCTCAACAAATTTATTGCTACAGTAAAATTATGACGAATAAAATCGCTCTTAATGTTATTAACGATTCTATAAACCTTTTCTATAGCAACCTTATTTTGTAAACTTTATATTTAAACGTAAAGAAAAGAATATGAGACATATGAGTAGTTTAAATAGTTTAAAAAAAAAGCAAATAATTATTAAACTTGAATATGAGCGACATTACAAAATATATTTCTAAATTTCCAAAGATGTTAGATGAGAAAGCTATATATTGATTTTTTACTCGATACTCCAGTAGAAAGATTGGTAGAGATTACCATTAAGGAAAGAGAAAAGATTGATTATAAAACTAATTTGCCTTTTTCCATTATTTGTTTTTTTGTTCCATTTTTATATTCAACTGTAATATTAGCCTGCGGAGCGGTAACAAAATCCCAATGCAGTTGAGAAACTGAAGTGCCTCCCATCATTTTATTTGAACCAAACGCTAAATGTACGCTTCCATTGATCTTTTCGTCCGTTAGAATATAACCAATTGCTTTTGTTATTTCGGGGTTACATCCAATCCCAAGTTCTGCTACATTATAAGTCCTTAACTCTGGTACGTTCTTCTCCCTGTCAATTTTTTCGCTATCCTTAAATGTATTAATTAAATCACTTTGATTCTCATCAGATGTGACTTCATCGATTAATAATTTTCCGTCCTTAAATCTTAAATGAGTGTTTTTAATGATCTTATTAGTCATCCTGTCTCTAGTTAGGGGACAAAAAAGAGTACCTTCTCCAATTTTCTCGTGGGGGGGAAAAAATACTTCTCCTGCCGGTAAATTTCCCCCTAATAATCCTAATGCAATTCTATCGTCGGAAAGTAAACCGTTATCTAAAACCATAGGGCGATCTTGAATTGTTACCGTAAAATCCGTCCCAAGATCGTCTGAAACATGAACATTTTTTGCATTTTCAAAGAATTTTCCTAAATCTTTTGTAGTTTCGTCCATTTTGTTTTGAGGAACGCTCATTCCACCTACTATGAATTTTTCTAATAAATCATATTCAATATTATAATATTTGGCAGCTTTCCTCGAGGGCCATCCCGCATAGCACCACTTTTTCCCAGGTGCGTATTCTTCTTTCCCTCCATACAATATATCCTTCAAAGGTGCGTTATACTTAATTTTTGCATTGAGTTTTTCTCTAGGGGCGTTTCCTAATACACCAGGATCTTCGTAGGGTTCAATTACAATGTACGCATCGATATTTTCGATTAATTTTAAATAATGAAGAGGTGTAATCTCTAAAATTTCACTACTAATGCTTGCTTCATGGTATATCGAATTTATGTAATTATCGCTGTTTGATATAATAACGGGAATTCCGTTGTTTCTATAGACATTCAGGGCAATTTCTTCTAGTAAATCTTGACTGTAAGTACCACCTTTTACTAGAATGTTTTCCCCTTTTCTTTGAATATTAATAGCATTAACAATGTTTTTAGCACATAACTTAATTTTTTCTAATTCTACCATATGTCAATATATTTTTTTTCTAATATTAATCTTAAACATCTTAAAGAAGCTAAAGCGATATATTTGGTTTTTTTCTATACACTCTAACATTTCTGGTGAAATGCCTAAAACATGGAAAACCATCTTCGACAGCATTAGATTTATTACAAAGAATTGGTTTAATTAAAATATCTATTGGTTTAATTCTTGATGAGACCAAAGTATATACTGCTTTAATTAAAATATCTTAGAAATATGGTAATTCGAGAAGTAGGTTTATTGTTTAGGGGATTTACTTTAGTAAAGAGAAGTTATCATAAAACTACTTTAGGAAAAATAGATGCTGATTTAAGAAGCGGTTTGCTCACAGCACTCTTAAATTTTGCTGAAACCGCATTCTCTACTGGATCTGTCGAATATTTTCAAGGTAATAGATTTACCATCGCGTTTATAAACGCAAGCATCTTAGCCGATGACAGCGTTGAACCTGAACTATTGATTTCTTATGCTATTATAGATAAAAAGAAAAAAATTGACAAATATGTGAACAAATTAGTCAATCCCCTATTAGTTAAAGTTGCGGAGGTTTTTAAAGCACAGAACGAAGGTAAAAATTTATCTGAAGTATCTCAGTTCAGAATTTTTAAAAAAACCCTAGATAAAATTTTCGGATCGAATACAAAAAAAATAGAACAAAAGTTAGATGGCTTATTTTATTAAATGTATTGTTCCGATTTATTTGAAGTAAAGAATTAATTTCAAAACGAACTTTTTTTTAAAAACCACAACATTAATGGTAGAGCGATAGTTGCGTCTGAAATAATCGTAGAGAATTTTGCGTTTTGACTTACTTTTCCCCAAGAAATTGCTTCGTGTAAAGTCGCTCCACTAAGACCACCCTGTTCTGGGCGATCCATTGTTATCTGAATCGCATATTGTGCAGAGTTTGGGCAGAATTGAAGCGATTGTAAAATAAAATTTTTAGGCACCCCCCCACCAACAATGCAAACGCCGGCATGTTTTGCATCCCAAGCCAAGTTAACCATAGTAAGCATGTCTTTAAAGTGATTAAGGTTTAAATTTTGATGGTGGAACCCTAATTGAAGTGCTAAACCGGAGTCAGTAAATGCAGGACAAAAAATTGGAACATTTTTTTCTGCACAAATCTTTAAAATAGAGTTATTATCTGGGGGCAGATTATTGCCAAGGTACTTTAAAAAAGAACTAACGGACATAGTATCATTAGGGATTTTTAGTTGGGATACAAAGTCTTCGATACCCTCGTAAACTTTATTTGGTAAGTATACGTCGTAGATTCTATTAAGGGCTTGGTCGTGTAACTCAGAATCACTAACATCTTTAATGTTTCGTTCTCCTTGTAAATGGTGAAAACCTAGAGTTTCAGCTATATCATGAGTCAAGGAAGCACCTGTAGTAACAAGTATATCAATGTATCCCTCTTCTATAAAATCGTGAATAACTTTCTGCATCCCTGCTGGTACTAGTGCACCTGCAAGTCCAAAGAATTTAATGCAATCTTCATTTCTAATCATTTCTTTATAAATTTCGCACGCAACGGCTAATCTCTTTGCGTTAAATCCGGTGTTCCCTAAAGATTGAATAAATGTAATAATGTCTACATTCTCGTCTACATTAATTTGCTCTACTTCTTTCAGTTTCTTTTTTAAGTTATCATCTGGCATTTTTTTCAACTCTTTTGTTGCTTAAAATAAAATACATTAATTCTATTATTATTTTTGCTGCCACATTTAATGTTATATTGTTTGGTAAATCTAAGGAAGGTGAAACTTCAACGATATCAAACCCAATTATATTAACATTTTTAGTGACTTCTCTGAGGATTTTCCATACTTCACGATAAGTAAAACCTCCAGGAATAACATAACCTGTTCCTGGTGCTATAGAAGGGTCTAATACATCGATATCAATCGAAATATATAAGTCCTTTATATCAGATTTTTCAAAAAATTGAATGATCTTCTCTGTGAATGAATTAACTCCTATATCATGAAGCAAATAAGAGTTAAGATATGCAATTTCATTAGTTTTTGCGAATTTTAATTCAGGAATATCAATATCCCTTGTCCCAATGATTAATAAGTTTTTGTTTGAGATAAACTCCAAACTATGGATGAGGTGGGAAACAGTTGCATGAGAATAGACGCTCTCCTGATATGTTTCGTACAAATCGAGATGAGCATCTAAGATAAGAACGCCTAACTTCTTTGGATTTCTAATAGAGTCTCCTATTGCCTTTATAACGGGATAAGTACAAAAGTGGTCACCTCCCACCATTACTGGGATTATATCCTTTTTTTGATCAAATAACGATTTTACAAAATCATCAATTTTTAGGATATTACCTTCAGTGTTATTTTTATCAATCAGAACATCTCCAGCGTCTATAAATTTTAATTTTGGTATTTCAAATCCCATTTCTGTTGTTAAAGCCAAGTTTTCTGTAATTTTTCGTAGTTTTTGAGGTGATTTGGAAGAACTTGATTTTTCAATTGACGTTAAATCGTCCCAAGGAATTCCAAAAAATACAAAGTTCGTGTCATTTTCAATGATCTCACCAGAATCAAAAAAATTCACTGCTCATACCTCTTTCTTAATAAATTACATTTGCTCCAAAACATCTATACCCAAGATTTGTAAACCAATCCTAATTACGATTTGAACGCATTTAATTAACAATAATCTTGCTTTTTCTAATTCGTCATCACTAGATAATACCTGACAGGAAGAATAAAACGAATTGAACGCCTGGCACAAGGTTAAAAGATATTGAGGAATTTGGTGGATAGAATAATTTTTTCTCACAGAGTTCAATATTTCCGGGAAATAGTTAAGTTGGTTAACCAAAGTTAGCTCCTTTTCGTGGTTAATTAAATTCCATTTTATGTTTAAATTGATTGCTTTTTTCGATTTAGTTATGATCGATTCAATTCTCGCATAACAATACTGAATGTAAGGACCAGTTTCGCCTTCAAATGAGATGCTCTCCTTAGGGTTGAAAACAAAATCAGATTTAGGATTAAATTTAAGAATAAAAAAAGCCAATGCGGCCATTCCGATTGCGGTAGCTCTTTCCTTTTTTAAATTTTCTGATAGTTCTGGGTATCTTTTATTTACTTCCTTGTAAGCTAAAGAATGCATTTTCTCGATGATATTATCTGCATCAACTATAGTTCCTTCCCTACTTTTCATTTTACCTTCGGGTAAATAAACCATACCATATGATAAATGAAATTTATCTTCTTTAAAACCTATCATGTCTAAAACAGTAAATAATTGCTTGAAATAGAGGTCCTGTTCGTTAGCAACTACATATATCGATTTGTCATAATCAAAGTCTTCCTTTTTTTGATAAGCTAAGTAGATATCCTGGGTTATATATAGTGAAGTTCCGTCTTTTCTCATAAGGATCTTATCTGGTAAATTAAATTTTTCCTTTAGATGAGCAATGATCGCTCCATCATCAGTTTTATTAAAAATGCCACTCTCCAATCCCTCTAAAACCTTTTCTTTACCCTTCCAATATATCTCAGACTCAAAATATTCTTTATCGAACGATATTTTCAGTGATCTATAAGTCTCTTTAAATCCCTCGAATGCCCAAAAATTCATTTTCTTCCATAATTCTCTAGTTTCAGCATCGTTTTCTTCCCATAATCTTAATAGATCGTATACATCTTTTATTATTTTATTATCCTTTTTTTCCATTTCATTATATTTAACGTAGAACGCCCCAACGAAGTGATCGGATTTGATATCCGGTTCCTTGTCATTACCCCAGTTTTTGTAAGCATACATAGATTTACAAATATGGATACCTCTATCGTTGTTTAAGTTGACATCGAAAACAATATCACCTTTATATTTTAAAAGTCTCGAAAGAGAGCTGCCCAACAACATATTTCGGATGTGTCCAAAATGTAGGGGCTTATTAGTATTTGGTGCGGGGTATTCTATTACTATTTTTGAAGATGGTGTCTGATCTTTTCCAATCTCTTCATAGATTCTCCCATATTTCTCTTTTAATGTAAAAATTTGCTCAAGAAGTGGTTGTGGTTTAATTTTAAAATTGATGTAGGGGCCGTTTACTTCTATGATTTCTAAGTATTCGGGTAATTCTAGCTGTTCTTCTAATTCCTTCGCAACTAAGTGTGGTGATTTCTTCTTGATTTTAGCAAGTTGAAAACATGGAAATGCATAACTGTAATTTAGATCTTGAGGGGGTATTTCAATAAGATCTTTGATCTCTTGCTGCGAAAACTTGGGGAGATAATCGCTTAAATATTCGGCAATTGTATTCCTATCGATTATAATCATTTTTTTTGGTTGCTAAGTATCACAAAATTCTAATTATTGCTGATTGTAACTTTTATCTGTTTTGTTAAATATATTTAGTTTAACTCATAAAATTTATGATAAAGAATTATTAAGACGGTTGATTTGTTAATGTCATTCAAACAAGAAGCTAGAAAATTTTATCCTAAATGGCCTATCTACAATGAAAAAGAGATAAACGCATTAACTGAAGTTATTAAATCTGGAGAATGGTGGTGTGGTGCTCCTGGTGCTCACCAAGGTAATAATGTTTGGGCGTTTCAAGAAGAATTTGCTCAGCTTCAAGGATCAAAATATTGCGTTGCAGTGTGTAATGGAACTGTTGCAATAGAAGCTGCCCTTATGGCATTAAACATAGGATTAGGGGACGAAGTAATTGTTTCTGATTACACTTTTGTAGCTTCTGCATCCGCAGTTATAGCAACAAACGCTGTACCCATATTTTGTGACATAGACCCCAATACTCTCGTAATGGATGTGAACAATATTGAGGAATTGATAACTGAAAGAACTAGAGCAATTATTCCAGTACATTTAGGGGGTAACCCCGTTAATATGGAACACCTTATGGCGTTGGCATCGAATTACGATTTAAAAGTTGTAGAAGATTGTGCCCATGCACATGGTTCAGATTTTAAAGGTAAAAAAGTTGGAAATTGGGGGGATGCTGGCACATTTAGCTTTCAAGCTTCAAAAGTTCTAACAAGTGGAGAAGGAGGAGCAATAATTTGTAATTCTGAAGAATTAGCTGATAATATTTATTCATATATTGACTGTGGGAGGAAAAAGAATCAATATTTCTATAAACATTACTCTTATGGAACGAATTATAGAATGACAGAATACCAAGCAGCAGTTTTAAGAGCTCAATTAAAAAAATTCCCTGACCAACACAAACTACGAAATGAAAATGCCCTATACTTAATTAAAAAGTTGAACGATATTAAAGGGATAAAAACGATGGAACTTACACCGGGAACCACCAGTTTAGGGTGGTATGTGTTTCCTATCGTGTTTGAACCTAAGGAGTTTGGTGGTATTACCAAATCAGAATTTTATAAAAAATTGAATAGAAATGGTGTTCCCACCGACGATTGTTACCCGCCTTTACATAGTTTAGATTGCTTCAAAACTACTAATTTAAAAAAAGGTATCGATTATTCTAAGGCTAATTGGGGTGGAGAAAAAAGTATCAATAGAAATTTTCCTGTTGTATCTGATATTTATTCAAGAAGTATAGAATTCCCCCAAGAAATGTTTTTAGCCGATAGAGAAAACTTGGATAATGTAGTAACTTTTATCAAATCTTTAAAAGAGAAGAATTAAGCAGTAAATTAAACTACTTCTTCCAATTTTTTAGATTTTGCACTTTTATACATTGCCTCTACAATGTTTAAAATTTTATATCCGTAATTGCTACCAGTTAACGGTTTTTGATTATTCAACATACATTCAATAAAGTGAGCAATCTCTTGAGGATAACCAAAAGACCAAGCTTCAGTAGGAACTGGAAACGTCCATCCTTTCGTTGTTTCAGCTTTTTCTACAGCATACTCATACCCGTTTTTACTATAAACACTTACTAAATTAGAAAAAGTTGGTGCCACTTTGATTTGACCTTCAGTACCAAACAGTTCAAATCGCATGTCATAACCTCCTGGAGCTGTCCACGACTCTTCAATTACTACCTGAGCATCGTTTTCGAAATAAAGAATTCCAATTGCGTTATCTTCCACTTCACAAGTTCCAAAAACCCCTCGATCAGGCTTAATTGTCTTAATTTGACAGAACACTTCTTTGACTTCACATCCAAGGTACCAAACTAAGCAAGCAATATCGTGTATTCCTAAATCTAATAAAGCACCACCTCCAGCATCTTCTAACTTGTAAAACCAGCTAGAATGTGGTCCAGAATGTTGTTCTTTTCCTCGTCCCATATATATGTCACCTAGAGCGCCTTCCTTAATAATTTCCTTAACCTTGTTAAATGAGGGCGCATACATGTTGTTTTCGCAATAAAAAATTGTTTTATTTGAAGCCTTTTCTATGTCTAACATTTCACTTGCTTCTTTAATGTTTCTAGCTAAAGGTTTCTCTACGAGTGCATGCTTTCCTGAGTTCAAGATATTACAAGTGACTTCTTTATGCAAATTATTTGGAACACATGCAGAAACAGCATCACACTCCAATTTTAGTAAATCTCTATAATCATTAAAATAGTTGTTGATAATATTATATTTTTTCATTAAACTATTGGCTTCACTTTCATTATTTGACGCTATTCCTACAATTTCTACATTTGGCAGTAAGGAATATGAATAGCAATGATGATCAGCAATAAAACCCGACCCAATAATGCCTACTTTAATCTTATTCATTTTAATCCTCTCTTAATAATTCTGATTAATTATAATTTAGGTTTTCAAATTTATAATTATAGTTGGATTTTATATCCAGAACTCAGACGAAGAACTAAACCTTTTAATTTTGGAGAAAGGACAAGCAGCAATACAATTCCCGCAATCACCTGAATTTTCGATCCAAAATTCAAAGCATTTTTCTACATCAACATAGTATTTTTTAACACATGAGTTGTTAGATATTGTAGCCGGTTCAAAAGCAGGGTCTATTTCTTTTGTAATAGCGTCGCTTTCACAAGCCTCGGCGCATTTAAAGCAAGTTTTACAGAATTTCTTAACTTTTTTAATAAAACCTAAGTTCAAATCATCAGCTATTAAAGGCATATCTGTAAAAACTTTACAAATCCTAACTCTTGGGCCATATTCTGGTGTGAGCAACAATCCATTTCTACCTAAAGCTCCTAAGCCTGCGTCAATTGCTAGCGGTATACTAAGTGCAGTATCGTTGCCGCACTGGATCGCTCGATATCCTAAATTTCTGATAAATTCACCTAAACAAGCTATTGCAAAAGCCATTTTTGAATAACCTACAGCTGATGCAGCGGAGGCAGGTTGAGCAGGTGCAGTAGAAATTGCTTTTTGGTCCATTTCGATAGCCATAACAATAACTTTATTTATCCCCTCTGGCAAATTAATTGGGCTTTCTAATATAGAATTAGACGCATCACCTTTTCTGATTCTTTCTTTTGATTCCGTTTCGCTGGATAATGTAGGTCTTACAAAACCAGTTTTATAAATCCATCTCTCATTAACATCTGCAATACCTACTAGTGATGCTCCATAAAATTCAGCTGCTTTTTTAGTCTTTTCAGTAAAAGTTTTTAAATCTTTAACCTGATATTTTTCTTTCATCCAGTCAACTCCGTATCCTATGTCTATTAATTCTTCTCTGTGCCAATTGAAAGCAAAAGGAAATTTTTCGTAAACAGTCCATCCTGCTGCAACCAGCGCAAAATCGATTCGAGAATACCCATCTTCACCCGAGTTAATATGATTGTTTATATTATACTCGAACATTTTTCCATAAGTAGGTAGCGATTTATCCCATAATCTCCTATAAATCATGTTATACTTCTGCTCGAAGCGACGGTAGGAATTCTCGTCAATCTCGTAGGGAAAATCTTTTTTGGTTTGCATCTCAATCCTTTTTCTCTATTAAATTCTTTTTTTACTACTTCTTTAAATTGTCTAGTCTATTAAATATTAATTTTAAGTATGAAATATAAAATTTTAAGAAGAAATTTATAAGTTATTTTAATACAAATTGAAATACGTAGTTCAATATTATTAATATATGATATTTATACTTGCCACAAAACTTAAAAATTTAAATTTAGATCGCAAAGAACACGGTGAAAAATTTTTAAAATTAGTTAAAGAAAAAGTTCCGAATGTTAAATGGATTGCACATTACGCAATATTAGGACCTTATGATTTTATAGATATTTTCGAAACTGATAACGAACGCGAAGCAGCGAAAGTTTCCTTACTTTCCCGAATTATAGGGGCTGATTTTGCTGAAAGCTGGACCGCTATTAAATACACAGAATTTCTTAAATTAGTAGAAGATTTAGAGTAAAAGAAGTGTTGTTCACTCATGAAGAGGTTTATAGTGCAAATAGGATCAGGTGTAGATCAACACGGACATAACGATGATTGCACTAATGCCGCAATAAAAGCGGTTAAAAACGCATTCTCAAATAACTGCCTTACAGGTCTGTTGGAAATTTGTGGTTTAAAAGAGCCAAAAGATCTTCAAAAAATGATCGTACATGTTAAGATTGGAGCACCTTATCCCGAAAATGTAAAAAGAGAAAAAATTTTACAAGCCATTCCATTTGGTTCCAAATCAATTGAGGTAGAAAAAGGAGGATTAGTTGCGGCAGGGATAATGATTAAAAAATTAGGGGATACTACTGACAAAATAATTGTTTGTAATGCGGCCGTAACCGTATCGATCCTATAAAAAGAAAAGTAAATACATTAAAAGAGGAAACAATATTATGGTGAAAAGATGCAAATGGGCAGATTACAATGACTTGATGAAGGCATATCACGATAAAGAATGGGGGACACCTGAACATGATGACAAATTTCTCTACGAGCTCTTGATTTTGGAAGGAATGCAAGCTGGTTTAAGCTGGAACACAGTGCTTCAAAAACGAAACAATTTTAGAAAAGCTTTTGATAATTTTGACTACAATAAAATTATAAGATACAAAGAAAATAAAATCGAGGTTTTGATGCAAAACGAGGGAATAATTCGAAATCGATTAAAAATCCAATCCATAATCACAAATGCTAAATCTCTTATTAAAGTTCAAGCCGAATTTGGTTCATTTAATAAATACATATGGGATTTTGTGAATAATAAACCAGTTCATAATTCTTGGAAAAAGTTAGAAGATTTACCATCAAACACTGAACTTTCTAACAGAATTAGCAAAGATATGAAAAAAAGAGGATTTAAATTTATTGGATCGACAATTATATACTCCTTTTTACAAGCGATTGGAATTGTAAATGACCATACAACTGATTGCTTTCGATACAGCGAATTAACGAATTCGCCCTAATGCTAATTTAAATTCTCTAAACCAATTTCTTCTTCTGCATATTTCTTTAATGCAATCCATTGAGCATCAGTTGTTCCAAAATATTTAAAAACCGCGATACCTAAACCAAAATTGAACCCTCTCATTTGTTTTAGCATTTCCTCCTGATTGCATTCAACAGAATTTGTTACTGCCAACACAGGGCTTTTAAATTCGTGAAATCTTTTCTTCATATTCCTCATAAAATACCAATAAAAAAGATTACCAACTTTCTCCCAATACCACCCATCGTCTCGCGTTC
>JAGXNS010000110.1 GCA_019894855.1 Promethearchaeota archaeon
TTTTAATCCCTCATTTAAAAGTCAATATCCCTACCATCCCAGGCATATTCAAAAATCTTTTTATATAATTTTCTATTTATCGTTCGGAAAGAAGTTAGAGAGACTGCGTCGTCGTCAGCATATTCAGCCAATAGATCTAGTTTTGAAAAATATTCTTCTTTGTTAATTACAGGGTCCTTCAAGTCCTTTACACAGATAGGTGCGTCTAGAGAAAGTATAAAATCTTTAACACTTTGGAGAAATTCCTTGAATAATTCATCTCTACTTTTATTTTCAATTTCAATATTGAAAATTGGTAATAATAATTGCCATCTATCAGTAACTTTTGCTTGAAAGGCAATAGAATAAGGCGAGAATAATCCTACGCTAAGTCCGTGATGTACACCAAAAATTTTACCAAAACTATGCCCCAGTGAATGGTCAATTCCTGGTATTGTATTGCCAAATCCAATTCCCGCCATTAAAGAAGCCATTTGCATGTGATCCCTCGCTTCTATATCTTTTGCACCGTATTTATACGCACGTGGAAGGTATTTTACTATTTCTTTTATAGCGGTCGAATTCATCGCATCGATATATGGACTACCCCAATTAGACACAAAACTCCCAATAGCGTGAGAAAATGCGTCTAAACCTGTTGCCATCGTTAGAAAAGGTGGCATATCTTTAACAAAATCTGTGTAGAGAATAGTAATATCGGCACACAACTCGTCAGCTATCACTTCAAGTTTTTTGGGAGGATTTCTATCTGTATCAGTAATCACCGCAACTTGTGTGACTTCGGAGCCAGTTCCTGATGTTGTAGGTATTGCAATAAAGAATTTCATCTTCTTTCGTAATCCTAATGATCCGAAATAAGGCAAAATCATCATAAGATTAACTTCTGGCTTTTCATATTTTACCATAACCATTTTTGTAGTGTCCATAACGCTACCACCACCTATAGCAAATAAGACTTGGGGTTTGAATTCTTCGCACACTTTAACGCCTTCATAAATAGTGTCGATTGGTACCTCAGGTTTAGCTCCTGACCATACTCTATATTCCATCTCAATTAAATCCAAATAATCAGTTACCTTTTTAGCATATTTCTGAGTAAATGAGTCTGTTATTATTAACGCTCGTCTCTCTGGTTTATCCAACATAGCTTCTAGATAACGCGTAACCCGAAGAAGCGCAGCTTTTCCTACATAAATTTTAGACGATAAATAAGCGGCCATAACGCCTCTTAAAGCTCTGCCTCCCATTAATGCCATCATATCTTTAATTATGGGTGCTTCATACCAAGCAGGTTTTTCTTGTGTCATTTTAATTTTATCTCCTTGTGAAATCTATAATTTTAATTCGAATGAATTTTTATAGAAAGAATTTTTGTTAAAAGTTGATTATGAACTATTAGTTAACAACTTGAATATATACTTATGGAGCAACTAAAACATTTTGACACAATTGTAAATCTATTTGCTCGAAGTATTAGATACGTTTAAAAGACGTCAATTTTTCAAGAAATTCAAGTTGGCGCAAATAAAGTCTGTCTCGCTTTTTCAATATCTCTTCCTCGCTTTTTCCATGATAATCGTAAAGCCCTTTCCCAGTTTTAGCTCCAAGATGATTATTATCTACTTTATCTTGGAGTAAACCTAAGGTTCCTCCTTTAGATTTTATAATATCTAATACTAAATCAAGTCCAGTAAAGTCTTGAGATTGTGCAATACCCACAATTGGTAATCTAATACCTAAAGTCGATTTAATCGCAAGATCAATTTGTTCTGGTGTTGCTATTTTCCTAGCTAATAATTCATACATAGCGCTATATAATGCATTTTGAATACGGTTCACTATATATGAGGGAATAAATTTCTTAATTACAATTGGTTTTTTTCCTATTTTTTGAATTAAATTAACAGAAAAATCTACAACTTCTTGGGATGTTTTTCTACCTGGTACAACTTCTACAACTGGGATTATATGCGGTGGCGAAAACCAATGATGAGCTATTACTCGGCTTCTATTTTTTACACTTCTAGTAATTTGAAAGATATCTAAAGAGGAGGTATTACTTGCGAGAATTGCATTCTCAGGACAAAATTCGGATAATTGGTCAAAAATTTTCTTTTTTAGTTCTACAACTTCATTTACTGCTTCCAATACAAAAAGTTTGTCGCTTGCAGCCTCTTTAATGTTAGTTTTAGGGTGAATCCTTGAGATAATTGAAGGAATCTCTTCCATTTTTACCCTATTAAATTCTGTTAAAACATCAAGGTTTGATTTAATTAATTTTAGAGCGTGATCAAGTTTCTTTTGATCTGTGTCAACGAGATCTACTTCCAAACCAGCTTGAGCGTATACTTGGGCAATTGAATGCCCCATTGTACCTGCTCCTATTATTAAGACACTATCCAAATCGTTTATTTCTATCAATCTAAATCACAAGTTCAATTTTAGTTTAATTAAATTATTATATGATCTTATTCAAAATAAAATTATCAAAACCAATTTAAATACTGATTATCGATGAGTGAAGAAATAAAAATTGTTTCTGTAATAGGCGCTGGGTATTTGGGCAAACAAATAGCTGAGAGATCGGCATTAAAAGAATATACCATTCGTCTTTATGACACAAATGTAGAAGATTTAGAAAAATTCTCCAGCAAATTAAAGAGAAGTAATAAAACACCAGAAAAAATAACTTCACATGATACCATTGAAGGCGCGGTAAAAGACGCAGACTTAATTATTGAAGCAGTTCCAGAATTATTAGATTTAAAAAGAGAAATTTTTAAGGTAATTGATGAAGCAGCTCAACCTAATGCCATTATTGCGACGAATAGTTCCTCAATACCAGTCTCTAAATTAGAGGATGTAGTAGCTCGAAAAGACAAATTGCTAAATATCCATTTTTATAACCTCGTTACTATGCCAATGGCAGACATCATGAGAGGGACCAAAACTAGTGATGAAACCTTTGAAAAAGGTAAAAAATGGGTTGAGAGTATCGATATAACTCCTCTAATAGTTAAAAAAGAATGCTATGGATTTGTGTTTAATAGAGTATGGCGCGCTATTAAAAAAGAAAGTATGAAAATATGGGCAGGAGGATATGCTGATTTAGAAGAAGTCGATAAAGCGTGGAGAATATTCACGGGTATGGAAATAGGGCCCTTCCAATTTATGGACCAGATCGGGTTGGATGTGATTTATGATATTGAAATGTCCTACTATAAAAAGAGTGGCTTAGAAGATGATAAACCTCCACAAGCTCTTAAAGATATGGTTGATAAAGGTAATCTTGGACAAAAAACGAAGAAAGGATTTTATACTTACTAATTACTTCTTATCTTTTTTTAAAAAAAATAAAAACCCATGAAACCTTGCTAGGTTCGTCGTCGGGAGTCTAAAATTTTCACTCACGATTCATTCTTATGGGGAACTAAATTTTTTCGTCTATGATGTCTGTCATCATTTTTATAGAAGGCCTGTCGGTTTTATCTTTGCCAATGTATGTCCATATTATTTTTCTGTCCTTGTTTATCAGAAACTTGCTTGGCACCGCTTGTTTAATGTTCAGAGTTCCTCCTCCACCGGGAGCAAACCAGTAAACATCGTATTCTTTTGCGATTTTTGCTCCACGATCAGAGATCATATCAACAGCAAAATTATTTTTTTCCTTAAATTTCTTTAAAAGTCTTTCGCTATCGCTTGCTATTGACATAAGTTTAATATTCCTTTTCTCAAATTCAGATATTTTTTCGGTTAGTAGCGTTAAATGTTTTTTGCAATGACTTCACCAGTTTCCTCTAAAGAAATCAATCAACACTCCGTCGTACTCTTCAAGCAAGTTTTCTAAATTCATTTCTTTTCCGTAGATGTCTTTAGTATCAAAGATAGGAGCTATAGATCCCGCTGGTAATCCACTAGGCCTTGGCGGTTCTTCGTTCATAATATTCAATAAAATAATTTCAAATTTAAAGTGATTGGCTAAAAAATATTAATACTCCAAGAAATATTATGCCTTGATGAGGTAATACGATTTTAAAAAAAAAAAAAAGAAATTTTAAAAAATTAGATTAAGGGGTAAAGGACCATGGGATATCGCCTACTGTTATATTCAAATTAATGAGGATTGAAGCATAGACAGTATTGAATGAGAGAATCAGCTCTAAAGTTGCATCTGTGGTAGCTAATTCCATCATATAAGTTGAACCAATTACAAGTGTTACGCTATTATTGATATTATTTGTGAAGGAATGAAATGTTTCAAATGTTTTTCCTCCCCCTCCTATTTTAAGCCCTATGGGTAGTAATGATAAATTCATACTATCCTGTATACGTAATTCTACGCCAACATAAGCATTATAAATAGCGTATAAACCTTGATTGTTAAGATCAAAAGTTATATTAGTACTGATTGTATCATCGCTAAAATCGGGATCAGGGAGAACACCTGGATCGCGTACAAAACCAGAGAGGGGATGAAAGCTAAAACCAAGGTTCATCCCGCTGTAAACGATGCTACCAAGATACCCAAAAATAATTAGCCCGAGTATCGTCCCTAATACTTTAAAAAATTTACTAAGTTTAAATTTCTTTTTTACTCGATATTCCTTATTCTTCCGTAACTCAACTGCTTCGATTAAATACTTTAACGCTCTTAATCCTGAAGAACCTAACAATAACCAAGCAATTACCTGCAAACCTAGAAGTACTTGAAGAGGAGGCACATTTATTGAATAATTTCCTAATTGAACTCCCGGCGTAAAGCCACCGAAAAGATAAAACAAATAGATACCAGAATAAATAATTGATCCGAAGGCTATAAGGCGATTTGCTGATGTGTCCTTAGGAAATGCGTGGCTTAGCATTGAAAAAACAACACCTATAATCCCAATTATTATGATAGTCGTTTTAAACTCTTGAGTAAAAGTCATAAGGCCCATCATAGAGATTACTTCAAAGAGAATCAAAGGTAAGGCAATGTAGAGAACAGCGCTTAGAATGCCGTGCATAATCATTTTAGTTATTTGTATTGCCATAGGTTTCGACCAATTTTGTAATTTATATTTTTGGAATATAAATACTTTTTAAGATTTCATAGTATTCTACCTACTTAAATTTCTCTCATTTGATCTTTAAAAGGGATTCAAATAATAAGATAAATTAGGTTTTGATTTAGTTTTTTTTTTTCTTCGTGAAAGCTGAGTTTCACGATTAAACATATGTTCTCTTATAATACCCTCGTGTTGTTGAGATAATATAAATTATTCGTTCTAGTTTTCTTCTTTAACCGATCTAACTATCAACCATCTCCATAGGATAATTATAAGGGTAAAAATAATTGCTGAAATGATTGGAAGTATTTGTGTGGGTAGAAATTCTAAAATTAATCCACCGAGAATTGGGGTTACGATCTGAGCTACACTACTTAACGCATTATTTACACCAAGTATACTACCAGTCTCCTCTCTTTTAACTGATTTGGTTAACTTACTCGTGAGTATCGGGCGAACTAAGCCTGTTCCAAAAGCTAAAAAGGAAACCGGAATGAATACGATCCAGAAGTTAGTGGAAAATATAAGAAATACGAATGTAAATATCATAGCAAATATACCCAATTTCAGAGTTATGTTTTCACTCACCTTCTTTAATATTGGATTGATAAGAACACTTTGAAAAAGGACCCTAAGAACGCCAATCCAAGCCATATAAAAAGTAATCTCTTGAGGAGTGGCATGAACCTGGTCTCGAGCAAACAGAGAAAAAGTTGTAATAAAAAGAAAAAATCCGAAACTATAGATGAAAAATGTGATTAATACACCTCGGATTTCAGCCGATTTAAAGAAACGCTTAGTTTCCTTAATAGGTAGGATATCTCCAAACTTAAATTCCACTTTGCTCTCTTTTTTAGTAAGTGATTCGGGTAAAAATATTATTACTAATATAAACAAAAAAGAAAATTTAAAAAAAGAATGGAAATATGTTTTTGATGATTTATTAAATTTCAAAGAAACTGGAAGAGATGCTATATTATCTTTTCTAATATCAGGAGAA
>JAGXNS010000111.1 GCA_019894855.1 Promethearchaeota archaeon
ATATTTATGAAAAGAAATATAAATGTAAAGTAACTATTATCCCAGAAAATGAATCGCAAGAAAAGAAAGCGGCCCAAGGGTTACCTGGAAAACCGGCGATAATAATTAAATAAGAAATTTAACTCCGTTTCTACCCTTTTATATTCTTGGAATTTTTAATAGCTTTTTTAAGTAAAATATGTAATTAACTCAATTAATTTAAATATATATTGCTAAATCTATAATTATAGATTAAATTATATTTCAATCTTCAAATTTTTTTTAGATTTTGATTTAATATGACCTTTTATGAGTTTTCTGTTATTACTAATACAGGCTTTCCATATTATAATTTAATTCTAAATACTCCTCCAAGCGGTATTAATTTAAATTTAAGATTTTTTGACTTCACGCAACAAAATTTAGAACCATTGATGAAACTAGATCCCGTTAGCTCATTTGAACTCAACGCAGGATTAGTTTCAGCATTGTTTGAGTTTGCTAAGAGTATTGATAAAAAGATTGAAATATTAGAATTTAAATCTAGTAAAATAAATTCTGGTCTTCCCGATAATAATCAATATGAAGGTGACATATTAATCACGACACAATCTGAGTCGTATCTCCTTCAAAAGTCTGTTGAAGCAAAAATAAAAATTATTTATAACTTAGTTATCGCAGAAAAAATTCCTCTTGATTCAGCCCTAGAATTGTTACAAAACGAAGAGGATAAAATTATCGAAATCCTAACTGATAAAGAAGCTAGAAACCGCGTAGATGCACAAAAAAAAGCGATTAATAGTTTAGCAGACGATTTTTTAAAAGAAATGGGTAGTTATGGGCTTAAAGGTATCTGTATAACATCGTTTGATCTTTCACCAATCAAGAGTTTCGGGACTTTATTTTCATTGGCAGATATAGACGCTATTCTAAGAAATATTAGCGTATTTCCGAATATGTCAACGCTTGAATGGATTTACCGACAATCGCATTTTTCAAATAAACAATTATGGGTTTATATAATAAAATCAGGAGTAGGACCAACTGTTAATGGACTGTTTGAGCCTTATTTTTATTTACTCTTTGCTGATCCACAATCATATTTAGGTGAATTTCCAGGAAAACTTGCATCTATGTTTGATCAAATTTTAGGATAAATTAAATAAAAATTTGTTAGATCTTAAAAAGAAGAATTATTTGCAGCTTCAATTATAGCACTGAATGACTCTGCTTGAAGAGAAGCGCCTCCAACTAAACCACCATCGATATTTTCCTTTTTGAAAATATCTTTTGCATTACTGGGTTTTATAGACCCCCCATATTGGATTCTGACAGCTTTTGCAGTTTTGCTATTATAAACCTTTGTAATCAACTCACGTATAAATATATGAATTTCTTCAGCCTGTTCCGGAGTAGCAGTTCTTCCCGTCCCTATCGCCCAAATTGGCTCGTAAGCTATAACAGTTTTCCGTAATTCTTCATCACTCAAGTCTTTAAATGACAGTCTAAATTGTTTCTCAATAAATTCTTTTGTCTTATTTGTTTCTCTCTCATTTAAGTGCTCTCCAATACATACAATAGGATTCAGGTTAAAATTCAAAGCCTTTTTTAATTTTTTATTTACGATTTCATCGGTTTCTTTTAGAATATTTCTTCTTTCGCTATGACCCAAAATAACATAGCTACATCCTAACTCTTTCAAGAATATAGGTGAGATTTCACCTGTAAAAGCACCCTTTTCCTCGAAATACATATTTTGCGCTCCTATCATTATGTTCGTATTTTTAGTGAGTTCAATCACTGGAATTAAAGCTGTATATGGCGGAGTAATTACAATATCGACATTGTTTATATTTTTCACAAGTGGAATCAACTTTTTTAGCATATCTGCAGCTTCAAAAGGTAAGCCTTTATTCATTTTCCAATTCCCACCGATTATTGGTCTTCTCATCAAAAATTCACCTATTAATATTTTTATATACTCTATATAAAACTCATCTACTATTTCAATTTAAGCTTCATTATTAGAAGGGGATGTTAATTCCGTGAAAATTTTTCTAAAAAAGAGTAATGAAGAATTTTATTCTTCTTTTTTAATTTTTTCTGCTAATTTGGTAGCTTCCAGAAGTTTTTTTACTTCCTCTACATCTGGAGGTATAACTTTTGGCAATCCAAGTTGATCTCTTCTTCTTTCTATCGCAGGTTGCATTGGGATGGCTTTTCCACTTTCTAAAATAGCGGAAGCTTGCGTTGTATAGTAGTCTGGTGCTTCACCTTTTTCAACGCTAAGATTTTTTAAAATGGTAAAAATTTCTGTGAGCTCCACTTTTTGAGGACAAACTTCATCACAGGTATCACATACTGTGCATCCCCATATATTAAAAGCATTTTCTTTACCAAATATTTTCTCTTTTAATCCAAGAAGTGCATCTAAAATAAGTCTTCTAGGATTATAACGCCCATTTGTTATCTGTGCTACAGGACACGCTCCACTACAAGTAGCACATTGATAGCAATAAGCTAGCGTATTACCAATGTCGGATTGAATAATTTGATTTCGAAATTCAAAATCTATTGTTGCCATAATCGTTGATTTAGTTTTATTGTTTCTTACTATCATAAATCTATCTTTAACTTTTAATTATTTCTTTTTAATAACTTTTAAGAAATGTAAGGTGGATAAATATTTTCTAATAAGAATTGGCTTTATCCATTTTTTGATCAAAAATAAAAAAAATTCTAGATATGTTATATGAGTTTTATTGGATGTTGTAATTGTAGATTAAACAATACTACCTTAATTCATTTTTCCAACTATTTCTCTAATAGTACTTTCATTTCCCGCTCCAATCATTAAACCGTTCTTAACAAGCGGTTGACCTTGAATTTCAATAATCCCGTCATAAAGATCTCCATTTCTGAAGAAAAGAAGAGTTGGAATAGCGGTTATACCAAATCTATTACCGAGAGCCCTATTTTGGTCAAGATCAATTTTAATTAGCTTAAATAGACCTTCATCCTTAAGTTTCTCCAAAATTGGACTTAGAAATTTGCATGGTCCACACCATTGCGTATAAACATCTATAATCACATTTCCTTCCTTCATACTATCAGAAATTTCAATCCCAAAATCTTTCAGTTCTTCGATTCTCGTCATGATTAATCAGTTTGATAATTTCAATATTTATAAAAGTAGATTGTAAGTGTGTATGTTTAATATTAGTCAAAATAAATATTTAATTGCTTTTATTAATATTAATTATAAAACATTAATATACATCTGAGAAAAGTAGTGTATTTTTTTTCACAGCTAAAATAATTAGAAAAATATCAATTCTACTACATTGAATAATATTAATCGCGGAAATTTTAGTAATTAAGATGTGAAGGAATGCTTATTTTTAATTACTTTCAATTGAGCTATTAGCCAACATAATTCTTCATATGTGGAAGAAGATTTAAAGATTTCTAGCGTTTTTTGTTCTAGATCCTTCTTTAAAGTGCTTTTTGAACCTTTTAATAAATCGAGCTGCAATTGGGCTAACATTCTACATAACTGTTTATAAGATTTTTTTTCTTGAGAGAGCTTATGTGTTGCGATAGTGATTTCTGCTTCTAAATCTGGATCTAAACCTGCATCAACAAGCTCTACAGTCTCTTCATATTGTATTTCTAATTCTGGTCTTCTATCTAAATTCTGCCTAGGACTTATACCTTTCTTTAATAATTCTTTTATAGATATAAATGCCCCATATTCTTTATTTTGAACAATTGTTTGAATATTAGCTTTGTTTTCTTTTTTATTGTTAAATAGTTTAGTTTTATTTAATGATAAATCCCTTCTCTTCTTAGGTATTTTTGATCCAAACCATAAATACATTATTTTAGAATCATCAATTAAAAAGACTTCATTTTCTTTAAAATTGGCTTTATATATCTTTTTTAACCCTCCCCTTACACCGACACTGTACAATTTCATATGCAATCTCATTTCAAATTATTTTTATTAACTAATAATCAAAATGTCTTTTAGCTTTAAGGATAAATAAAAAAATAAAACTTTAAATTTTCAAGGTTTTTTCCGTTAAAATTTCTACCTTAATCTTAGGATCTTTCTTCGCCATAATGTCTTTAAATGAATTTAAATCCTTTTCCCAATTGTGCATTGGAACAACAATTTCTGGCTGGATATCAACAGCAGCATCAGAAGCTTCTTCGAAATCCATAGTATAAGTCCCTCCACATGGAAGTAGTGCAACGGTTATATTTCTTTTTTTTAGATCTTTCATTTCTGGGATTCTTTCAGTATCACCGGCATGATAAACACTTTTACCTGCTGATTCTATTATGGTTCCCGTCCAATTATTGCTTTTTGGATGGGTACTTTTCTTTATTGTGTATGCTGGAAACAATTCGATTGATAAATCTTTATACGCAAAGACTTCACCGATTTCCAAGCCTTGACCGTCAAATCTCTTTAAACTGTTTGCAATGCTAATAGGACCTAATAAAATTGTATCCTCTCTCCAAATCTTCTTAATATCCGATTTCGAAAAATGATCTCCATGCGTGTGAGACGAGACTATAATATCAGCTTTTTCTTCTCCATCTTTAATGTTATAAGGATCTAAATAAATAATCCTACCGCTAAAAATTTTTATTTTAAAACAGGCATGCCCTAACCAAAAAATTTCCATTTGAGCGTCTATATTAGTCACCTCAATATCTTTTCATGAAATTTTATTTATTATGTCTATAAATGATTTAAAAGATTATAATTCTTGCTTGAAAAACATACTAATCATATATGATTCGAATTGAAAATATTAATATTGATGTTTATTTTTCATTTATTATTCAACTACAATTCCCTATAGTGTGTGAAGAATGAACTTAACCAGAGAAGATCTAACACAGTCAGATGCTACAATGAATCAAATGAGGAATATGGTCTATCACCTAGAACGTTTTATGAAAATTAACGGTGTGTCAGAAACAAGAGAAAATTTAAGGAGAATGGGGCAAAATATTGCCCGAACTTATGTAAAATATTGGAAACCGATAGATAGTATTAACTTATCAAATGTGAGAGATGTTATTACTACAATCTATAAACACGTCTTAAATAGTTCAGTTTCAATCGAAATTGATAAATCGAATAAAACGATTACCGTTCAAGACAACGATTGTTCCTTATGCAAGTATCATCTGAACGATATCGATGTTGCGGGATGTGAAATTATTGCAGCAATGATATCAGAAATAATAATTCTCATTAATAAAGAAAAATCGTTATTAACCATTAAACCACTTGATATTATTGAATCTCGAACATTTGGACACAAATCTTGTATTCAAAGCTTTAAATACAAAGAGGGAGGTGTTTAAAAATGGGAGCAGTTCAATGGCTATTAAAAAAAATCACTAAAGTATTTGGGAGAAACACGACTTCTTTATATTATGTTCTTCTTTATCGTGAAATATTAAAAGAGATAAATGACATTACGAAAGATGAAGAGGATAGTATTATTATTCTTCGAGAGATAGGTAAAAAAGCTGCCACAGAATCATGTGAACGTCATACAACTGTTTTTAAATGGATGCCTGGGAGTCCAAGAAAAATAATTGAATATTTTGAACTTTTATGGGTTGTTGTTTTTGGAAAGGAATTAGAAGAGGGGGACTTAACCTACGAGGAACTTCCTAAAGAAGGCTCGAAATATAGCGATTATCTTGTTACGATAAAAAGCTGTCCACTTTGTGCCGGGTATGGGGTAGATGATGAAGATACTTTCAATTTTAAAAAAATAAGCAATCAAGATACTGAAGGTCTTGCGTGTGGTTTAACGGGAATGTTAGAAAGCGTTGCTAATTTCATACTTAAAATAAAAAGAAGCGATTATAGAATTAATATAGTAGAGCAGAAGTGCTTAGCGAAAGGTGAAGAACATCTTCAGTTTATGTGTAAAATTTATGATTCTCTGGATTGGAAAGAGCTAAGCT
>JAGXNS010000112.1 GCA_019894855.1 Promethearchaeota archaeon
TTATAAATCTTATAAGGTACTAAAATATCTCCCCATGTTAAGAAAAAGTGGTCATTAAAAATAGAATTTTCACAAAGCAATAAAGCTCCCCCAGTTCCATTTAACTTTTCTTGCTCAAAATATTCGATATTTACATTCCAATTCTTACCATTTTGAAAATAACTAGTAATTTGTTCTTTTCGATACCCAACCACAAAAATGAATTCTCGAAAGCCTGCAAATATCAATCCTTCTAAAACATATTCTAAAAAAGGCTTACCATGAAGTTTCAGCATCGTTTTTTGATATTTGTTAGTATAAGGTTCTAACCTCGTCCCTTGACCAGCACAGAGTATTATTGCCTTCAGTATATCTCAACACCATGACTTGTTTTTATATTGTACGCTTTTCCTTCAGCTTTTTGAATAATATTCCTAATAATTTTTTCTTTATTAGGAAAAAGGGCGAACATCGTACCACCAAATCCCGATCCGTTAATTTTTCCGCCAAAAGCACCTGTTTCTAGACAATCTTCAATAATTTTATTAATTTTACTTGTTGATATTCCAATATTGTCCCTCAATTGCTCTTGATGCTGATTTAAGAGAGTTCCAAGCTTTTGATAGAAATCACGATCAACACTTGGGCTAATTCCTTGTTTAACTGAAATAATATAATTTTCAATTAAATTTTTAGCTTTATTGGTAATGTCCCGGTTTATAATGTTTCCAATTATCTTCCTTTTATGTTCTTCCTTTATACTGGACAAATAAGGCTCAATATCTTCTAATTTTGTGTAGAAGCGATCGAATTTTGGAAAAATCGAATTTAATATCTCGAATGCTTTTAAAGATGAACATTTTGTTCTAATTAAGTCATCAACGGTTGCTTTCTTCTCCATAGAATTTCCTAAAACAAATCCTTTAAGAGTGAGATCATATGTTTTTAATTGAGGTTTAGATTCATCTGGTTTTAAAAAGATTAGATTACCAAATACCGATGTGAAGTGGTCCATCATACCGCCTCCTTCTTGAAATTCTTTTACTTCAGTATTATAACCTTCTAATGCCATTTGAAACGGTTCCAACTTTCTTTCAGTTATGAGATTTAAAAAATATAACCAACAGATAACTAATGCAGAAGAACTCGCAACACCTGCATTAATTGGGATATCCCCAGTGATTTTTATTTTGTATCCCTTATTAAATCTGAATTTTTTCCGAATGAACTGATTATAACCACTTATTAAGTAATCTCTCTTTGATGTATAATCCAGTTCCTCGTTAATAAGCGGAATTTCCACGAATTGATTTAAGTCAGGTAAATTTATAACGAATTTCTCTTCAGGAATTCTCTTTGCTTCCAAATATATGTATTTAGATATAGCCATTGAAATAATAGGGTAATCTAAATAATCTTGATGTTCACCAAAAAGACATATCCTTCCTGGAGATTTTATCCTTATCATTTTATCTTATTAGCGAGAGATGAGGAATCGTAAATAATTTTCAAATTCCATATAATTATATTTCCTTATAAGATAAAGATTTCAATATTTTTTTTATATTACTAGGATATTACTTTTTTTTTTCTTCTTTGGATATTAGATTTTATTGATACTTAGATTGATGATTTTATTTGAGTTTTTATAAATAGCTGAATATAGTAAGACGAGTTTAATTCATGATACATGATTTCCTAATTATTAAAGATGGCTTACCTTTACTATTTAAGAATTTTTCTATAGCTAAAAACATTTTTTCAGAAACAGATTCATTACTTATGGTATCTGGTTTTTTTTCAGCATTGAATTCTTTTTCTGACTCTTTTGAGGATTTAGGAACTATTAGCGAATTGAAATTATCTAATAATGATCTAAAATTATCGTTTTTAAAGGACTCTAGTATTCCAAATTTAATCTACATTGCCACTTACGATGAAAAATCTAAACCTGTAAATGTATTAAGGATTTTAAGGAAGCTTTCTCGAACTTTTTTAAAAAAATTCAGCATCGATGCAATATTGAATTGGAGAGGTAATACTAATGCATTCAAATCTATTGAGAATATTTTAGAGACTTTTGTAGAAGAAGAAATGAATGAAAGCGATACGGGTTTTAAGGAAAGAGTTGTTGAGTTGTTTAAAAACGTAGAAGAGAGATTAAATGAAGAATCAAACTTACAAGCTCTAAGGAGTAAGTTAGATCCTCCACTTAACTTACCTCCTTATTGCAATCAAATCCCCCGATTCATAACACTAAAAAAAATTAATCCAAAATATTACTTATCGGGTGAATCTTCGCAAAAGATATTTTATCAAATCGATGGAAAAAAATCTATAAGACAGATAACGGAAAACTTGGATTTAAAGCACGTGCAAGTCTACAATGTATGTAAAAATCTCGTTAAGTTTGGCCTAATAAAATTCTGTTTATAAGGAGGTTCATTTTGATCGTTCAATCTCATTTGAGCTTGATCTAAGAATTGTATTTAAAGATATCAAAAATCCAAGCTCTTCCTCCAGCCCCCTCTATAGCTTTGACAACCTCATTTTGTCTTCCAGGGGCTATAGCAAGCATGGCACCACCACCTCCCGCCCCCATTTGCTTTGCTCCGAGTGCTCCCGCGCTTTTTGCGGCTTCACATAATTTTAAAATCTTAGGAGTTGTAGCTTCTAATAAAATTTCTTGTTGTTGTTGTATTTCCATACACATTCCAAGTTTTTGGTAGTCTTTATTTAAAAGCGCTGTTTTGGATTGAGTTACGCAATTTTCAATTTCTTTAAAAGCTTTTAGAGTAGTTTCATCTCCTTCATGAATTTGTTTCTTAATCCGATTTAACACCAACTCTGCTTTCCGCTCTTCAACTGAATCTCCTACTACAATGGGAAGATTCTTAATGTTTAATTGTTCAACCCGTGGATTCTCGTCAGTATGGATAAAAGTGATTCCTCCATGCGCAATGCTATATTGATCCATTCTTCCGCATTGGATTCCTAAATCGTGATTTTCTCCCAAATAAGCGAGTTCAGCAATTTCATTGCTATTTAAATGTAAATTGAATGCTTCGCTCACGATTTTCAAAAATCCAACGGAAAGTGCAGCTGATGTAGATAACCCACCTCCAATTGGGATGTCTGATGACACATCTAAATAGAATCCGTGGTCAATATTACTTTTTAGCCTATCAAATAATACGCTCCAATACGCTAAATCTATATTTTTAGGAGGTGATTCATCTAATGTGAAGTGGATTCTTTCATTCGTGTTGTAACTATAAAATTCAATTGTATCATCTGAGCGTGGTTTATATGTAAATCGCATCATTAAATTAATTGCCATGGCTATAACTGGTTTTCCTAGTAGATCAACCTTATCTCCTACAATACAAATACGACCAGGAATCTCTAGATAAATTTCTTTATTCATGGATAAGATTTACTTAAGTTTGCTAGTTATAGACGAATTTATAGAATTAGAAGTTATATATAATTTAAAATTTTTTATTCAATAAATATTAGCCTTGAACTCTTTTTTGGTGCTGCTTTTTCCTTTTTTTTTCCCGATCTTTAATTTCTTCCTCAATCTGTTTCAATTCAGCATCGCTTTTTCCTTCAAATTTAAAGGTTCCAACAATTTTGCTTTCTTCTTTATCTCCCTTTTTACTTATTTTTTCGAAAGATAACGAAACTGGTTTATCTTGATTTAAAGCTAAATTAATGAAATTTATAAAACCAATATGTTTGCTTGGAGCTATATTGAATTTAAGGTATACATCTTTGTCTTTTTTGGTCGTAGTTTTTAAAATTAATTTTAACCTCAATTATTTCACATAAAATTTTTCTTTAATCTTTATATTAAGCTATTTAAAATTATTATATTAAAAAAATTTTTCTTTAATCTTTTTATTAAGCTATTTAAATTATTATATTTAAAAAAAAACAAAGTGAATATAAAGGATATGGCATCAAAATTTAGACTTCGTAGGTGCTTTTCACCACTAGTGAAAAGAGTTGCACATCTTCTAAGTAGAGTGGGTTTAAGTCCAAATTTAGCTACGATTATTATGCTAAGTTTTTCTATCATAAGTTTCATTCTTCTCGTTTTCTTATCGAATTTGCTCTTATTTGCAATATTCATCTTCGCAACTGGATTTTTTGATGGAGTTGATGGAGCAATCGCAAGGGAACAGGAAAAAGTAACGAAATTTGGAGGATTTTTCGATTCTCTAATGGATAGAATAAGTGAATTCGTGATATTTTTAGCGCTTTTGATTTATAGCTGGAGTAGCGTGTTATGGGGTATTTTTGATATGAAAATAATTATCCTACTATCATTCTTTAGCTCTATTATGATAAGTTATTTAAGAGCAAGAGCAGAGGTATTTTTTAAAGGTGATTTTGATTTTGGTTTGATGGCAAGATCCGAAAGATTATTTTATCTAGTGCTCACGATGTTAGTAGCGAATTTTATTGGTTATGTAAACGAATTTTTATTCGTTTTCATGCTTTTAGTATTAGCTACAGCTTTTTTTAGATATTTTAAAATTAAGTATCTTATAAAAGAACATGAGAATAATATGTAAAGTTACTTAACTCTCGTCATTCTTTTCCCAAGCTTAACTGGTTTTTAGTTACTAAAATTTAGTTCAATTATTAATTTATCTCCATCTTTAAGGTTAAAATGATCTCTCAAATAAGGTTTAGCTAAGATTTCAATTGTATTTTTTTCATGATGAGTTCTTTGAATATCAAGTATTGCAGCTTTAAGTTTTTTCTCTGGATTATCCAAGCGAGATATAAAGCAATCATAACAATGGACGCTTCCGTAGGTCCGCTCGGAGTTATCGTCTTCAAATCCCGAAATAATCACGGGTTTAATATATTTTAATTTTTCTCTTAATAAGTCGATATTCGTATCGTTTAATTCTAAATTCAATGTGCCTTTATATGGTAAAAAGCCTAATTTATCTTGAAATTGTTTAAAATATCCTTTAATTGCAACATAATAAGCCCCTTCTTTCATTCCACTCTGAACAGAACCGAGTATAACAATACGCCCAAGAATTTCCTTTAAATTTTTATACATTAAGAGCATTACATCGCTTCCTTCTCTCGTAACGACAATCTTTTGGATTTTTTTCTCAGTTTTTCTTTTAATCCACCCGAGTTTCTCCAGATCGCTAATTCTTCTCGAAGCAGTTTGCTGACTCAAGTTTAAAAATTTTCCAAACTCTACACTGCTAATATTAATTGTTTGTCTATATTCGATATGCTTACAAAGTTGATAGAGAGCGAACCAATTAGCGTAATTTTCAGGTGATATCTCTCCTTTATTTGACATAGCCTCACTAGAGATTTTAATTCTTATGTTGTTCTATTATTTTTTTTTTAATTAAGCTAGAGGAGTGAAGAGCATATTTCTCATAGTATGTATCCAACCTTTTTACTATAATTTTACTTAACCCTTTTTTTCCTAATTCTCGTTTCAACGTTTCAAGATTATATTTTTGGTCTGGACCTAAAAGGATAATATCAGGATTAATCTCTTCAACAGTTTTGAGAGTATCGTTGTCAGATCGTCCCAATCTTGCTTCTTTTACGTTTTTTATGCTCTTGATAACTTCTAACCTTTGGTCCTCTGGAATTATAGGAACTTCTCCAGAATAGATTTTTCTATTCATATCAGTAGCAACAATTACGTATACAGCACCCATTTTAGCAGCTTCATTGATTAGATATAAGTGTCCAGGGTGAATTATATCAAATGTACCGGCAACTAAGACTTTCTTTGCGATTTTTTTTCAACTCATTTACATTTTATAATATCCCAAAAAATAATACAAAATCTATGAAAAATTGTGTAGTTATTGTGAAATTGCAGAATTTTAGCGATTTTTTTCACTTTTTTCTATACA
>JAGXNS010000113.1 GCA_019894855.1 Promethearchaeota archaeon
GATTGAGTGTTTTGATCATTATAAATTAGCTTAAAGTTAGAATCAATCACTTCTAAATTAAGATATAATTCAATTTCTTGAATTAAATTTTTGAAAATTGAATCTAAATTTTTTATTACGTCGTCTATGGATGGATTTATTAACCTGTCAATGTTTAAGCTATTCATTTAAAATGCAGTAGTTATTAGATTATTGTTTTATTTAAGAGGAAACCAATTATGTCGATAAAAATATTTAACTTCCTCAATTTAAAGTTTTTAATAGTCTTATTAATTTTTAATTTAATAATTCTTTCGAATAAATATTTTTTTATGCAATTTAAGCTGGTATTGATTTTTAAAAATATTTTTTATACTCATTTTCATTCTTTCTAGTTTAGTTTTTATAGATGTATTTAAAAATAATAACAATCATGTAGAATGATTAAGATTTTTTCATTAATTTAGTTAAAGGGGGATTTAAATTGGTTAATAGAGGTGAACTCCAATATGCCTGGCCAATGTGGAACTAACCCATAAGGTTATGAGGTCAGAGCGCATATTTTACCTTCCTTTTTTTTTGTAAAATTTTCTACTTCTATGGATTGATGTACCTGATTGTCCAGTTTATAAAGCTTCTAGCTATTGAATTTTGATTATACAATTTTGAACTACTCGTAGATAAATTTAGTAATTAAGAAGACGATCTCGATACTAACACAAACAATCATTCTTTTAAGATTTTTGATCTAAAATCCTACTACTGATAGGAATCTATTCTTATAATATAGGAAAATTTTTTGTTTAGTTTATAAAATTGAAGCTAAATAGATAGAGAAGTGTTAAGATAAATCTTTCTATGGAAAAAACTAAAAATGTTTAGTCAAAAAAATAAATTATCAGTAAATAAATCGATTGAGAGTTCAGAGTTTAAGTATAAGTGGAACTTCAGACTTATAAAGAAAGCAAAAAATGATAGCGTTAGACGATCAAACTATTTTAGTTTCTTCCTCCTCTATTTTGCTATAAGCGTTATAAGGATCTACTTAGTAATCTACTTACCAGTCTATTTATTAAACATTTTGCATGTTGATACAAGTCAATTAGCATTTATTCAAGTATTTATCTATCTTGTGATGTTTTCGGGGCCAATTTTAGGGTATATATTTGATAGGTATTCCAAAAATAAAAAATTAATATTAATTTCATCAAGTATTCTTTTTTTGGTTAGTTTTTTACTTTCTGTATTTGGTGGCAGAAATTTAGGCGTATTCGGTCTTTTTTTAGCGATCAATTTATTAAGCCAAGAAATTATAAAAGTCGGAGTTTCAAAATTGATAATTGATCTCTCCAAAAACGAAAGTTTGAAAGATACTAATTTAACTGCAATAAATATTTCTTCAAATGTTGGCTCTTTTGTTCCTTCAGTTGTGTTTCTTTTTACCGTAAACGATATCTTTAATATAAATCAATGGAATAGTTTTTTCTTTATCGGTTTTTTATCCTCTCTTCCAATAATCTTATCAACAGTTCTTTTGAGAGAAACAGAAACAGCTAATAAACCTGAAAAAAAAAATCTCGAACAATGTGAGAGTGACATAATAAGTTCAGGAAAAACTAATGCCATAAACTTATTTATGTTATTTCTATCGTACTTTTTGATTTGGAGTGACAAGCTTTATCAATTTCCTTTTTCGTCTTGGCTTTTAACCAGATTCGGAGAAGAAGGATTTAATTTATACTCGTTATTATATATTGTATTAATTTTGCTTTATATTGGAGGTTGGATAATAGGACAGCGAATATCAAACAGAGAGAATAATAGAATAAATAAAATTATAGCTGAAAATCGTAATAGGCTAGACATTAAAAGTGACAATCAAGATGAAATATTGTACGCTTTTAAGCTATGTAATCGAAAAAGGATCATCGCTATTACAATTGGACTTTATTCTGTTTTATCTTTTCTGATGGCCTTTTCAAATTTTTTATTTTTGATGATTATCCAAGGGACTATTCAAGTCATTGCAGGGGTGATGATGTTAAATTATACTTCGTTAATGATGACGATTTCTAATAACGGAAAGCATAAAACTTTTACGTTTCAATGCTTGAAAGTTGCGTATGCACTTAGTTGTGTGATTTTCATTCCGTTAGGGACTTATTTTTCTGCATTTATTCAAATTGAGGTTCTATTTATTACTGTAGGGATTTTGGCAATTTTATCATTAATTCCTTTAAAGCTGATGAAAGTAAAATCTCAGGAGTGAGAAAATTTTAAGAAGATACTTCTCGAGACTTTAGATTATATATTAAATAGCATCCTCTATTTAACTTTCATTCTTAACACCGCAAATTTTGAAAAAACAAATTTTTAATGTTAAATTAGACTACCCTAAATAATTAATAATTATTTAAAAAGAGACTATATAGAATTTAGGAGAAATTAAAATGGCCAGACCCAGCCCGTTACAAATTTATGCTCTTTTAGATAAGAGTAACTGTCGAGACTGTGGGAGAGATACTTGCATGGCATTTTCGACAGATTTACTCGAAAGGAAGGTTATAGTTCAAGATTGTACGCACTTAATGCAAGATCCAAAACAAGCAAAAAAACGTGAAAAATTAATTGCCCTTGTTTCTCCTCCGCAAAAATCAGTTGTTGTTGGACTTGGTGAGCGTCAATGTATAATTGGGGGCGAAGAAATTCTTAATCGTCATCAGCTTACTTATTATAACGAAACAGCGATTTTCATGGAAATTGCAGATGACGATCCCGACTTAGAAGCGACAGCTAAGTATTTAACGAATCTTGTTATTGAAAGAATGGGAGATGTGTTAAAAGTAAATGGAATTGCGCTAAGATGTGTATCTGGTGACGCCGATCAATTCAAACTCGCTGCAAAGAAGCTTACAGAGGTATCAAATCTTCCCGTTATGTTAGCTTGTATGAATCCAGATATTTTACTCGCTGCTGCTATGGAAATTAAAGAATTAAAACCTCTACTTTATGCCGCAACAAAAGATTCATGGGAACAAGTGGGAAAATTTACGGTTGAAAATAAATTACCCGTTGTAGCCGTCTCAAGTGACCTAGATGAATTAATGTCTTTAAGTGCTAGCCTACAAAAGCTAGGTGTAAAGGATCTAATTCTAGACGCTATGACCGTTTTTGGTCCGGGAAATGTAGCCTTAACTTATGATAACATAATGAAATTAAGAATTTCCGCAATTGATAAGGGAAATGTGAATGCAGGTTTCCCTGTTATGGGAGTTCCCGCAGCGTACTGGAGCCAAATTAAGACTGACGGCGATAAGAAGCTTTGGGAACATCAATATCAAGAAATTATTATGGCAGCGATTATGGAATCCATAGATACAAGCCTAATAGTTCTCCATAGCGGTAAGAAGGAAGAAGAAATTTGGACTCTACTTGCAATTATGACCTTAAGACAGAGCGTATTCAGCGATCCTCGAATTTATCCTGCAGTTGACCCTGGTGTTTACGAAATAGGAGAGCCTAATAACATGTCTCCTATATTTGTTACCTCCAATTACAGACTTACTAAGATTCCTGTAGAAATAGATATTAAGGGTGCGAATGTAGATGCATATCTTTTAGTAGTGGATTCAGAAGGCATCGGTATTGAATCCGCTGTAGCAGGAGGGCAATTTAACGCAGGATCCATTGCTGAAGCTGCAAAAGAGTTTGGTGCGTTTGAAAAAGTAAACCACCGAATTTTGATTATACCAGGTATGGCTGCACGCTTGAGTGGAGCTTTAGAAGACGAAGCTGATGCTTATGTTGTAGTTGGACCGCGAGATAGTTCCGGAATTGGTAAATATATGAAGGAACAATGGAAACCAGAAGAATTTATGAAAATATATGCTGATTTGAAGGAGTAGTTATTTTTATTTTTAACTTTTTTTATATATTCAACCTAAATCTTTTCTATAATAAAGAATAAATCAATTTTGGTTTTAAGTCTTTAACGCTCTTTATTATTAGTGTTTTTGTGGTACTTCCGTGTTGTAATTCCTCAGCTGAATGATTTCCTGTTAATACACCTACAAAGGGCACATTTAGAGTTTCAGCGAGGGCTTTATCTTTTGGATGATCACCAATTATAACAATTTTATATCCTTTGTATTTATTCAAGAGTGTGATTTTTAAATTGGGATCTATTTTACTCTTGACTTGTTTGCATTCCCCTATCACATAATCGAAAAAATCAAAAATTCCTAAAATTTTCACTATCTTTACCGCCAATTCTTGTTTTTTAGAAGTGATTACTCCTAATGTAAAGGAGTTCCGTTTTAATTCTTCTAGCTTTAACGTAACGTCAGGTAATAAGTTTCCTTGATAAACTCCTTTCTTCCCATAATAACTACGAAATGCCTTTGCTAATTTTTTTGGATTAACATTTGATACCTGCTTAAACATTTCAATAAGGGGAATACCGATCATTTCCTCTATTCTAACCGTTTCGAGTGTGGGAAGTTTATATTTATTAAGAGCGTAATTAAAAGAATTTACGATTCCCTCTCTGTTATTAATTAAAGTGTTATCTAAATCGAAACTTAATAGAATTTTCTGATCTTTGATGTTTTCGTTCATAGACTCTGATCCACTCAAAATAATTATTAGAAGTTAATATGGATAAAATAAAGAGAAATTTAGTAATACAATCTATATCCTTTAAAGAACCTTAATAGATACCCAATCTCTTCCGAGCCTGTTATTATTCTTTGAATATTGTATGGGAAGTTTTCAAATTCAACATCTTGCCCATCAGAAACCCAATCAATAATAATTGTCACTAATTCTTTGTATTTATCCACTGTATTTCCTTTCATCTCGATTTCAGAAAGTATTTTGTGTGCTTTATTGATATTTCCGTTAAGGATAGAAGAAATGGCTGCCATTACGTAAGACTGAACGATGTGAGAGCTTCCAATTTTCTTTAAATTGGCTGCTTTATAATAGTACCTATAGACATTTTTTACCATTTCATTTACGAGAAATTCTTGCGCTGTATCCAATTGTTGATAAAATTTGATACTCTCCATAATCAAGGTAGCTGCGGTGTAGAATTGTTTGTTTTTTAACCCTTCTTTTGCTACAATGTTTAAGCCTCTAACAATTTGATTAAAAATGCCAAACTTGTTATATTCTAAGCCTCCTTCAACAGCAATACTGTAAGCGTTTAAATAACTCTCAGTTGAATCATTTACATTCTTCTCTTTCCAATAATTATCCCCAGCTTTGACATAATGCTTGTATGTCATTTCTAGATTGTTTAAACCTTTAAATATTACAGCAGCGTTGAAAAAATTTATAGCTGCTTCGTTGAAATCCTCAATCCTTTCGGAATAATTTCCTGCTAACACAAAACAAGAAGCAGATTCAATAAGATTATTATTAATCTCTTGGTAGCATAATGCAGCACCTCGATAGTATCGAGCAATTTTATAGTAGTTTTCTTCACATTTTTCTAATCTTTCCGCTAAATTTATGTATGCACCAGCTTCCTTTTTAGAGTAGATAATAAACTGTTCTTCATCATCGATAAGGTGGTAAAGAGATTTTAAAACTTGAGCTATCTGAGATATCGCAAGATTCTCGTTTTTTTCTTCAAAAGATTGAAAAAGCGTGGAGAAAAACTCAATACCATCATAGATTATACTGTTAGATTTTTCAATTTCATCTAATTCTTGATAACAGTCTGATATTTTCTGATAAGAATAAGAAAGCAGATCAAAGTAATGGTATTCCTTTGCGATATTAATAACACTAAGATAATATTTTATTGCGTTTTTAAAATCCGTCGCTTTTAGTTTTAGAAAGAGTCCCGCGA
>JAGXNS010000114.1 GCA_019894855.1 Promethearchaeota archaeon
ATTAATATATTTCGGGTCGAATAATTTTTTGTTATCGTAATAGATGTGGTGTAGAGTAGAATAATATGGGTCTAATACATTTCTACAAATCGTACATGTAAATATTTCATTTTCAAGAGAAAAATACTCTATTAATAATGCTTTTGCCTTAGTCCAAGCCTCTGACTTTTGAAAGTTATTGTATGCGCTCTTAAAATCAAGGGAATTTTTCCTAAGATAAATTTTGGCATACTTGCTACTCTTTTTCAGCTCCTTCAGAATCTTTTTATCTCTGTTTGGTTTGCCTAACACATTGACTCTCCTTAATTATGAGTATAATTTTCTAAAAATCATTTATTCTAATCTAGATGTATTGTCAATAAATTTGTGTCTGTATTTAAAAAGAAAAAATAGAAATTTAAGTGTTCGAGGTGTTGAATTTTTCAGATTTAGAAGACTCGAGTCTTGTAAGCAAGTTTAAAAGGGAGCAAATAATATTTAATACATAATCAATACACACGATTACACAAACATTTATATATGATCGAAAAAATATAGTAATTAGAAACAAAAAAAAATAAAAATAAAAAAACAAATTGGAGGAAATAATCATGACTTACAACAAAAAAATTGAATTAGACGACATAAAATGTAAAATATATTCCCAAGTTTTAACAAGTTCTTATGTAACCCATTAAATTTTAATTAATTTTTTTAACTTTTATAAGTGTGTAAAAAATACATAAAAAATTATGATAATAAAAATAAAAAAAACATAAAACATGATTAAGGAGGTAAAAAAGATGGATATAAAAAAAAAAGCGGATTTAAATCCACGGTATTTTGAAGAAGTTAAAGGTTTAAAAAGAAAATGCCAATCATGGCAAGATTATAACACGAGATATTTACTTTCATAGATAATAGGCAAATTTAATAAAAAAATAACAAGATAAAAAAAAATAAAATAAAAAAATAGAGTAGAAAAAATGAAAATATCAGGATCAGGAAGGCTTTCGGGAATGAAATTAAACGATACTTTAGTTGTATCAGGTTTCGCTAAAATCGATGGAAATTTTGAATGCGAAGGGTTTAGATCGTCGGGTTCAATGAGAGCAGAAGGTGATTTAACTGTCAACGGCGATGTTAAAAGTTCTGGTTCATTCAGATTGAGCGGAAACCTTGAAGTTAAAGGAAACGCAAAATTTTCGGGATCGACTACAATTGGTCAAGGCATCAAAATTGGTGGAGGGTTTGGAAATTCAGGATCGTTAAGGGCTGGAGACAAAATCGAAGCAGATCAAGGAATAAGGCTTTCAGGCTCAACAAGAGTTGAGGGTGGATTATTTTCACAAGAAACCATTGAAATTGAAGGCTCTACGACGATTAATGGTGATATTAATGCTAACGAAGTGTTGATCGGTACCAAAACCGTCATTAAAGGAAAGCGAATCGCTAAACACCCGTACATAGTCTCTGGAAGTATCTATGGGGCGAACACGGTTGATATAAAATACACTATTGTTGATGGAGATGTAAAAGGACGTCATGTGATTATCGGAAAACGTGCTGAGGTTGTTGGAAATGTTTATTATATTGACAGCATTGATGTAGATGACAAAGCGTTTTTAACTAATGTGCCAATTCAAATTTCCGAAATAAATAAAGATAGAATTGAAAAATAAAAATAGGTTTTTTTACAATAATTTAATGTTATAAGATATAAAATTATGAATTATTCATTAAATTGGATGGAGGAATCAATATGTATAAAGAATTAGGAAATAACAATAAAGACGATCGAGAAAATCGTGATATTGAAAGGATCAAGGAAAAAATAAAATGGGAGCTGGAAGATATCAAGGACGATCTTAAGGAAGAATTAGAGGACTTACACGAAGACTTCGCAGATGAAATAGAAGATTTGAGAGATACAAAAGAAGAGATTAAAGAGGAACTTTTAGAAGAATTAGAGGATTTACAGGACGAGAGAGATTACATTTTACGCGAAATCGAAGATACTAAAGATGAAATAGATGAAATAAAAGAAAATGAAAGCGAAAGAATTAAGGAAGCTGAAGAAAAGTTAGAACGTATAAAAGATAAAATGGAAAAACATCGAGAGAAATATCTTGACAAAATCCAAAAAAAAATAGATAAGGCTCGGAAGAAAGTTGCGAAACGTATAAATATTTCAGTTGATTCCGATACGAGCGATGAATGGAGGGATTGGTCTGAAGAGTTAGGATCATCTGTATCAGAGCTAATTAGAAGATCTATGAAGTTTGTTAAGAATAACATAGGGGATCTATCAAAATTAGAAGAATTTGGAGAAAGTATAGAACGTGCAGTTAAAGAATCAAGAATAGAGGATCTAGCAGATGAAATTGAGCGTGAAGTTGGAGGAAAAAAGAAAAAGCCTAAAATTAAAATCGATCTTTCGACTTCAAGTTCAAGCAATACAGATCGAATAAAAAAGAGAGTCAGGGGTTTAATCAAGCTTCAAAAAAGTTTACCGGTTGATAAATTCGCTCAAGCTCTTAACAAGGCTAAAGAAGACGCCGAGAATCTCATTTACGAATTAGTCGACGAGGGTATTGAAGGTTCTTTGGAGGAAGGCATTTTTAAATTCACGAGCACCCCAGAGGAAGTCATTTCAAAACTCGATGAATTGATCGACAAAATGTAAAAGCAATTAAAAATGGACAAGAAGCTTATAATCGAAAGATGATTTAAACGGAAATTAAGGGATATTGTATGAGAGAATTAAAAAATCAGATAGTGTCATCTAACAAAGAATTGAGCACAAAGTTAAGAGTTTTTTTAAGAATTTAATAACAAATGAAATAAAAATAAAATGAAGAAAGTAAAAAAAAATCGAATAAAAAATCGAAGAAATGAAAAAAGTGAGGAAGATGGAATATAAACCAAATAAGAAATCATTTAGGAATTACATATTTTTCTGGTCGGGACAATTATTTTCTCTATTTGGATCAATGGTTGTCTACTTTGTAATTATATGGTGGATTACAGAGGAAACTCAGAGCCCAGTATATCTAGCAATCGGTTCATTTTTGTTTATTATTTGTCAAGTGATCTTTATGCCAATTGCGGGAGTTCTTGCCGACAGATTGAACAGAAAAGTAATAATTGTCGTAGCTGACTCTCTACAAGCATTTACAACTCTATTATTACTTGTTTTGTTTCAGATGAATCTTGCTAATGTATGGACAGTCTTAATATTCATAGGCGTTCGCAGTATATTTCAAGCGTTTCATTTACCAGCAGTGAATTCTATTATACCTGCTATGGTTCCAAAAGAAAATTTATCCCGAATTAACGGGATTAATTTCCTGTTTACTGGAGTAGTTCAAATTATTGCACCATTAACAGGGGCAACTTTAATGATTTTACTTCCAATAAACACGATTCTTTGGGTTGATGTCATAACATTCTTTATAGCTTTAATCCCGCTAGTGTTCATCAAGATTCCGTCAGCCAATAAACATGGAGAAAATGTTGAAAAGAAATCATTCTTTAGGGAATTCAAACAGGGTCTTCAAACTATTAAAGTTATACCTGGACTAGTTACAATAATTTTTCTGTCGATGTTACTCAATTTTTTAATGAGACCTTTTGATACATTGATGCCCTATTATATTAATGTTTTTCACGGTGGTTCTGCTACACATTTAGCAATTGTTTTGGTATTTTTTCAAGGGGGTATGATTTTTGGTGCTCTGATAACTTCAATCAAAAAAACATGGAAAAGTAAGATGAAAGTAATATTTGGTTGTATTTCTATTCTCATGATGGGGTATGGGATTATGGCTTTAGCTCCTCCAGGAGGATACTTAGTAATAGGTATAGGTGGTGTTGCGATGGGCTTAACGTTACCAATTATAAATGCTCTATATCAAACATTTATACAAACAGTTGTTCCAGCCGAAAAAATGGGGAGAATTACTTCCATTGACTCTTCCCTATCCATGTCGATCTCTCCAATTGGAACTTTAATCTCTGGCCCTTTAGCAGAAGTGTTTGGAGTAGGTAATTTGTTTCTGTATTGTGCTATCCTTGGAATGATAGTAACACTTTTAGTTTGGAGTTTTACAGGTATTAAAAACGTAGACTATGACAGCAAAATTGAATTGGAAATGATCACGGGCAGTATAAACAGTATAAAAAATTAATTTTTTTTATTTTTCTTTAACAAAAGTGAAAACTTAAACGTTAATCTTCTTTCTCCAAAAGTTAATCTTTTTAAGAATATCTTCAATTTCCATTGAAGACAATAAGTTTGGAACCGAACTAAGAGTAGCGATAGTAAGGCCCATAGGATTCAAAATAGAAGCATATCCAAGATCTTCAGTTATTCTTGTTCGTAGGTATACTAAGTCGTCTGAAAGTTCAGAGCTCAGCTTCTTACCTAAATTACTAACGAAATCATCAAATAGTTCCGAAATTGAACCTTTCGGAGCTGTGGTAGAATCAATGTCTGAACTTGGTTTTAGAATTTCAACATGTTCCTCTATTGTAGGTGCGGGAGGAACATCAGCTTGTAATGGGACTGTTGGTTGGTTTTTATAAGTTAGTTTTTCTTCTACAGCTTTTATCACATCGCTTTTTATTGATGTGAGGGGCGGCTTGTTTTGCATCTCAAATTCATTAAGAATTGAGGGTGTCTGAGATATCTCATTCGTTGGTTGGAGGATCGGTTGATTAATAGCTTTAGTTACTTGCGATGATTCTAGTGAATACATAATTTCACTATCGCTTACTTTTTTGCTCTGAATCCATACATCTTCTAAAATCGGTGCAAAAAGTTTAACATGCTCGGTTAGGACAGAACCCATCCCAGCAATTTCAATACCTCCAAACTCATTTTTGGATGCTGCACAAATTACCACTTCCTCAAAATCTCGGTTAACGGAGTATAAATTTTCTCTTGAATATAACCTGATATTAAAGTTAGGATATTTCACGATCTCAGCTAATTTTACCTGATCATTTGGATTATTCACATCGAAATTTGTTGAGATTCTTACATTTACGAATTTTTTCACTTTTGAAAGAGCTACTAAATCTACATCCTCCAGTTTTGGTATAATAATATGGATTTTCGCTTTAATACGTGTAACCGTTTCGTTTATCTGAGCCTTCATCCCCTCAACACTTCTTACAAACCATACATCTTTAAAACTTAACATTGATGCTATTTTCGATCGCTCCCAAAACTCTGTCATGGTTTTTTCTGATAAATCTAACTGGTATAAGATGTTAGTCATTATATCTTCTTCTAGAGTTTTATAAATTTCTCGTTGGAATAGGCTCTTTAGTTCTTCAATTCCCCTATCCACATCCTCGTAAACACTTGCTATTCGACCGTCTAAATCTCCCATAGTCTCCTCTAATCCAGAAACAATATCCGATAAAAAATTACTTAAATCAACACTCATCTCACCCGCAACATCTGAAATAGAACCTAATTGGTCTGTAACTTGATCCAATGTACCTTGAATGGAGTTGACAAACTTTTCTCTAAAATAATCTGTGAGGTCACTGAATTGTTCTGAGATTATTTTTGAAACTATTTTCTCGGCCATGCTTTTTAACGCACCGATTCTAAATTGTTTTTCAAAAGCAATAGAGA
>JAGXNS010000115.1 GCA_019894855.1 Promethearchaeota archaeon
GCATTATAATTTAATGCAAAATTGATAAAATTTTTTTTATAGGATTAATTTAAGAATTTATTAGCTTAAAGGACCGTATAACCCATTAAATAAATCGGTATTTATATTGATAGGAACTCATACTCAAGGAAAAGAAATACTATTTACATTCAAAACTGTTATAGTTGGTCCACCGAGTGTTGGTAAAACTTGTCTTTTTAACCGTTTTTGTTTTAATTCCTTTAATTTTGATACGTCTCTTACGATTGGGGTAAATTTTCACTCAATAGATTTAAAAATTCGCAATATAGATGAAACGGACAATTCTAAAGAATTACATAATGTTTTAAGCATTTTTGATCTAGGTGGCCAAGAACGTTTCAAAGCACTACTTCCAAAATTTCTTGGTGGAGCAAATGGAGTTTTGTTAGTTTTTGATCTTACTAATAGTAGCTCTTTTGACCAACTAGATTTCTGGTATGATCAATTACTTGAGCACGCAGATTGTTTAAAAATCCCTAAATATTTAGTAGGAAGTAAAAGCGACTTATTGGAAACTGTGCCAGAGAAAGATCATGTTCCTGAAGTTAGTATAGATAGATTTGTTAAAGAAAAGCAATTTAACGGGTTTTTTAGGACATCTGCACTACAGAATTACAATGTTTTAAACGTGTTTAAGGAACTAAATAATTTGATGCTGAAACATCAAAATACTGGCTATTTTGTAGTGTGAAGTAAGCAACATAGCATCATCAAAAATCTCTCATATACATATAATCAGAGAACTCGTTAAAGAATGTTTTCTGATTTTTGTTAAGGTCAGGATAAATATTTTTAAGGTATTCCTTTGCTTGGTTTATCAAATTCTTAGAAAAGTGTTCTGCTATGATCACTGCGTTTGTTTCTGTAAAAATAGTCTCTACAGTTTTTACATCGTTTTTACTTAACTCATTTAAATGATAAATTTCGTTTAGAGTTTTTGATTGTTCCTCATCAGTATTTTGAACAGCAAATATGTAGATTATTTTTTTCTTTCTTGCTTTAATATCGCTGGCTAAATCAAGCATATCGTCTCGAATAGCAAATGCCTGACCCATCAGATTTATAGCTTTGCTTAATGGATTAATTTGATAGTGGTTATTCCCTTTAGCTAAAATGGCTCCGATTTTTGCGGATTTTTCCAGCAAACTTGCCCTTTGCATTTCTGCAATTATTAGATATTGTTCCAAGGACATTGTTATGTTATGGTAATTCATGTATTCTTCTATAATCTGCCCTTTCATTAAGTTATCCATTGCTTCAGTATACTCGTTAATAGCTAATAGCTTTAAATTATCAGAAAACCTTGAGCTTTTAATAACATTTAAACCTAGAAGGTAACCCTGTGTTCCACCTAAAATACTCATGTCTCGACCATACATCTGGATTAATTCGTTCTTATTGTGTATTTCTAAATTATCATAAACTTTGTTTAATTCATTTTTAAGTTGAACATGAAATGTTGGTTTACTCCTTCTTTCAACATCTTCATCCAAAAGATCGTCATGAATCAAGTGTCCACTATGTAAAAGCTCAACTGCTAAAGAGATCTTTCGAATTTGATCTATTTGATTATTTAACTTTACAGGATTTACAATTCCAACGAATGCAGCAATTAAAATTATAGGATGCAATCTCTTAGCCTTTTTATTAAGAATAAACTCCTGAAGTTGAGCAAAAAAATCCTTTAGTAAAATCTCCTCTTCACCTTCATTTAAATAAGTGAAATATTCTATTAATTCTTTATTTATCGCTTCTTTCTCAGCTTTAAGGAATTTTTCTATCATTTTTGATCAGCTTTTCTGTTTACCTAATTCGTATTAATAATAATTAAATTAAAATATAATTATTTGTGAAAACAAGATTTTTATAATTGTTTTTACATTATTAGTTAATTCTGAATAAAAATATAAAAAATGTGAATTTTAAGATGCTAATTGCGGTTATTTCCGATTCTCATGATCATCGTGATAATATTTTAAAAGCTGTTTCTATAATAAATGAAAAGAATGTTGAGGCTCTTATACATTGCGGGGATTTAGTTTCCCCATTTGTCATAAAATGGTTTGATAAGCTAAATAATTCAATAAAAAATCAATTTTATTCAGTTTTTGGGAACAATGACGGAGAACGATTATATTTAACAGTACTTCTGGGGCGAATTTGTGTTTTTCCTCAAAACGGAAATGAACACATAATGGAGTTAGGTGGAAAACGAATTTATGTGTCTCATATGCCAAAAAAAGAAACGATTGATGCTCTGGCGAATTCAGGTATGTTTGACATTATACTCTCAGGCCATACGCATTTAATGGTTAATAGAAAACATAAAGGCGTTCTAATACTTAATCCAGGTGAACTTTGTGGATATCTGACCGATAAACCTACTTTTGCTATCATTGACACTGAAACTATGGAAGCAGAGATCATCGAATTGTAATCTCGTAATGATTCCTTAATTATCTTAATTTTTTTATAATAGTAAGGTTTAATCTATATTATTATGAGTTTACCTTTAGAAGGAATTGTTGTTATAGATCTCGCAAGGATGCTACCTGGTCCATACGCTTCAATGATATTAGCAGACCTCGGTGCAGAGGTCATTAGAGTTGAGGATCCTAGGTATCCATACGGAAGTCCACCTCCGTTTTTTCAAAAAGGCAGGTATCGAGAAAGCGCATTTAATTCAGTAATAATGAGAAATAAAAAGTCTATTGCTCTCAATTTGAAAAAGGAAGAAGCCCAAGAAATCTTTTACAAACTCGTTGAAAGAGCAGATATAATACTAGAAACATTTAGGCCAAAAGTAACAGAGAAATTAAAAGTGGATTATGACACTCTTTCTAAAATTAATAAGTCGATAATCTATTGTTCATTGACAGGATACGGTCAAGATGGTCCTTACGAACAACTTGCAGGACATGATTTAAATTATATTGGTATTTGTGGAATGTTAGACTTAAATAAAGAAAGGGAACTTGTTGGAGAAAAAAACCAAGAAAGAAAGCCAGTTCTTCCAGGAGTACAAGCGGCAGATGTAGGTGGCGGTTTAGTATCAATTATCGGGATTCTGGGTGCGTTAATTGAAAGAGATAAAAATCCCAATAAAGAAGGTCAGCACGTAGATATTTCAATGACAGATTGCGTTTTCTCTTTTATGCCAATGGCAGCAGCTTTTCAGTTTTCTAAAGGATTAAATGACGGTATGATTAAACCAAGAAATCCATTGCACGGAGAAATCCCCTTCTATTCAATCTATAAAACTAAAGACAACAAATACTTAACTGTCGGTGCGATTGAACTAAAATTCTGGCGTGGTGTTTGCACAGGTCTTGGGCGCGAGGATTTAATAACGAAAGGGAATGCTCTTGGAGATGAAAAAGAAGAAGTGTTTCGTGAAGTTCAAAAAGAATTTCTAAAGAAAACGCAAGAGGAGTGGATGGAAATTTTTTCGAAAATTGACTCGTGTGTTATGCCTGTAAAAAATTTCAGTGAGGCTTGTGAAGACCCACAAATTAAAGCCAGAAATATGATTGTGGAGCTACATCATCCAAAATTTGGAAAAATTCACAATGTTAATTCGCCAATTAAATATTCGAGGACACCCCTAACGATAAGAAATCTCGCACCAAATATAGGCCAAAACTCCAATGAGATTCTTCATTGGCTTAATTATACACCTGAAGAAATAGAAGGCTTCAAAAAAAGAGGAGTAATTTAGATATTTGTGAATTTAACAAAACTAAATTTCAATTATTGTTTGAAAATGACAACGGAAATCGAAACCCTTAAAAAATGCTTAAAGAAAAACAATACTAATGCTACGATTTGGGTCAAGTTAGGATATGCCTACTTTCAAAATATGGAACACATTAAAGCAATTAATGCTTATTTAGAGGCACTGAAATTGAATCCTAAGGACGCTATTAATTGGCATAACCTTGGATATATTTATTACGAAATTGAAGAATACGATAAAGCCATATTAGCTCTAAATAAAGCTATTGAACTTAATCCAAAGTTAACGATATCTTGGAGAGAATTAAGTTCGATTTATATTGATACAGGAAACTTTGAAAAAGCCATACTCACTAGTAAAAAAGCTTTAGAAATTAACAATAGAGATGAGTGTGTCTGGACAAATTTAGGGTCTGCTTATTATAATACAAAGCAATTTGATAAAGCAATAACCTCTTTAAAGAAGGCTTTAGAAATTGTTCCTAATATGAAATTTGCAGAAAAAGTCCTTGAGTTAGCAGAAAAAGCTAAAAAAACTAATTTAGAACATTAATTTTAAATTAACATTTTAATTAATCCATAATTTTATTTAAGAACACTATTATATTATTCTAAAGGTTATACTATATACGGATAAAGAGCTTAAGATATTACTAACATGACAGAGGAATTTGAAAAAAGAAATCCAGACAAAGATGATAATTCCCATGAACCTATATCAGATAGTGAAACAGAATCAGCTAGAAATAATAAACCTGTAATCGTTAATGCTGAAGCTTATAAGAATATTATTTTATATGCTAGTAGATATGCAAACCAATCAATTCCTTCAAAAGATTGGAAAGAGATTTATGGTATTTTAACTGGGTATGCTGATGACGATTTTGTATTTGTGAAGAATTCATATCCATTAACCTTCGGTCATGATACAGATGTACAATTAGATGAACGACACTATGTATTTATATCTGAAATAGAAGATATGTTATATGGAGAGGGAAATGGGCATTTTATGGTAGGATGGTTTCACTCTCACCCTGGTTTATCGCTTTTCTTTTCAGACATTGATATTTCTAACCAGTTATGGTTCCAACAAAACAATCCTGATTTTTGCGGTCTAGTTTTTGATCATACTCTTCTCGGAAAGAAAAGAGAAGAAAAAATTGAAAATAATGTTCTAACCAAATATGACACGGGATTTGAGATATATAGATTAACCGATGTCACCGTAGATATAAATTCTGTTGAGTTTGAAAATAATTATCATAAAATCGATTATATAGTTGAAGGATTAAACAAATTCTTTTTTGCAAATGTACTCGCTGAGTTATCTTCTTTAGCTTCAGCAGGAAAACCACTTCAAGAGGCTTTTAAGGAACAACACAAACTTGACTCGAACTATAAAGATCTAGATGAGATATTGGATAATCAGAATTCCGACTTATATGAAGAAAATCTTGTAGAAATTCCACTATCTCAGGACATACAATTTAGCGTGAATGATATTTCTTATCAGACAAATTTGGAAAATAATATAGTAAAAGAATCAGCTGAACAAATTATATACCAAGGAAATCAAGCTTTTAAAAACAAAGACCCTTTCAGAGGTATAGAAAATTATCGCCAAGGAATTGAAAAATATAAAGAAATAAACGATACGACTAGAGTTATGGACTTACTAAGAAAGGTTTCAAGATTCTGTATTTCAAATAATCATTTAGTCCTTGCTCGAGAATTTGCTGAAGAATTATTCAAAGTAGCAGAAAAAAATAATCAGATATTTTATAAAGGTATCGCTAATTACATCACGGGTTATATTTTCGTAAAAGAAGAAGAACTTGATGCTTTAGAATTTGGT
>JAGXNS010000116.1 GCA_019894855.1 Promethearchaeota archaeon
CAGAAGGGATAAGAAATGGGGTCGGAACTAAGTACAACATCACAATAAATCGGACCCCCACGAACGGAAGGCGTGTAATCAACAGTGAGTGTTGCGTAGTACTTAGCTACCATTGCAACTCGAACTAACACGCTTCCAAGAAATTTGATACCTTGCCCGCCGCGCCCAGAAAAACGCAATTTCAATTTCATGAATACTTCTAATAATAAATATGCCTTGAAATTATTTATGATAAATAATTAAAATTGATTTAACTAATTTTTCTACAAAATATGCCTTTTAATTTCATTTTTAATCTATTGGATCAAAAACACGAGCATATACTTCCTTTCTGTCTAAGTTCTCGCAAATTTTTTGATAAATGGGTTTTAATGTCATTCCTATCTTCAAATTATCTTGAGTTGTGATTTGACCTAGTTCTTTTACACCATTTTCAAATTCCACAACTCCAAGAGCATAGGACGCCTTATCTCGAAATTCAGCAGGGGGTGCTTTTAAGATGGTATAAGTGAGCAGTTTGCATGTGCCTGAAGCTTCAATAATCTCAAAATCATCGTTCTTACATTTTAAACATCTTACGTGAGTGTTATGTTGCAACAAACCACAATTTATACATTTGTGCCAAATGATATTCTCTTCAATATTCACTAATCTCATCTGTAATTTATAATTTCTATAAACTTAATGACATATAATATGACATTGTTTAGAAATATTAAGCTAGGAAATAAAAAAATTCAATTCACATTCTAATTGGCACGAATAGAAAAAAACAAGCTTGTAAAATTAATAGAGTTAATTTCGCCCTCAACCCTTATTAACCTCGCCCTTACCATGTAGAGCATACATAATATACTCACTTATTCTTTTCATATTCGTTAATATGATATGAATAACAGTACATATTTAGTTTTGAAAATTAAATTTTGATTAGAGTCTTAGAGACTTTATGGATTCTTGTTAATTGAGGTGATTTCGCCCTCACCCTCAATTAGTTTAAATATAAGAAATTATAACATCTTCCATAGATAATCATGTTCTTTACGGGATAAAATCTAAAGATAGAATTATTACATTCATTGAGCTTCATATTTGGAGTCCAGAAAACTCGTGATTGCTTATCAATACAGTATCTTAACATATTCCTCTTTTCTTTTTTAGCTTTATGTTCTTCTTTACGAGAGTTATAATTCGTATAAATCGTAAATTCTTTAGGAATCATTTGTGTTATAATATGTCACTCTCTTCTGTTTCATATTTTGTTAATAATTATATTACCTAATTTAGAGATATAGTTTACAAAAATGTAATTTAATTGCAGTTTTGGATTAGAGTTGGATTGTTTAATAGAAATAGAATAAAGCTGTCCTTTTAGTTAAATAACAAAAAAAATTAAATAAAAAATAACCCAAAACATACATTCTATATTTTTTTTTGAATATCATCATTGAAATTTTTTAATGATTTACGATATTTTCTAGGAAATATTTACAAAAATGAATAATCTTTTAAATAAGAATAAAACAATATTTATTTAATCAGAGAATAGTTATGTAGGATATCCTCGTAGGGTTTTTTGCTCAAAAAATAATTAGTAAAGAGTTAAAAAATATAAAATAAATTTATAATGAGTATCGAAAATTTACTGCTCGTATTATCTACCTCTATAACGGGGACTTTAGTAGCAATTGGTGGTATAATTACATTCATTTATGCGTTCCGAAGAAAAAATCTACTTATTTTCTTATTTTCCGCAATGTGGTTAATGTATGCTGTTTTTTGGTTTATAGATGCTGCAGCTCATTATTTTTACTCAATACCACTAATGGCCTTAGCGATTGTTCCACAACTGATAGGAGTTCCGTGTATTATCATTTTTATCGAACTTAGCGGAAAAGAGCATGTTAGTCCAATTAAGATTTCAATACTTATGATTATCGAAGCTTTAGTTTTTATTGTCACTTTTTATGTACCTAATAATTGGGAAATCATTCCTGGATATGGAATTCATAATAAAGGCATACTTCGTATTATACAAGTTATCTACCTCTTCTATTTCATGATTTTCTATGTTTTATGGAGTTTTCATACCTGGAGAAAAGCCCCTGCGGATTTAAAGCGATTAACGAGTTATTTACTATTTGGGAGCACTATTTTTTCAATTGTAACAGGAGTAATGTATGCAATTGGGACATTCATAAAAACATTTAATGCTATAGGGTTCTTTATTAATGGGATTGGAGCGTTCATCACTATTTTGGTTATCTTAAAAGATCCCAGAATTATATATATCTTACCTTTTAAGGCTTATCGTATTTTAGTAGTTGACACAATAGCAAGCGTGGCCCTATTTAAATATGATTGGGCAATAGCAGGAGAAGTTGAAGAAAATATCTTTACTATGATGATCCAAGCTATTGGTAGTGTTTTAGATGATATTTTAAAAAAAGGTGATGTCCAAGAAATCCAAATGGATCAGGCAGTCCTTCTTATTAACCACAATAAAGAGAATTCTATTGCATCGGTTTTAATCGCTTCAAAATCTTCGAAATCGCTGAGATATGGATTAAAGAGATTTAGCGAAGAATTTGATGTGCAGTTTAAAAGAACTTTAGAAATTTCACGAAAAGTTAATGATTTCAACGCGGGTTTAAACATAGTTGAACGAGTATTCGATTTTGTCCCGAGCTATAAAAGTGAGATTATATAATTAAAAACAGATTTGAAAAGAGGTGAAAATGATCAGTTTTGATAATATTTTATTGGTATCATCCGCATCAGCAGCAGGTGTGTTAAATGTTATTGGATTTTTGCTTTCATTTTCTTACGCGAAAAAAAGAAAAAATCGACTAGTGTATTTATTTTCAGCAAATTGGTTATTCCAATCGTTTTTTTGGATTTTAGACGCAACCTCGCATCTTTATTATTCACCCTTACTAATGGCTCTTGCGATAATACCGCAAGTCATTGGGGTTCCTTGTCTATTTATATTCATAGACCTAATTACAAAAGAACGCGTGAGTTCAATTAAGATCACGATTGTGCTTTTAATTGAGATTGTACTGCTATACTTAACTTTTACGCCTGGTGGTATGAAAATTATACCTGGTTATGGCGTCCATAATGTTGGCGCTCTTCGATTTATTCAGATTGTATTCCTCTTTTATTATGTAATTACCTATTTTAGTTGGAGTTACCTCACTTGGAGAAGAGCTCCGAGCGAATTAAAGCAGCTCGTCAACTTTTTATTGTTTGGCAGTATTCTATTTTCATTTGTTACGGCAACGCTGTATTTTTTAGGAACTTTTATTAAAATATTCAATTCATTAGGTTTTATAACTCACAGTTTAGGAGCGTTGTTTACAATTATAGTTATTTGGAAAGAACCTAAAATCATTTATATCCTTCCCTTTAAAGCCTATAGACTTTTAGTTGTTGAGACGAATGCAGGTATTGGATTATTTAAACATGATTGGGCAAAATTGAGCTCTGTAGACGAGAATGTCTTTAGTATGGTACTCCAAGCAGTGGGAAGCATATTAGATGAAATATTAAAGAAAGGGGAAGTACGGGAAATCAAGATGGACAGAGCAGTCCTTTTAATTCAACACAATAAGAATTATCCAGTTGCTTCTATTTTAGTTACAACAAAATCATCTAAATCCTTACGCTATGGACTTAAGAAGTTCAATTCTGAGTTTATTGATAAATTCAAGTCTTATTTTGGTGGTTTGTATGAAGTTAGCAGATTTAAAAAGGCGAGAGGGTTAGTAGAAGAATATTTTGATTTCGTTCCTGATTACTCAGAAAAGTAACCAATGAATGTTGATAAAAAAGTTCTTTTAAACGGGCATGTCTTTATATTTAACATATAGCTCGTCAATAATCGCATTAAATGCGTCAATTACCCCATGCCCCGTTTTTGCTGAAGTAATAAAATGTCCCAAGTAGTTTTTATCTTCAACAATTTTTTCGATGGCTGATGTATCTATCTGTTCCTCATTTATCAAATCTACTTTATTTCCAAAAATTACCACTGGAATATCTCCGCAGTATTTTTTAATATCTACATCCCAATTATGAATGTGCTTAAAACTTTCTTCACCAAGTTCATTTTCTTCAAGTGTATACACAATTATTGCAGCAACACTGTTTTTAAAAAATGAAGGTCTTAGAAAATTGAAATCGTCTTGACCAGCGATGTCCCAGAATAATAACTTTATTTTGTCTCCTTCGATTTTTCTATCAAATATGGAAAATTGAGCTCCAATTGTTTTGATGTAACCTTCTTTAAAATTATCATTAGTGAACTTTTGGATTAGAGATGTCTTACCTACTGCACCATCTCCAATAACAGTTATTTTGAACCTAAATTTTTTGTTAGTTTCACTCATTGATAGTCTCCAAGAATCACATGAAATATTTCTTACTATAATGTAGGTTTTTTTTTTAATATAAAGCTTTAGTATTAAATTGATTTACAAGATTGTTTATATTATCGGAGGATTAAGTTTACTAAATGTTTATACTACATAATTATAATTGGAGTTCCATATTTCTTTTAGACCGTAATGTATAAATAAACTGGCAGCCCTTTATATCTTAAATCTAAAAAGATAAACTAAATGATCCTAAGTTATGCCTTCTCCAATTAATTATCCACCTAAAGAGGTTATAGAGCCGATCTTTGGTAAGATTAACTTTGAATTAGTGATACTCTGGATGCTCAATAACAACGAAGTATGTACGTGGTCTAATTTCAAAGAGAAGATCAAACCTTCAACATTATCTATATATCTGAAAAAACTTTTGTTAACAGAGTTAATTGAAAAGAAAGAATTTAATCAATATAGGATAACCACCAAAGGGAAAGACAGATTTTATGAGCTATCACAAGCCACGAGACAAAAAAGGAAGTTAAATTACCCCCCAAAAGCGATTTTGTGGAAAAGAAATTACGATCATTGGATATTGTGGATGGTATACAATAATACTTATTGTAAATGGACAGATTTTCTAAACGAACCTCTCTCAATTAATAATTCTTCTTTATCTAAAAATATGAATTCCTTAATTGAAGGTAATTTTATCAAGAAAGAAAATAAAGAGTATAGGATTACTCAATTGGGTAAAGCTCAATATTCAACCATGCTGAGAGATTATGATTTAGACCGTCAATCAATTTTAGAAGAAGAAAGTAATCGGATCAAAGAAGTAACCAAAAACACGCTAAGATTCTTCAAAAGAAATAGAATAAGCGATGATGAAACTAGATTTCGATTTCTCAATAACCTTTTGAGATTACCTCACGAGATTATCAAGCAATCTGTTGAAAGCGAAGATGATTTCTTCAAAATACTTCTATTTTTATCCCTCAATCATCCAACACAATATCCCACCTTTATTTCGACTGAGAAGTTTGCTAAGAAATATGGCCTAGAATTGGTAGTTCTAGAGTTTCATATTCTACAAATTGTTGAGAAAAAGATTTATCCTATTAAATTCTTTAAATTAGAGGGAAAAAGTGATGAGATATATTATTTCCAGGCTAATGAGAAATTGGAAAGGACATTAAACGCTGTAGTCGAAGAACACATCACTAAATTTACATA
>JAGXNS010000117.1 GCA_019894855.1 Promethearchaeota archaeon
AGATGTGATAGTTGTAAACAATACTGTTCGCATTGTCAAGATTTTCCAGCAATTTATTCTGATATCACTGCTGGTGAGGTAGGTTCACAAAATGGGTATACAACCGTTGTCGCTTGGACCGAGCGAGGTAAAGAACTTGTAGAAAGCGCCATAGCAAAAGAACTGTTTGAGATTGGTAAGGCTAGTGAAGAGGATTTGAAAGCAGCGATCAACTTTAAATCAAAACGCGAGCTTTTAATGTTTGAAAAACCTCCAAGGCAAAGAGTTCTAGATTACATTACTGATCAGGGTCCAACAACAATCAGCGATATGGTAAAAGATTTAAACTTAGAACCTAAAAAGGTACGATACGAAGCGCTTCGGCTAACCCAAAAAATGCTCGTTGAGATGAAAGTTGAACCAGAAATGGACGAACCAATGTTTTCTTTAGTATGTGAATAAAAATAACAAATAATAATTAAAAAAATAAAAAAAGTGGAAGAAAATGGAAGCAAATATTGAGTTTAGAAAGCAAGTTATGGAACATCATATTGAACCAGATCTAATTAAATATTGTTATCAGTGTAGTGAATGCTCAGATAATTGTCCAATAACAGCAGTGACAAGTGACTTTAATTCAACAAAGGGATACAATCCTAGAAGTAATATCATTACAGCTCTTTTAGGACATAAGGATTTACTTTTAAATGGAGATGAACTCGGGATATGGGGCTGTACTGTATGTGTCACTTGTGATGAGGTTTGTCCTCAAAAAATTGAGCTTACAGAGGTTTTTGCTTTTCTCAAAAATCAGAGTATCGCTTTAGGGAAAGGACCAGCTTCTATTTACAATCAAGCGAAAGCAGTATATGAAAGTGGGAAAGCAATTCCTCCACAACCTGCTATTGAAAGGAGGAGAGGCCAATTAGGATTACCACCTGTAGTAACTCCTGATGTAAATGAAGTGCAAACATTATTAAAAAACATAGGATCTGCTAAAAAATTAAAATAAACCGAGGGTAAAAAGAAAATGACAGAATATACAATGTTTGAAGGTTGTGTGATTGGTAATAGAATCCCATTTATCGAAGCGGCTTCAAAGAAGGTTTTTGAGAAAGTTGGAATTGAAACCTCACAAGCACCATTTTCATGCTGTCCTGATCCAACTGGTATGAAAAGTTTTGACAACGACGCGTGGTTAACGCTTGGGGCTCGTAATCTTACATTAGCAGAAACTGAAGGAAAAGACATTCTATCCTTATGTAATGGCTGTACAAACACATTGAGAGGAGTCCTGTATCAATTAAAACACGACTCAGCGAAGATGGAGAAAGTTAATCAAGAACTCGCTAAGATCGGAAAGAATTATAAAGGGTCGATCGACATTAAACATTTTGTTGATGTTTTGAGCGATAATATTGACAAGGTCAAAGAAGCAATTTCAAAACCACTCACTGGTCTAAATGTTGCCGTCCACCCAGGGTGTCATTATATGCGACCTGCTGAATGGATGGAATCCGATGATCCTATGAATCCGACTACGTTAAAGAAACTCGTAGAAGCAAGTGGAGCGTCTGTAGTTGATTATGGAGAGGAAGTTTTATGCTGTGGAAACGCTGTGACTAATGCTTATGAAGAACATGGATTTGCTAATTTAAAGATTAAAATGGACGCCATCAAAAAGGCTGGAGTGGATATTATTGTTGTAAATTGCCCTGCATGTTTTCAACAATTTGATACTCGACAACGAGATCTTTCTAAGGCATATGAAACAGAATATAGGATACCTGTTCTTTACATAACTGAACTATACGCTTTAGCAATGGGGGTTAGTCCAGAAGATATAGGATTGAAATTCCATCGCGTCCGATTTAAAATGGATCTATAACAAATCTTTAATTAAATAATAAAAAATAAAGAGGAAAAAATTATGAAATTCGACCAAGAATTAAACGTGACCGGCTTAGTTTGTCCCGTACCTGCGTTGAAAACAAAAAAACAACTCATGAGGATGAGACCCGGTAATGTATTGAAAGTAATTACAGACTATAAACCCGCATCTGAATCAGTTCCACGTGATTTGGCAAAAACTAAGCACAAACACTTAGGAACAGATTTTCTCGATGATGACGAGCTATGGCACATGTATTTTGAAGTTGTAAAGTAAATACTGTAAATGTAAAATCTAATTTTCTTTTTTATTTCTTTTTTTAAATTTAATCAACCTCAATTTAAGTTTATCATATTTGTATAGTTGCCTAGCGTATATTTTATTATAATTCTAAATCGGAGTTCCATTAATTTCACTAGATTTTAAGGTAATTTTAAAAGTATGCGATAATGATAAAAAATCAAGATAAATTACTTTATCTCGTAATAATCAGAAATGTTTTTACCCTGACCGAGGATTGCATCCACCTTTTCAAGTTCTTCGGGTATGTTTATCTCCTGAGGGCATTTCTCTAAACATTCACCACATTTAGTACAGAATGAGGCATTTCCATTCGGATATTCCCTATTCAACTTTTTCTTCGATTTAGCTAATTTCTTATATCTTCTATTAATAAGGAAGCTCATTCCTCCTTTCTGTCCTGTATAAGCAACATTATTGAGAACTGCAAAATTTTCGGGAATATTGACGCCGGAAGGACAGGGCATGCAATACTTACATGCCGTGCATTGAACAAGAATGCTCTTACGATAAATTTCTGCTAATTCTGATATAATTTTATTATCCTCTTCACTCAATGAATTAATCCCAGAATTCGAAGCACTTTCAACATTTTCATCTACCATTTTTTTTGATCCCATTCCGCTGAGTACCACAGCTACTTCGGGTTGATTCCAAACGTACTGTAAAGCCCAATCAACAGGAGTTCGCTGTTTTGATGCCTTTTTCATTATTTCCAAGGCTTCTTTTGGAGGGTTCGCTAATTTTCCGCCTTTAACAGGTTCCATTATCACAACTGCAATTCCTTTTCCATGGGCGTATTTTAAACCCTCATGAGTTGCTTGGACAGCCGTATCCATGTAATTATATTGGATTTGTGCTAGATCCCAATTATAATAATCAATTATCTCTTTAAAAACGGGAAGGGTATCATGAAATGAGAATCCTATATGTTTGATAAGCCCCTTTTCTTTAGCTTCTTTCATCTTTTCAATTAAGTTTAATTCTATTACTTTTTTAAACGAATTTCTCGATAAACCGTGGAAAAAGTAAGCATCCAGGTAACCAGTTTGAAGGCTTTTTAATTGCTGGTTGAGGTATTTGTAAAAATCTTCTGTTTTTCGGACGAGGAACATTGGCAATTTGGTGACAAGGAAAACTTTTTCTCTATATCCGTCCTTTAATGCTTCTCCTAATACTTTTTCGCTTGCTCCGAGACCATAGATCCAACCAGTATCAATATAATTTATTCCTTTATCGATTGCATAACGAATTAACTTTATCGATTCGTCCCAATCAACCCTAGGTAAGATCTTTTTTGTAGGAAGTCGCATGGCACCAAGTCCAAGAGCAGATACTTTCCAGTCCATAGATCCAAATTTTCGATATTCCATTTTATTCACTATTTTATAAAATAAAATTTTTATATATGTTGAAGAGATTTTCAATTAAAATCTTTTTTTATTTTTTTTGATAAATTTATCTATTTTAAGGTGTTTAAAATCAGGATGTAAGAATAAAATAAATTTTATATACGTCGGAAATATCTTCCATATTATGAACGAGTTAAAAGACAATTATGGTGATGGATTCCAACAGAAGTCTAAATATATTAGGAATAACTTACCTCGCCACGCTTTAGATTGGTCAAGAAAACCTAAAACATTTAAAACATATCCTGATGCGGTTAAAAAGATCAATCTACCTGATCCTAAATTTGATGAAACAATCCAATTCTGGAGCGTAATCGAAAATAGACATTCGACTAGAAAATTCGCCGATAAACCATTATCCTTTATGGAATTTAGCTTGCTTTTATTTGGGATGTCTGGCATAAATAGAAATTTTCCACAATTTTCGTTTAGAACAGTACCCTCAGCAGGAGGCTTGTTTCCAATTGAAATTTATCCAGTCGTTAATAGTGTAAAGAATATACATGAAGGACTGTATCACTATGATATTCAGAACCATTCAATAGAGTTGTTAAAAGAAGGAGATTTTCGAGGAAAAGTAGCTGAAGGGTGCCTCGATCAAAAGATTGCCTACAACTCCGCTGTAAACTTCGTTTGGACAGCCATGATCAACCGCTCTCAATGGAAATATCTTCAAAGATGTTATAGATATATTTACTTAGATGCGGGACATATAGGTCAAAACTTTTACTTAGTTGCAGAAGCGCTCAATCTGGGTGCTTGTACGATAGGAGCTATATACGACGACGAGTTAAATCAATTTCTCGAAATCGATGGGAAAAATGAAACTACGATATATGTTGGCGTAGTAGGAAAAATATAGAAAAAAAAATTAAAAAAAATAAGAGAATTTGGTTATTATTTCTTTCTGCGTCTCATTAAAGTTAAAATCAGAACGACTGCGAGAGCTCCTAATCCGATAACTAAACCAATAATTAATCCTAGGATAAATGGATCTAATGGAACAGCAGGAAGTTGTGCTGAACTGCATATATTATCTGAGAAAAGATTACCAGTACTTCCAGTTTCGTTATAACACACTCCGTTATTGAGCATAATATTACCTATCACCATATTACTACCACTTGTATCCAGGTAGGTTCCGTTATTGTTGTTATTTGCCGTATTAGATAAGATAAAGTTACTATCGCTATTAAGCAGATGAATACCGTTCAGTTGATTATTACTTGCAGTGTTTCCATTAATGAGATTACCGTCGCTACTTGAGAGCGAAATGCCATGTTCATAATTGCTATTAGCTAAATTCTGAGTAAATAGATTATTACTTGAGCTGCTATATAAATGAGCGCCACTCTCATTATTGTAAGTCAACTGATTATTTCTAATTAGATTATATCCACTAGAACCACATCGAAAACCGTTCCAACCGTTGTGATGGGCGTAATTATCTTCAATTAAGCTATTATCCATGCTATTACCAAAAATACCCGCCTCAATATTAAAACTATTTGTGTTATCAGAGCAAGTTAAATTAATAACGGAATTAAATCGAAATCCATGGCCCCCATTGGAAGTGGCAGTATTTTCTGATACAATGCTATCCTGACAAGCGTTAAAATATAGTCCATCATCATTATTATTTTCCACCGTGTTATCTATCACTTCGTTAAAGTCGCAACCAGTAATATAAATTCCATCATCATCATTTTCACCTATTGTATTTTTGGTTATTTTAGTGAATTCACTTCCGGCGTGCACGTACATACCATCGACATTTAAATTTATAGTGTTAGATTGTATTGTGTTTCTATCACCATCGTTAATTCGAATTCCATAAACCGTATTATTAATTACATCATTGTTTAATACTAAATTCAAATTGCTCTGCTGCAAATATATTCCTGTTCCGAGATTCCTTTCAATAGTATTACCCCTAATGTCACAATCATTGCTGTCAAAAATATAAATTCCATCCACACTATTAATTTCCAAAGTATTACCG
>JAGXNS010000118.1 GCA_019894855.1 Promethearchaeota archaeon
AAATTTAGTGAAATACGCTGGAATCATGAACGACGAAGGTCGCTATATTGGGCGTGCTGGCTTAGGTGCTGTGATGGGTTCAAAAAACTTAAAGGCGATCGCAATCTATGGAACTCAAAGAGTGCAAATAGCAGATAGTAGCATAGGCAAAGAATTATTAAAGGAAGCAGAAGACGCAAAGAGAGGCGATTTACTCAAATCTATAACTCCATTCCTTTTCACGTTGTATGGTACAAATTGCTACTTAGATATCGGTATGGCTCTTGGCGATACCCCTGGGTATTATTTTACACAAAACGAATTTTTTGCTTCTAAACTGACAGGCAAAACGTTAAGAGAAGAATATCCTGTCTTGGATTACGGATGTGCGGGATGCACGATGCGATGTGGAAAAGTTACGATTGTCGAACACGAAGATAAAGAAATTAGTGTAGATGGACCTGAATACGAATCTGTTGCCGCATTTGGAACTTTATGCGGAGTGTTTGATTCTAAAGAAGTGATTCTCTCGCATCATATGTGTAATGTTTACGGTTTTGACACCATCTCCGGAGGTGTATCAATCGCTTTTTTAATTTATTTGGTAGAAAATAATTTGGGGATTGATAACATCAAGGCGCACCTAAAGGATATAGAAATTGGAGAAATTAAATGGGGAAATAAGGATTTACTTCTGAAACTAATTGATAAAATAGCTAAAAGAGAAGGCATTGGAAACATTCTTGCTGAAGGAGTAAGAGCAATGGCAAAAGAGTTTCAAGTCGATCCCGAACTAGCAGCACATGTAAAAGGTTTAGAAATGCCTATGCACGATCCAAGGGCTTTTGCGGGACAAGCTCTAAGTTATATCACATGTTACATGGGAGCTTCTCACGAAAAGTGCGATTGGTTCAGCGCAGAAATGGGATTATTCTCTTATACCAATCTCAGAATAAAATCTGGTGATAGGACTACTATAAAAAGCAGAGAAAAGGGAGTTATTAATCTACAAAATTTGAGGGCTATTGACGATTCAGCCGTAAATTGTAATTTTATTAACCCCACATTTGATCACATAATTAAGCATATTAACGCAGCAACGGGTATTGATTACACCAAAAAAACTTTATTGCTCGTAGGAGAGCGTATAAATACTCTTAAAAGATTGATAAGCTGCAATCTCGGAATCACACGAGACGACGATAGACTTCCAGAACACCTTAATAAAGTGCTAAAATCTGGAAAAACTGAAGGCATTAAGTTAGATTTAACCGAAAACTTAAAGAAATACTATAAAATACGTGGATGGGATTGGGAGACCGGTTGGCCAACAAAAGAGACACTTGAAGAACTAAATATTTAATTAGCTTTTATTTATTTTTTTTATTTATAATTTTATTATCATTCAATAGAACAAATTAATTCTTCTTTGTATCCAATAACTACTTTTGTGAGTCCTTTTATAATTTCATCGATCTCATCGTTACCCGTATCTATTCTTAAGCATTTGAGATTCTTTATTTTCTCTTCTGTACCGATTATGATAATATTCTTTTTTCCAACTCGTTTTAAGATTTTAGGTGTAAACTGTTTGTTGCCTCTTCCAAACACGAATCCTTGACCTCCTATAGGAGTTACGATGATTTTAACTTTCTGATATTTATCTATCAGTTCAACTATACCGCTTTCATTTAAGTCTTTACCAATAAGATCTTTGTTATAAATAGCATCAACACCAAGTAAGGATTTATACAGCTTCAATTGGTCCGTAATTGATTTAACGGTCGTGCCCGGTCCTAATAAATATAAAGTATCTTCTTCCATTGTTTCAATAATCTGCTGAGCTATTTCGTACTTGTTTTCGTCAATAGTCCTTCCAACCTTGGAACTATCTTTAGCGTTCTGTATTAAGTTCTGAACTTTTGGAACTACTAAATAACCATATAATTTTGAAACTAATCGATTCTCTCTAAACGCATCTTCGTCGATATCTAGAACTTCTTTTTCTAGCGTATCCGTCGTTTCTCCTAGAAATTTATCTAAGATTTGGGCAGCAGCTTTAGGATTTAGTGCGAATACGGAGCTGAACATTTTCACTCCGGATGGAATTGCAACCACGGGGATTTTTAATTCTATTGCATCAAAAATATCTCTGGCCGTTCCATCTCCGCCACAAAAAATAAGCAGCTCAATTTGCTTTTCCAACATTAGATTTGCAATTCTTTTTGTATCCTCTGCCGTCGTATGTTGTTGGATATGACCAATAACTTCATATCTAAACCCTTTACCACTTACCAACTCTTCTCCCATTTTTCCGGGTGCAACCAATAAATAAATTCCCTCTTTTGATTCTATATGATTTATAAATGCTTCCACTCTTTTAGGAACAACTGGTTTAGCTCCTAATTTCATAGCATCTTTAATAATCTCTCCATCTGTTCCTTTTAGCCCTACGCTGCCGCCCATTCCTGCGATTGGATTTGCTATAAGTCCAATTCGTTTCATATTGAGATTCTACCTTTAGATGTGGTTAGGGTTTTTTGATTATGATTTGAATTTAATAATTTATTTCCTATTACAAACAATACAATTTAGGATTAATTAGTTTTATAATTTTGAATTAAAGAACGAAAAGCTTAATTCTTTGTAAAAACTACATCAAAGAATTCCAATAAATACTGATTTCCATCAGTAAATCTGGGATTTAATAAAATAATTTTTCTACTTTTAATCTTTAACTTGTGAGTTAATTATTTAATTTATCGTAGCACTCTTGGCAGAAAAAGATTCTCCGCCCTTTTGAAACATCCTTAACCATATAACCTTTCTTATGCGCAGTCTCACAACCCCAACATAGCTTAGTAATATGGGTTTCAACGAGATGAGAATCGTTGACGTCAAATTTATCTCCTTTTATGAGTTCCTTATAACTTATCAATATTTCGCTCAACTTTAGTTTTTATAATTCCGAATGAGTTTTCGAATAATCATTCATTATAATTTATTATGTGAATAGAATCATATGAGATATTTAAGTATTACGAATGCGTAATCAAATAGCACTAAGAATGTGTATAACTATTTTATGAATTTTTTAAGTAGTTTTGAAATTAAATAAAATAACTTATGTTAATTTAAAAAATAAAAAAAATTATAATATAATACAACAAATCAAATTAGTATAACGATTAAAAATGGCTCAAAATTTTAAATTTAATTTAGGGAATTTAAAAATAGATCAAATGAGTTTTGTTTACAAGGACATTAAAAAACAGGCACAAAAAATGGAGCATATATATAGTGTTCCTACTTTCGCCCAGATGGAAAATATTACTCATCAAGAAGCTACCTATCGTGGGAAAGAAGTAACAATCATATTAGATTATGCGTTTAGTCGTCTACTTAACATACAAATTGAACTTCAGCAGTGGAAAAGTGGAGATTGTCTTTTTAAAGAATTCATAGATCAAGGAAAAGAAGGACTTCATAGTATAGGTGTATATGTAGAGGATCTAGATGCATACATTGATGAATTCAAGAAAAGAGGGATTGAAGTATTACAAACTGGTCAAATTGGTAAACAAAAATTTGTTTATATAGACACCAAACAAACTTTTGGTGTTTTATTAGAAATATCAACAACAGTGAAGCGACGAAGAAAATAATAAAGTGTCTGTCAAACCTTAATCAATAATTTTGATGTTTTTTTCTTAATTATCCTTTTTAAATTAAAAAAAAAGAAATAGAAACTAAATTTTTCTTCCTGTTTTTCTCCTTGCTCTTTTATAGAGTCTATCTAATACACCTCGTATATCATCTGGGTTCTCTCTCATATCTTTTATTTGAATAGCGGCTTCACCTGGTAAAATTTCAAAACTTCCATCTAAAATACTTTGAATAAATTTATTAGCTACTTCCTCTGCTGTCATAAGTGTACCTGATTCTGAAATTATTTTACATTCTTGTGGCTTAATCCTATTTTCTTCAGCAAAACCGGGAGTATCGGTATCTACAGGAAAAAGGATTGAGACCTTGATATTATAGGGTAATAATTCGTGTCGTAAAACTTCTGCTAAGCCAAAAATAGCGTATTTACTTGGACAATAAGTTGTAAAGCCCATAATTGCCATAAATCCCATAATTGAAGAAGTAAAAGTAATATATCCTTGTTTACCCTCTAAAAAATAGGGTAATACAATAAGAGTAGGAACTAACTGACCATAATAATTTATATCCATGTTTCTTTTAAAGTCTTCAAGAGTCAATTGTTCAAGATATTGCGCGTAAGCATAACCTACGAAATTAAATAGATAATCTGGAACTTTATGTTTATTAATAATATCTGTTATAAGTGGTTTTAATTTATCCATATCTGTAGTATCGCAGGAAATAATCTCTACAAATTGTGATTCTTCTGATTTTAGCTTATAACATTCCTCTTGAGTTTTATTTAACGCATCCATTCCTCTCGCGATAATACAGATACTACCTCCTAATTGAATAAATAACTTTGCTGTAGCTTTCCCCATCCCTTTGGAACCACCGGGAATTATCGCGAACTTTCCTTTAAAGGGTTGTTGAGCTATTAATTCTTCATTCACCATTTTAAATCAATTATATTTATATTCATTTCAATTTAAAACTTAATATTTAAGCTTTAAAGATGGTAATTCAACTTTGGCAAAAAGTATAGCAGGCTTTTAGATCTCTGATTTAAAATAATATGCTGGAACCCCAACTTCAGTTATTCCTCCATCAATAGGGAAATTATGCCCTGTTATAAAATCCGATAAATTTGATGCTAAAAATAGGAGAACATTCACTACATCCTCAACTGTTCCTAACCTGTTTAAAGGAGTTTTGACGTGTCCATCATCCATTATTATTTTAACAGCATCTTCCCTATTATCATAAATACCAGTTATATGATATCCTGGAGATATTGAATTGACTGTAATTTTTGGAGCAAGACTTTGAGCCAACATCTGAACCATAGCAATGATTCCAACCTTACTGATAGTATAAACTGGAGTTTTATTATCAACTTTCATTCCCGCTATTGATGCTGTGTGGATTATCTTACCTGCTAGCGGTTCAAAAGTTTGTTTTTTCATTCTTTTACTCACAAATTTAGAGACTAACCATTGTCCTTTCAAATTTATGTTCAAAATTCTGTCCCAATCTTTTTCTTTTGTTCTTAACAAGTCAGCTCCATATGGATATCCGACACCTGCATTATTAAATAATACAAAAACATTATCTAATTCTTGAAAGGCTTGTTTTGCCATTGCTTCTACTTGGTCTGATTTTGAAACATCGCAGACAATTGGCACTACTTTTCGTTTTGTTTTTTCTCGAATCTTTTTACTAGTTTCCTCTAATAAATCTTCGTTAATGTCAACTAAAACTAAATCAGCGCCTCTCTCAGCAAAAGCGTAAGCAACACCTCTTCCAAAACCGCTAGCTCCTCCTGTGATTAAAGCCCCTTTTCCTTCTAGAATCTTTTCAACCAAATTATTTCATCTTTTTAATTTATTTTATATGTTTTATTG
>JAGXNS010000119.1 GCA_019894855.1 Promethearchaeota archaeon
CAGTAAAAGCCGTCAAACACATAAGTGGAGATGATGGTAATACATTCTCGAAAGTAGGAAATGTTAAAATTGTCAAAACACCTGGAAAATCCTTAAGAGAAACGCAGTTAATTAATGGTGTCTACATCGAAAAAGAAAAAGTCAATTCAACAATGCCAGATGTAATTAAAAACGCGAAAATTGCAGTTATTAGGAGAAAATTAGATGTCGTCAAAACTGAATTTGACGCCCAAATTCGAATATCAAATCCTGCCGACATTCAGAAATTCCTCGATCAAGAAGATAAGATTCTGGTAGACTACTTGAAGATCTTTAAAGATTTAGGGGTTAATATGATAGCCAACAATAAAGACATTTCTGACAAATTTGGAGCTTATTTGGCTAGAGAAGGAATTGCTGCAGTAAAAAACCTTAGCGAATCTGATATGAAAGCTGTAACGAAAGCTATTGGTGCTAATACAGTTGACGATCTTCATTCTTTATCTGAGGAAGATCTAGGTTTTGCAGAAAATGTCAAGTTCGAAAAAATCGCTAAAGATGAGTACGTCCTCTTTACTGGATGCAAAAATCCCAAATCTGTGTCAATACTGCTTAAAGGGGGATTAGATAAAATCTTAAGCTCCGCAGAAATTTCGTTACATGACGTACTTTCAGTTGTCGCTAAAGTTATGGATACTAAAGAGGTAGTAGCTGGTGGTGGCGCAATTTACATTGAATTAGCAAAAAGATTAAGAGAATTTGCCAATAATATTAGCGGTAAAGAACAACTCGCTGTAAATGCTTTTGCGATTGCTTTAGAAGAAATTCCTAAAACATTGATTAAAAATGCAGGGTTAGATGAAATCGAAAATATGACAGAACTACGTGCAGCTCACAAGACTGAAAGCGATAAATGGAAAGGGATTGATACTATAACTAACGAGATCGGAGATAATTTCGAAAAAGGTATAATTGAACCAGCAGCATTAGTTAATCATGTTATAAAAGCAGGAAGCGAATTAGCAAATCTTATTTTAAGAGTAGATAGAATTATCAGTGCTAAAGGCAGTAGACCTCCTGGATTATAATAATTTGATTGAATATTCCATTTTTTTTTATTTTTTTTTTATTAAAACTTAATATTTGTGCTTATTTATTAGTATTTCTTGGATTTAGAAAGACTTTTAATACCTATTGATTTATGTTATTTTCTATAATATTAAATTTGAATTGACATATTTATTTATGATTTGAAATGACATATTTATTTATGATTTGAAATGGATTTAAATGAAGAATTTGCAGTAGCTATTGGTACAGACTTAATATCTCAACAAGATATCGACAAATTATTTGCTTTAAAGAATGATCACGTTTTAAAAATTATCAAGCAATTCGTAGATTTGTGTAAACCCAGTAAATTAACCGTAATTTCTGACTCTGATGAGGATATTAAATATGTAGTCCAGAAAACACTTTCTATTGGAGAAGAAAGTAACCTCAATGTAAAAGGGCACACGGTTCATTACGATAGCTTCTATGATCAAGCAAGAGATAAAGGAAATACTAAAGTTTTAATCCCAAAAGGAGAATATCGGAGTCCTTGGATTAACACGATGGATAGAGATGAAGGGCTTGAAGAAATATTAGAAATTATGCATGGGTGTATGAAAGGGAAAGAATGTTTAGTAAGATTTTTTTGCCTTGGACCTATTAAATCTAAATTTACTATCCGAGCTTTACAACTCACAGATTCATTCTATGTAGCTCATTCTGAAGATATTTTGTATAGAAAAGGATATGAGGAATTCAGAGATTTAAATGGGTCTAAAGAATTCTTTCATTTTATACACTCTGCTGGAGAACTTATTGGTAATCCTCCAGTTACCAAAAACATTGAAAAAAGGCGAATTTATGTAGATCTGCAAGAATCACGGGTTCTATCTGTCAATAATCAATATGCGGGTAATTCTCTTGGATTAAAGAAGTTAGCTTTAAGATTAGCAATTTGTAAGGCAAATAACGAAGATTGGTTGACCGAACACTATTTTATTTTAGGAGTTCGCCCGAAAGGTAAAAACCGGGTGACCTATTTTACCGGGGCTTTTCCAAGTGCATGTGGAAAAACATCTACCGCAATGCTTCCTGGGCAACTAATTGTTGGGGATGATATCGCATATTTACGCGCTTGGGAGGATGGATTTGCACACGCTGTTAATATTGAGAAGGGAATTTTTGGAATTATAAAAGATGTGAATGCAAAAAATGATCCTGTAATTTATGAAGCTCTCACATCCCCAAGAGAATTAATTTTTTCTAATGTTCTTGTAAAAGATGGGAAGCCCTACTGGCTTGGTATGGGTGTTGAGCACCCTAAAGATGGTTTTAACCATTTTGGAGCATGGATCGAAGGAAATTCCGATGAAAAAGGAAATGTAGTATCTCTTGCTCATCCAAACGCTCGCTATACAATTAATCTTACCGATCTATCAAATTGTGATCCTAAATTAGATGATCCTAATGGTGTACCTATACACGGAATATTTTATGGTGGAAGAGATTCTGACACAATGCCTCCTATTCTAGAAAGCTTAAACTGGGAACACGGGATTTTTTTAGGCGCTATTATAGAGTCTGAAACGACTTCAGCAACTCTTGGGGCAACAGGAGTTAGAAAAGCAAGCCCAATGGCAAACCTCGATTTCTTAGTCGTTCCTCTCGGGAAATATTTAAATAATCACAATATTTTTGGAAAAAAATTGAAACATTGCCCACAAGTATTCTCTACTAACTACTTTCTTAAAGATAAAGACGGGAAATATTTAAATGCTATATTAGACAAAAAAGTTTGGGTTATATGGTCGGAAGGGCGCACTAGAGGAGATTTTGACGCTATTAAAACACCAATTGGTTATTTACCTAAATACGAAGACCTTAAGACATTATTCAGAATAGAGCTAAATAAAGATTATTCCAAAGATGAATATATTGCGCAATTTACAATAAAAATTAATTTTTTACTCGAAAAACTAAACCGCATTGAGAAAATGTATAAAAAAGAAAAAGAAATTCCTAAATTTTTCTGGGATATTCTCTTTATGCAACGCTCAGGATTGAATGGTTTGTTAAAAAAAACTGGTAAAGAAGAAATTAATCCCTTTGAACTAATCTGACTATTACTAAAGTATATATAAAATTCTGAAAAAAATAGCGGAAAACTCTATATCAAGAGTTTTAATCCATGTTTTACTTTGTAAGTCCGTTTTAATCTATCTAATTCAATAAATCTTTTTATCTCTAGATTGTTTAATAAATCTCTCATTTCAACAGGATTTTTATTTAGTTTTGCTGATAAACCTTCGATATCGGTTTCATATGAGCGAAGCAACGTAAGGATAGATGAGTAGTGATCAAAAATTTGATTCACAAGATATTTGAGAGCTTCGTTCAAATTTTCTCCCGTTCGTGTACTTGTTGGAAAAATCATTGCGTCGTCTCTTAAATAATTTTGCGATCTTACTACTTCGTCATGTCTAGCTCCGGCCATATCTTGTTTATTTGCCAAATAAACTATAGGTGTGTCAAGCCCTATCGTTTTTCGAAGAGAATTTAGAATTATTATTGCGTCCTCGTCTTTTTCTGGGTGAGCCGCATCAAATAAAAAAACAAGACCATCAGCACCTCGGACTACTACATCTCTCATAACATTAAATCTTAATAAACCAGGAGTGCCAAATAAAAAGACATCAAATCCATTTAATTTTACGCTTCCTAAGTCCATTCCAACGGTATAGTATTTATTATCTCGGGCTTTTGCTTCTACATTTAATGCCTTATCATCAAAATATTTAATAAAACTTGATTTACCGCTTTGGGTTGGGCCTGATACTGCAATTTTCATGATTGTTAGCTCTATATTTAAACAAACGATATCAAATGAAGCTTTTGCCGGGCTATAATTGAAATAGTTTTTATTACTTGATTATTAACTTAATCAGCTTTTTATTTAGCATTAATATATAGATAATATAATTCTATGCTTTAGGAAAAATAATTCAGTAGATAAAAATCAATTATTGGTTATAAAGAATCGATTTGAAGTAACCAAGAAATTGGTCTTGTTCTGCTTTACACCAGTAAAATCTATTAACCAAAAAACTCTGAGGTTAATATCAAAATCTATCTATATTCTTCCGCTCTTCTTGATTTGCTCTTACTAAAACTAATGATTTGAGCAATCATTTTAGATTTTTCAAGAGATGTATTTAATTCAGAAGGTTCTTTAATATACCCTTTATTTAAAGCAAGGTTATAAATTTTCTCTCCAGTCTTAGTGCGAATTAAGGTTGTTGTTAATCCTTGTTTAGAGGCTATGCCACCAAAAGAAATATCAGCGTAGTAATTAGTAAAGTTTTTACACACCCTACATGCATTTCTCATAACATCTTGCAGCTCTGAAAATTCTATTATTAGCGGTTTATCCCTATTTTTGAAATTTATAATCAAGTTTTCCTTAATATTCATTTTTTCAATATCATTAAAAGAGAAATTAAATCTTTCTTCGATTCTCGCCCTAGTAGCGTCGTTAAATTTAAAATTCTCAAAGCAAAATAACCCCAATGTGTAATCAACTACATGAGCGGGAATTATTTTTAGCTCTTGCATTTTTCTTATGGAATGAATTTGACAAGGAACTCCAACAACCGCCAGTTTCATTTTGTCAGAACCGACTACTTTTTTTAATTCTGTAATTGTAGGAACGAAAGTGTTATATTTTCCTAACTCTGAAACAGGACCTTCTATGTTATAGTTCGTCCCTATCGCATTTATAATATCTTGCTTATTTTTAGCAAAGAAAGGTGTTCTTTGAAAGGGACCTACTTTTTTTGATACAATCGCTGCATCAATTAAATTATTTTCTAATAAGGCAATCAATATTGCTGTAACTACTCCTCCATCAGTAGCAAATTTTTGGATCTGAGGATCACTAGCTTGAGCTGTGGCTATTTTAGACCAATTACCTATTGGGGGTTTGAAATTAAATTTTTCGTTTAATTCTTTGTCTAATTCGTGAATTTCGGGGCATATTAAATAGCAAATGCCACAATGTAGGCAATTATCTTCATTTGAATAATAAGGTAAACCACTTGCAGAGATGTCAATGGCTCCTATTTCCGCAGCTGAACAAAAACTAACGCATCCTCCACATTCTCCACAAATTCCTTTTTCATGAACTTCTTTAATAAGATCTTTAAACGATTTAGGTTTTACTTCATTTTCTTTATAGAATCGTTCTTCTGTCAAATCTCGGAACACCCGTAATATCTTTTCCACTAATTTATTATTAATTATTTCGTAAGAGCAAGTTGAACTTCTAATTACTATAAATAAAAATAAGGTTATCAATTATAAGATTACCCATCAAAATTAATATATTCAATGAAAGATATATGAATTTTTCTTGATTTGGTATATTTATTTTAATAGAATACATTTTTCAGTATTTTTTTAATGATTATAATCATAAATTCACACTTTTTTATTT
>JAGXNS010000011.1:0-417 GCA_019894855.1 Promethearchaeota archaeon
ACAGTAGGTCCCATCTTTCTGGAATGTTATGTAATTTGTTAACTATCAAGGCTCCAATTCCTTTAATATTTTCTTCTGTAGCTGTATAATTTGGGATAATTGGAGTTCGAACCCAAAGTATTTTATTATTTTTTTTAACGTATTCCGAAATCCAAACTGCATTTTCTAAAATATGGGCATTTGGAACTCCTGTGTATCTTTCATGCTTTTCCGAATTAATTTCTTTAATATCGAGAAGTATTAAGTCAACATAAGGCAGTAGTTTTTCATAAATATTCTTGGAAGCGTATCCACACGTGTCTAATGCTGTTGAAATCCCGTTTTCTTTACATTTCTTCAAAAAGTCTAATAAAAAGTCAGGTTGAAGCGTAGGTTCGCCACCTGAAACAGTTATACCGCCATGAGATTGGGTATAGT
>JAGXNS010000011.1:426-40880 GCA_019894855.1 Promethearchaeota archaeon
CTCCAAACATATGTAAAGCGGTACTAGGACATTCTTCTGAGCACAATCCACAACTATCGCACTTATCTCGGTCGATATGCATACCTTCCTCATCGAGAGATAATGCTCCCTTCTGACATGTTTCGATGCAGATCTTACATCCTATACATTTATGTTTAAACCACTCTAATTGCTTCTTTTTTAGAATAGATTCGGGATTGTGGCACCATATACATTTTAATGGACATTGTTTAAAAAAAACCGTTGTTCTAATCCCGGGTCCATCTTCAGTGGACATCTTTTGAATCTGAAAAATCAGGGCTTTAGATTCTGCCATTTTAAGTAGATTTTTAGCTGATTGTTAAATAACAAAAGTCTTGGAGCTAATTTAATTTTATTAATTGTAATATGGACTATTAACAATGATTAATAACTCAAGAAAGTCTGACAAAAATCTATACATTAAAAACAATCGGATTTCAATTATTTGCTAAACTAAACTAAGATTTCTTAAGAAATTATAAAATATTAAAAATATAAATACAAAAAAAAAAAGTTAATTTAAGGAAATTTATTAACCATTCCCTCTATTTTGTTCAAATCAAATTGATCCATTTTTTCTATTTCAGTTATAATAGAATCCAGATACGATTTTGTCTTGTCCAAATTTTCTATTCGATTTTGTAGTCTATTGTACAATTTTTTAAATTTCGATCGATATCCCCTAAAAATATCTATGGCATCTTCAGTGTTTTCAATATTCTCTAAATTTCGCAATAAACGATTTTTCAAGCGTCCACCTTCAAATGGATTGCCATATTTTTCCAGAGGTGCAATATCAGTCATTCTTAAAAATTTATACGCCCATATCTCTTTGAGTTTCTCCAAGTTTTCTTTCCCCTTATCTGTAATGGTATAAATTTTCTGAGAACGTCCTTTAACAACATCTTGAATGGTGGATAAAGATTTATTCTCTTCTAATTCATTTAAACTTCTCAGCATGCTTCCACGAGGCAACTTATATTGCTCCTGTAATTGATATCCAGTAATACCTTCTTTAATTTCAGATAATAGTGTTAAGATCATTAAATGCTTGATCTCCTTGAATTCATCTCTTGACATTGGCAAAGGTGGGCCAAATGGATGAAAGTGAGGAGGTTTGGGGTGTCTGTGTTTATTCCTTGGTGATCTGGGAATTGGAGGACCTCGATACGAATTAACAAAATTAGCTGGGAATCTATGCATATCTCTGTTATGGAATGAGGCAAAATTGGGATAAATATCATATCTTTCTGAATCTTTATCTCTAAATTCTTTCATAATTTTTCTCCATATGATTATTGATCATATGATCATATATCAATCATCCTATTTAAATGTGATCATTGATCATATCATAAAGTATATTTTTATGAAATAATATTAAGAAAAATTTTCTCTGTTAAATGACTAATTAGATTTAAACAAATCGCTTTAAGACTTTACTAAGGTTTTATTATAATATCACAACAATTTCATAATTTTAATTAGAATCTAGCTTGAGGATAACTAAAATGAAAAATGTAATCTTTGTCTAGACCGGTTGGAGAAAGGTCAACAAACAATATGTGTAGAAGCATGTCCAATGTACGCTCTTGATGTTGGAACAATGGAACAATTACAAGAAAAATATGGGAACATTGTTGAAGCTGAAGGATTTCTTAACAACGATAAAATAAAACCTTCTATTATTTTTAAACCAAAAAGAACTAAATAGCTTGTTTTATCCTAATTAACCCTGAGATGTAAGAAATTTCTTTTCCTTAATGTAGAATTGAAATAATTAATAAACTATTAGGAATATAAATTAATTAAAAATTGTTTAAATGTAATATGTAAATTTAATATGTGATTAAGATGACTAGTTTGGATTTAGAGATTATTGGAAAAGAAACTAATGAGAGGACTTTTAAATATACTTGGAAAGATGTAGTACTTTATAATTTAGGGGTTGGTGCTCAGCCTGACGAGTTACCATTTGTTTATGAAGGAGCTAAAGACGGCTTAAAAGTTTTCCCTAGTTATGCTTGCATTGTTGCGGGGATAGGATTCCCGAGACATAGTAAGAAGGGAATTGATGGATCTCGTTTTATTCATGGAGAACAAATGATTAAAATTTATAAACCTTTTCCCAAAGCGGGCGAAATAAAGGTAATAGGAGTGTGTGAAAATATCTTTGATAAAGGAAAAGCAGCAGTTATTCATACAAAAATGACAGGTACGACTGCTGATGGTACTCACGTGTTTGATGCGAAATACGTTCATTTCTATATTGGTGAAGGCGGCTTTGGAGGAGAAAGTGGCCCAAAAGCTGAACCCTTAAATCCTCCTGAAGGGGTCAAGCCTGATTTTAGTATATCGTATAAAACTAACGATAACCAAGCTGCTTTATATAGGTTAAATCAAGATTTAAACCCACTACATATAGATCCTGAATTTGCTAAGAGAAGCGGAAAATTCACTAAGCCAATCCTTCACGGGCTCTGTACCTATGGTTATGCCACACGAGCAATAGTTTATGGTCTTTGCGATGGAGATGTTACGCGTTTTAAAGAATTCAAAGCAAGATTTACTAATGAAGTATATCCGGGAGAAACCTTAACAACAGAAGGATGGAAAAACAACGGGCGCTACATAATTCAAATGCGAACAGAACGAGGAGCCGTAGTACTTGGTAATGCCTATGCTATTGTAGACTGATTGTGTCTAAATAGTCAAAAAAAGAAGTAAAAAAAAGAAATTTTTTATTGTAGAGAAATTCTTACAATTCTCTGGCTCTTAATTGGGGATATTTTTTATAGATTTATTCTGGTCGAGGGGGTGTAAAACGAACAATCCTATCACTTTCTTTTAATAATATTGCTTGTTCGGGACAAAAATGTGCGCAAACGCCGCAACCGATGCAAAGATCTCCTATATCGGCTATGTTATCGTCATTTAAATGCATCGTTCCCGTATGGCAATTTTCAACGCAAGTACCACATCCGGTACATGCCTCTTGGTCAACTTGAGCGATATAATGTGTCGCATTGACATTAAAGGTTTCACTTCCTGCTTGACCACAACAGCAATTACAACAAATACACAAGCTTGTTTCGTCTTTAGTCGTGTCAAAATGGGGATGATAGGCTTTATGAACTAACCCATCCTCATCCGATCTCCTGATAATATCCAAAGCTTCTTTTTTTGAGATCAATCGAGTAAATCCTTGTTCGGCAGTAAAACGCGCGGATTTCCCAAAAGTAAAGCAATTTTCTCTTATATCCGTTTGTTTGCATGGATCTCCTAATAAATCGTGTTGATGACGGCAAAAACAGTGACCAACAGCAATATCATCAAATTTCTCAACAAGTTCTTCTACTTTTTGAACAGGTAAGATTTTCTCTTCGGGAATATCTAAGGATTCTTCTACTACAATCTCGATTTCGGCTCCAGTAGTTTTATTTTCGGTAAACGGTATGGTTCTATCAACAGCTGGTCTATCTTTCAGAAATCTTAACATCACATCATAATCTTGCTTTAGCTTACCTTTCACATCTGAGACTAGTTTTTGAAATAGTCGCGCTAATTCTCTGTTCTCCTCATTATTTTCTAATGCTCCCATAAAAGTGTATTCAAAAACACCCACATCAACGAAGGGCATCAACCTGCATACCATGAGACCGTGTCTATTCGGTTGGTTAAAAATTAATCCTATTTTAGCTAGCTTCTTAATATTTCGCAATATTTCATCTTCAGGTAAATTACTACTTTCTTTTAGTTGTTCCATGGTTTGCGAGGTTTTTCTTTTAAAAAATTTTATAAAAGCAAGATCTTCTTCGTCAGGTACTATATGCTTTAATATTGAGATTAAAGTGTCACTAATAGGAAAAGGAGTACCACCGGCTCCATTTATTATCTGTGCGGTTCTTTTATATTTCTTATAGGTTTCTTGATCTAATGTTTCGGTCATTTTATTTATCCAAATTTTATGTTTATTTATTATTTGTTATTTAATTTATTTTAATTTTAGATTTTCTTCGGTTTGAAAATAATCGCTGGTTTGGTTCTTTCAGAATATACGAAGTTATCGGCTTCTTTTATATCACCGTATTTTTCTTTTAAATCTCCTAGGGTACCTACATCCAAAGCATGTGTTCGACAAGATTCAACACATATCGGCAGTTTTCCTTCTAAATGCCGATCTACGCAATAATTACACTTTTTCATTTTCGCCTCTTTTTCAGGACCAAATTGGGGAGCATCATAAGGACATGCCTTTAAACATTTAAACCCACATTCGTCTTTTCCTATGCATTTCTCGCTGTCGACTACAACTATTCCATCTTCTTCTCTTTTTGTAATTGCCTCCACAGGACAAACAGGTATACAAACTGGATCGTCACATTGATAACAAGGTCTAATAAGATAACTGACAAACACATCAGGAAATTTACCACTTTCGTTATAAAGTATTGTTATCCATTTTTCAGGACCTGCAGGTGTATCGTACCAATCTTTACATGCAACTGCACATGCTGAACAGCCAATACAGCGTGTTTGATCAAAATAAAAGCCAACTTGCAAACTAGGCACCTCCCTCAAATTTTTTCATTTCTACTAAACATGATTTCAAAGCGGATGCCCCACCCGGAGAAAACGCATCTTTTGTGAGAGTGTTCACGCATCCCCCTCTATCAATTCCATTTTCATCTGGATCATACCACGCTCCTTCAAAAATGCTTATTGCTCCAGGAATAATTCTTTCAGTAAGCCATGCTTTTATCGTAAGTTTTCCTCTATCGTTAAAAACTAAGATTTCATCACCATCTTTTATTCCCCTAGAGTCAGCATCAATAGGGTTTATCCATGCTATATGGGGGTCAACCTCTTTAAGCCATTCAACCAAATACATTTCTGAATGAATCCTACTCTTTGGGTGAGGGGATAACATTTGAAGAGGATATTTCTTGGATAGAGGATCATATCTACCTTCCCATCGTTCCATATATTTTGGGATAGCAGGGTTTTCTGGATTATTAAGATCAGCAATTCTTTGAGAGCAGATTTCAATCTTTCCAGACGGTGTTCCAAGAGGATTATTATCAGGATCCTCAATTTCTTTCTTAAAAGCAACGTAAGGTTCCTCAAACTTGATTCTATGAATACCATCTTCTTTAAATTTTCGATAGTTCTTGATTTCTTTCCTAGTATCAGCAGTCATTTTAAGCATAAATTTTAAGGCTTTGTCTTCATCGGGGTATTTAACAAACTCATCAACACCCAATTTATCTGCTAATTCTTCAGCAATTCTTATATCAGATTTACACTCTCCAAGCGGTTCGATTGCTTTATTAGCGATAGTAAAATATGGACCAGAGGGCCAAGGTCTTGTAAGATCACTTCTTTCTGCAATACTTGAAACGGGTAGAATTATATCCGCATATCTTGCTGTTGGTGTTAGCCATAAATCAGCAATAACCATATAATCAAGCTTTTTCATCGCTTTTACAGACTTATTAACGTTTCCTACTTGGTTTAAGAAGTTATTATTTACAAAATAGGCAAACTTCACATCAAACGGATATCCACCATCTTTGCCTTTCAATATAGCATCAAAAATCTTATTTGTATGACATCTTGCTTGGAACCTCAAATTTAGATCTAAAGAACCCCGCACAGATTTCAAACCTACTTCAACGGGATTTCTTTCTGGTGGAGGGATTCCAGCTCTGAAAAACATGTGACCGTAGGGAATACCCATCAACCCACCTGCAGCGCTCCCTCCGTGAACTCCAATATTTCCTGTCATAGCTGTTAATGTAATAGCTGCACGATTATATAACTCACCTACAGCAGACCTTGCTGGACCTTGACAATCCATAAGGGCTGCAGGTTTAGTTTTTCCATATTCCTTTGCTAGATCAGTAATAACTTGGGCAGGAACAGAAGTTATTTTTTCTGCCCATTCAGGGGTTTTTGGCGTGCCATCTTCATCTCCCATTACGTAAGCTTTGAATTTATCAAACCCTACAGTGTATTTATCCAAGAACGATTGATCATATAAATTTTCTTTGATTATTATATATGCCATAGCTGTCATCATAGCTACATCGGTTCCAGGGATTATTGGTATCCATTGATCTGCTAAAATTACAGCAGAATCAGTATATCTTGGATCTATGCTTATAATTTTTATTCCTTTTTCTTTAGCTTTGATGAGGTTGAAAATGGTATCTGTTCCAGAAATCATTCTTGCTGGATCCCAGCCCCACATTATGATGAGTTTTGAATTTAATAAATCTTCACGGCTGTTTCCTACAAATGGAGATTTATACATTGATTGAGTAGCATAAACAGCGCCTTCAGAGGATATATTTCCATAATGTGTTGAATACCCACCAAACTGAGTAAATAGCCTCATCATTGATAGCATTCCATCATGAAAAGCTGCTTGATATCCTCCTCCTGTTGCTAAAAATATGCTTGAATTACCGTATTTTTCTTTAACCTCCTTAAGTTTATCAGCAACTTCAGTTAAAGCCTCATCCCAAGAGATTCTCTTAAATTTTCCAGAACCTTTTGGACCATCTCGTTTTAAGGGATATTTCAATCGATTAGGATTATATATGTATTGTCGAAGAGCTCGACATCTTAAACATGCTCTAAGCTGTTCTTCTTTAATTTCATAATCATCTGTTTCAATTCTTGTTATTTTTCCATCTTCTACATGAAATCTAAGTGGGCACCGCCCACCACAGTCAAAGGCAGAAGTTGTTCGAACAATTTTAATCCGTTCTTCTTCGTGCAATTCTTCTTGATTTTCCATAATATTTTCTCCACATATTATATATCAATATTTTTTTTATGCAATTTTTATACTTAAATTTTGAGTATTATTATTAAAATTTCTTAAAATCGGGTTTTCTCCGCTCAAAAAATGCTTTAAAAGCTTCTTGGGCTTCTGGGGACACCTGTCTTCTCACAAATTCTACATCTTCGTTGGGTATTGATTTTTCCAAAATACTTTTATGGTATTTCTTTAATAATTTCTTCGTAGATATCAGAGCTATTGGTGGTTTTTCAGCAAGTTGTTCTGCTATCGTCGTAACCTTTTCAATCAATTCTTCTTTGAGAAAAACTTTATTCACCATTCCAATAAAATGCGCTTTATTTCAGAAACTTAAAAGTTAGATATAAAAAATATTTCATTGTATATCATGGACTTACAGAGGGTGGAGAAATTGGATTTGTATTTTTTCCCTTTTATCAACACTTTAAATTATATATAAAAAATTCTTTATTTGATAGGCTATTAATTCTAATACTTTTAGAAGAAAGAAGTGACAAAATAAATGACTGTTGAGTCTTATTCTGGGTTTGCCCAAAGACATAATATGATGATCGGAGTTCTAATATGTGGTTTTACAACAAGTATCTTGTTCTTTATTATGCCTTTTGGAATTTTCTTTATGGCAGATATTTTTTTAGTTCTAGGATGTGGTATTGGACTCTATTTCACGTTTAAAAATATAAAAGAATCGCAATCACACATTAAAACAGGTATAATTGTAGGACTAACTGGTTCAGTTTTAGCACTATTCCTGATAAGTTTATTTGCTTGGATTTTGTATTCATTAGATTTTGGATTTGATTTTCTACTCTTTTTTGAATATACATTATCCTTATTCTTGTATTATGGGATATTTTACGTAGCAGTAGGGGTAATGTTAGGTTATCTATTTGGGAACTATTATAAAAGGAGAGTAATATAGAAAGAGATAGGATGTAACAACAGATTCTCCTCTATTTTAAAAAGATTTTTTTTATAATTATCCTTTTTCTATTTAAAAAAATAATAAAGGTAAGATTTGAATTGTCAGAACAAAAATTTGAACATATTAAAATCGATAGAGTAGAAGAAGGTAATTACGCAGTAATATCAATTAATCGTCCTGCGAAATTAAACGCTTTGCAAAATAAAACTTTAAAAGAGATTGCAGACGCCCTAGAATTGTTGGAATTAGATAAATCCGTTAGATGCGTAGTTCTGAGAGGTACTAAAGATTTCATAAAAAAACCAGCATTTTCTGCTGGTGCTGATTTATCAGGTAGAGGAGCTCCTAAAATTGATTCTACAAATTTAATGGATCAGAGTCATTTGATGTATATCAGGCACAAATACTATGATTTAATAGAGAAATTTCCAAAACCTATCATAGCTGCTGTAGATGGTTATGCTTTAGGCGGCGGATTTGAGCTTGTATTAGTATGTGATATTGTGATTGCATCAAAGCGTTCTACATTTGGTTTTCCAGAAATAAAACGAGGAATCTCTCCCTTCAATGGGGGAACACAGAGACTAATCAGAACTTTAGGTAAAATAAGAACAAAAACCATGATCTATTTCGGTGAGCATTATTCGGCTGAAACAATGTATGATTGGGGATTGGTATCATACTTGGTCGATAATGATAATTTCGAAGAGGTTGTGCGTGAAAAGGCAACTTGGTTGGGAAACGCAGCCACAAAAAGCCTATTTGTTATAAAAAAAGCAATCGACTATGGTACTCAAGTACCACTAAATGTGGGGCTTCAATTTGAACATTTGGGTTATGCTGTTAATTCACAATCTAAAGATGTTGTCGAAGGAGTGACAGCATTTTTACAAAAAAGAGAGCCTAAATTTACAGGAAAATAAGTAAAAAAAATAAATATAATTTTTATTCTTTTTTTTAATTTCAAACCATATCAACAAATTTTCCCGTTTTTAACAATTCACACGGTTTCAAATATGGTTTTTCCAACTTTTCAGAATATTCTTCTAAAAGATCAGATAATTCTTCATAGTGTTCAGTTGCATATTTCATTGGTCCCGGGAAGTTCATTCCGGCTAAAATCGCCTCATCTATAACTTTCCAACTATTGACAACTCCTTCTTCCAAGATTCTACAACCTTCATTAGCATTAATAGCGGCGAACACTAAACGGTTCACTAAACCAGCTTTTTTAGAAAGATCTGGTTGTGGTCGTCCTTTAGACCAATCGTAGAAACCTTGACCCGTTTTTTTTCCCAATGTCCCTTCATTGTTTTGCATTGTTAAAACCTTACCCGGTTTATAATCAGGAGAAAGCTTCTCAGCGTAATATAATTGGGTATGGTAAGCAATGTCCCTACCTACAAAATCTGATAATGTAAGCGATGTCATTGGAGCATTAGGATCGGATAAATCAGCATCTACCTGTTCCCATGGAATCCCTTTCTCATAAGCAAGATCAACTATATAGTTTGAATACATCCTACTTGGTGATAAAACTCGGTTAACGATAAATCCAGGACGATCTTTTAGGACGCGGGCAACAAAGCGTTCTCCTCTTAAGCAAGGTAGAGATTCTGAAAGTTCAACTCCAATATCCATTGCCTCATTGGAGCTTCTGTCACCTTTTATCACTTCTATTAATCGCATCAAAGGAGCGGGGTTGAAAAAATGGATTCCAATAACATTTTGCGGTTTCTTACATCCTTGAGCAATTTCAGTAATACTCATTGATGAGGTATTCGACGCAAAAATACAATGATCTGGTGAATTGTCAATAACTGTATTACAAAGTTTTTGCTTAAGGTCTAATTTCTCGACAACAGCCTCTATTACTAAATCGGCATTTTTGACTGCTTTACTTAAATCTTTGTTAACGCTCAACCTTGCCATCAAATCGGTTGCTGAAACGTCTTCTGGTAATTTCCCTTTTGCTTCGAGCTTTTCGAAACCTGTTTTATTATATTCTAAACCTTTTTCAATGATTTCGTCGCTCACATCAACCGCAGTAACGTTATATCCGGCCATTAAACATACTTGAGCAATTCCCTTGCCCATGTCCCCAAATCCTAGCATAACAATATTTTTTACTTTTGTCATAATTCTCTTCTCAAGATTTTATATTATAACTATTTACCAAACAATACATCAGGTGTAGCCACGCCTTCCATTTTAGAGGGTAAATTCTTCATCAATTCATTTTTAACTTGCTCAGCTAAGAGTTCAGGTGTGTATGGTTTACCACCATTCTCGATCATTTTTACAGCGCGCCATCCACGATACACCCAAACTTTATCGCCAATTGCTCTAAAAACCTCTCCATTGATTTTTCTAGCTTTATCTGAGGCTAAAAACACAACTAAAGGGGCAAAATGTGCTGGGTGAAATATATCAAATCCTTCTTGCGTTTTGGTATTCATCCACTCAACCAATTTTGGAGTTTCATCAGTAGTCATTGGCGTTCTTGCACTTGGTACAACGCAATTAACAGTAGCATATTTACTGAGTTCTCGAGAAACTATTAAAGTGAAAGTTGCGAGGCCTGATTTAGCCGCACCGTAATTAGATTGGCCAACATTCCCATATAACCCTGAATCAGAAGCTGTATTGATAATACGCCCAAAATTCTTTAGGTTAGCATCTTCCTTACCCATCTTTCGAAAATAAACAGCAGCATGCCGTGTCAGATTAAATGTACCCTTTAGGCTAACGGCAACAACATCGTCAAATTCTTTTTCCGTCATATTGAAGATCATTCTATCCCTAATAATCCCAGCATTATTCACAACAATGTCTAATTTGCCAAATTTTGAATTTGCTTGCTCAACCATCTCTGCAGTTTTTTTATAATCAGTTACAGAATCAAAATTAGCAACGGCCTTAATTCCAAACTTTTCACATTCCTTGGCTACTTCATCTGCACCACTAATATCATTGACAACCAAATTACATCCTTCCTTGGCCATAGCTAACGCTTCTTCCCTCCCTAAACCACGTCCAGCGCCAGTTACAATGGCAACCTTTCCTTCCAACATTCCCATTTATTTTTCACTTTTATTTTTTTTCGATATATATTTCTTAATGATAAACGTATATTTAAAATATTTTTATTTAAGATAGGGATTTTTCTTCACTTTTATCTAAACTAAATCTAGACTAAGACTAAGTAAGATAATAGTGTGAAAAAATAACAGTTCTTTCTATTCCTTATAATCTGATTCTTTCACAATTAAATTTGGATCTGTTATACCCAACTCTATCTTTTTTAATACATATTTCCGAAATTCAGTACTTGAAAAAGATTGAGTTCCATATTGAGTAGTTTCCTCTGCTTTTCTCCGTTCGTCATCGTTGCTTTCTTCAAGTAATCTCATAGTATTTTCTACAATTGTAGCCCCTAAAATTAAACTATATAGAAAGAACGAAAGAATCGCACTGTTCTCTTCTTTGATTTCTCCTTCATTAATGGCTTCCTGTACTTTTTTCGTTGTTCCGTCCAAAAAATTGAAAGCCTTATAATCTTTTTCAAAATCCCCTACCTTGTCGGAGGGAGGAGAAGGTATAATATGCATCATACTGAATGCTGCTGGGTCATTCTCGGCAAACTCAAAAAAATGATCAAATATTTTCAGCAACAAATCTACGTTAGATCCTTCATGAGATTCTATAATATCGAGATTCTCATCTTTATATTGCTTATAAAATTTATTTCGAATAGCTATCCAGAGCTCTCGCTTACTATCAACATAATTATAAAGGTTGTTTTGGTTCATATCAAGCATTTTAGCCAGACCTCGTAAACTAAACCCATCCCTTCCCTTATCAAGAAATAGTTGTTTTCCAACCTCTAAAATTCGTTCAAACTGTTGAGCTTTCTTTATGGGGGAACGACTGCGTGTTTTCTTTTTGTTTTGTTCTGAACTCATTTAAATCATCCTAAATTACAATTGGTTGATACTTTATAAAAAGAAATAAACTTCTTATTCTAATTAATTTATATCGTATATTTAAATTTTTGCGGGATCTAGTTAAATTAGATAAGAAAAATAAAAAAAAATATATTATAATACTCGATTACTTATTTTAAAAAAGAATAATTCTTTTTAATTGCTGCTTCTGCTCCCTTTATTACTCTTTCAATGATATCATTAACATTATCTATACTATCGATAATGCCTATTGATTGTCCTAGTAAAACTGCTCCATTGTCAATATCACCATTATATACTCTATCATAGGCATCTGCATCTTTTTGCATCATCTCAAGAGTTATAGATTTCTCATAGGCTATCATTTCCTCTTTTGAGGACGGTGCTGGGTGTGTTAAAGCGTATTTATTTTTGTATAATCGGATTGGACCAAATGATCCCGTATAAAGACCAGTATCTTGTGGCGTTCCAGAGGGAATTAATGCTTTGTATTTCTCATTAAATTCACTCTCTTTGGATGCAATGAATCTAGAACCCATTGCCACTGCTCCTGCGCCAAGAGATAAGGCAGCAGCTAAGGCTTCTCCAGTCGCAAATCCACCACAAGCTATCTTGGGCATATCAGGAAAAGCTTCATTAAGTTGTTGAAGTAAAACAAGCGTTGTAACTCTTTCATACGATTGATGACCGCCTCCTTCAGTGCCAGTGCATACAATTCCATCTACTCCTGCACCTACGCATTTTTGGGCCAACCAGAGGGCTGGTGCCACATGAAAATGCTTGACTTCCGATTTTTCTCTTAGTTCTTGAAAAGATTTAGAAGAAGGAAGGAGTTTTGAAGAACCCGCAGAAGTTAAGAAATAGACGCACTGTTCCCTCATTTTAGGATTGTTCATAATAATTTTTGGTAAATCAGTGATCATTTCTTTAACTCCTCGGTTGTTGCGCGATGTAAGAATGTTAAGCCCAAAGGGTTTATCGGTGTGTTCGATCATATATTCTATACTTTTTTTATGTTCTTCGACGGGGTCAGTACCTACTATGTTAACATTTGATAAAACTCCCAAACCACCCGCTTCGCTCACGGCTAGAGCTAACTCGCGTGTGAAAAAGGGACCCATAGGGGCACTGAAAATTGGATATTTTAATCCGAACATCTTCGTTATATTCGTTTCTATCATCATTTTCACTTTTAACGTTTTCTATATTAATATAAAGTGTATATTTACATAAAATACAAAATAATTATTAAATCTAACGTATAAACTCATTGAGAGGGATAAAAAATGAAATTTTAATTTGGTTTTGGAGGAGGAATTCTAACCATTCTCTCATTTTCTACTAATGAAATTGCATTTTCAGGACAAAAATGAGCACAAACACCACATCCAATACAATATTCTCCTACTCGCTCTGCTTTTCCTTCATCGTTTAGTTCTAAAGAGTTAGTGTGACAATGTTCAACACAAGTACCACAACCAACACACAAATTTTCGTTAATTTGAGATATATAATTAGTTGCGTTTACAGTTACGCTTTGATTGGATTGTACTTGCTATGGGCATATATCATCAATTTAATTTTCATTTTAGTTGATATAAAAATGTATTCTACATTAATATAAACTGTATATTTATATAAAATACTAAATAATTTAATAATAATACTAAACAATTTAATTGAACAAATTTAAAATTTAATATATTAGGTGAATTATGTTTGAAAGAAGTATGGTTAGTTGATTACGCTCGTACAGCTTTTTCTCGATCTAGACCGACTCAACCTGAAAGGGATGTATTTGGCGAGATTAGAGGAGATGCGTTACTAGCTGAGTTGTTAATGAAATTTTTTGATGGAAGATTGGCGGATAAAGGGATAGAAAAAAAAGATATGGAGGAAGTATCAATCGGAGTTGCATCAGGTGTATTAGAGAATTGGACTTATGGCGGACGAGGCCCGTTATTTCTGGCGGGGTTTCCATATGAGGTTCCATCTTTCTCCATAGATAGACAATGCGGTTCAGCTGGAAGTGGGATGCATGTCGGCATTATGGAAATCATGACTGGGCATAGTAAAAACGTATTAGCTACTGGTTTTGAGCATATGACTCGCGTTAGAGGTAAAGGGACAGATCCCAATTTATCAACAGCTAATAAAAAGAGTAAGTTTTATAGACCAGATTTAGATCTACAAACTCTATTTAACATGCTACAAACGGCTCAGAAATTATATGAACAAGAAGTACCTACATTTACTAAGGAAGATTTAGACAAATTTGGTGTAAGAAGTCATAATCTGGCTGTTAAGAGTCACGAAGATGGGTTCTTTAAGGGCGAAATCATACCCATTGAAGGACACGCTCCAGGAAATGTCGAAGAGAAAATGATCATCGATAGAGACATGAATCCTAGAAAATCTACTCTAGAAACTGTTTCTCAGTTGCGTCGAATATCAACCCCTTTTTACTTAGAAAGAAATGGGGGAAAAGAAGGATATGTAAAGAGAGAGGGAACTGAAGAGGGAGTAATTACTGCCGGAAATTCGTCGCCTTTAAACGCAGGAGCTACAGCAGCAGTACTTATAGAAGCTGAAGAAGCTAAGAATAAAGGAATTGAACCCTTGGCAAAAATTGTATCAATTGGATGGGCTGGTGTAGATCCTACTGTAATGGGAAGAGGTCCAGTTCCAGCAACTCAAAAAGCATTAAAATATGCAAATCTCACTGCTGATGATATCGATTATTGGGAGATAAATGAGGCGTTTTGTATCGTCGCATTAAATTGCATGGATAAATTTAACATCCCTGAGGAAAAAGTTAATATCATGGGCGGTTCCACTGCAATTGGTCACCCCTTAGGATCAACAATGGTACGCTTAACAGGCACTCTCGCAAGAATTTTAAAAGAAAAGAAGGCGAAATATGGTATCGCTAACGCATGCGTGGGAGGAGGGCAGGGAGTAGCGACGATTATCGAAAATCTCGACACCTAACTTATGTCTCAATAGTTCAATTTAACCCTGATCGATGTAAAAGGATATAAAAGATAATTTTGATTATCCATCTATTTTTTTTTAAAAGAATTTTTTAAAAATAATAAAAATAAAAATAAAAAATAATTCTATTTTATATAGCCTGTGGCTATTTTCAATCGCTTTTCAGCATCTTGAACAATTTCTTCGATGATATTATTGACTTTCTTCATTTTGTCAATTAAGCCAATACTCTGGCCAAGTAAAACAGCACCAGAGTTAGTATTGCCGGTGTAGGCTGCCTCGTACGCTTTTCCTTCAGCAATTATATCTTCTTGAGTCATTTCCGCTTCTTCAGCCATTTTTGCCTTTTTATCTGTTACGAGTCCGTGATGTAGCGAATATTCGTTCCTCCATAGCCGAATAGGTCCAAGTGCTCCAGTTACTAAGAGAGTGTCTTGAGCTTTCGCACTAGTTGGAATCATTTTATATTCCTTGGAAAATTCGCTTTCTTCTGAAGCTATAAATCGTGAACCCATAGCAACAGCTCCTGCACCTAACGATAGCGCAGCAGCAAGACCTTCGCCAGTAGCAAAACCACCACAAGCAATTACCGGAAGATCTGGATGTTTTTTCATAACTTGTTGAAGTAAGACTAACGAACTGACTTTTTCGTAGGATTGATGACCCCCGCCCTCTGTTCCTGTAGCGATAACACCATCGACATTCGAGGCTACACATTTATCTGCAAGCCATAAAGCAGGAGCAACGTGGAAATGTTTTATTTGTGATCCACTTTCTTTTAATTTTTGATACGATTTAGATTGAGGTAGAGTTTTTGAGGATCCTGCGCTAGTGATGGCATAAATACACTGTTCTTTCAGTTTTGGATTAGACATAATGAATTCAGGAATTTTTTTTACCAGATATGGCGCATCAATTTCCCTTCTAGAAGTTCTTATGTTAAATCCAAAGGGTTTATCCGTATGTTCAACAACTTCTAACATATTATCTTTCATAATTTGAATGGGATTTTTTCCGCTCATGTAATCACTGATTAAAGCAGAATGGCTCAGTACGCCTAAACCTCCTGCTTCAGAAACAGCAATCGTTAATTGGGTGGTATAGAAAGGACCCATTGGTGCTGCGACGATTGGATGCTTAATCCCAAACATTTTAGTGATATTCGTTTCTAAAACCATGTTATTCTCATCATTAGTTTTTTAGTTTTTAGTTAATGACACAAATAAAGGAAGATTAATAAAATTTTACTGCGGAAGAAAATGAAATTCGATTTACATCGAATGCGATTCTCGCGCTATTATTTCGTCCTGCAATTCTTTTCCAATGGCGTTGAAATAAGCATTATAACCGGTAATTCGAACTAAGAGATTAGTATAGTTTTCTGGATGTATTTGTGCATCTTTTAGCATTTCGACATCGAGCATATTTACTTGTAAGCAAGTTCCTCCGTTTTCAATATAACCTCTTAAATAAGATTTAAATTTTTCTTTATGTTCAGGATTCTTAAGAATAGCGGGATTGAATGTAATCGTATGGCTTGCCCCGTTAGGTAAATAATTAATATATTCACCATCCTCTGTTTTTCCCCCTAAAGCTATCCCTACAGAATTAGTTACAGCCGTAGGACCTTTTAAATCTGCTCCATTTGACGGACAAATTGCGTTAGAAAGAAACGTTCCCATATTTCGCCCATTTGGAGTAGCTATTGTAAAACCGGCATCAGCTCCAGCCCAATAGTTCCATGATAGCATACCAGGTCGAAATTGAAAATCTGTAGGTGTTTTATACTTCCAGGTTTCATTAGCCCAGAATTTCATTATTTTTTGAGCTAACTCATCAGCGTTATCGACATTGTTTCCATATTTAGGCGCTCTATTTTTTAAGAAAGTTTGAATCACAGCGTATTCATCTCCCTCAAAATCGTTAATCAAGGCATCTTTAATTTGAGTTATCGCGTATTTCTTATCATCGTAAATAAATTTTTTAATCGCCAATAAAGAGTCGACGGTCGTAGCAAAACCAACGCCCTCAACCGTTATAAATCTTAATTCAGGACCGCCGCATCTAATGTCTAATCCTTTTTCGATGCAGCCTCGAACTATTGTTGATAAATATGGAGTGGGTAAATATTCGGCTCTAAGAGATTCAGTTAAATTATACGTCTCTACGGTGTATTTAATGAGAAATTCTACTTGTTTTTTCCACGCATTCCAAAATTCTTCCCAAGTTTTAAAATTTTCAGAATTAGCTGTTTTGGGTCCAATTTGCTCACCCTTCTTTGTAGCAACATTATTACCGGGCATGTTCTTTCCGTTCCAAAGGGTTAATTCAATGCTTTTTGTTAAGTTTGGATTGCAATTCACGGTACCAGATCTATCGTTTCCTTGCATAGTGTTTTCTAAGCAACCGACGCAAGCGTAATCCCAAGCGTCTTCTGGAGAAACACCTTCCGCAATCATACCTGCTATACTTCTCTCGTCGAAATTTATAAGAAATGGGGCTCCTTGCGATCGAGAGACCATATCAACTATGATATTTAACAGTTTCTCAGGAGAATTTCTATGTAGTCTAACATTTGGCTTTGGTTCTAATATTGGAGACCATTCGTCAACGACTTCCAGAATAGTATAAGTCAATTCGTTAGTCAAATCTTCGCCATTAGGTCCACAACCGCTGAGGGTCATCAATTGACCGAAAGCCGAAGTAATACCCTGCTTTCCTACCCTAATTTGAGCGTCATAGGCAGTATTACAATGAAACCAAAAGCTACCTAAAATATCTTTGGCAAATTCTTTTGAAATGTTTTTTTCATCTAGCACATCCTTTTTATATAAATCCCAAAGGTGTTGATCAGTACGACCAAAAGAAATACCAGGGCCAGGATAAGATTCTTCTGCCATAATAAGCATGTGAGTTATCCAAATCGCTTGAATTCCCTGCCAAAATGTCTCAGCAGGCTCCCATGGGACTTTTTCAAGGTTTTTAGCCATTATTTCTAGTTCTTCTACTCTTTCAGATGAAGTTGCTTTTTCCTTAAGTTTTCTACATTCTTCGGCGTATTTTTTTGCGAATTTTCTTGGTATCTCCGAAGCTTCTAACATGGCTCTTAATTCTTGACCTTTTGAACCCTTTTTATCTCGTTCTGACAATCGTTCATATTGAGCTTTTATTTTTTCACTTACATATTTGAAACCTTTTTTAATGATAGTTTCGAGATCTGGGATAAGATGTCCTCCCGTTGCTCCTGTATTTCCGAACCCAGATTTATGAAACTTATAAAATTTATGCCTATTACTCAAATTTTCCTTCCAATACTTTTTAGTTTCTGCTTTTGTTAAACAATGGCTCAATTGAGTGTTAAATCTGCCACCAGCAATTAAATCGTTCTCAGATATGATCTCGTAAGGTACATAATCAAGCATTGCCATCTTAAAAAATCTAATTTTACGTTCTGGTAAAGATAAATCCCAGAAACCATCAGGCAGTGAGATTGGAATAGCTATAGATCTTAAACATCCCTCAAAAACGCCCTTACCTTTATTTCCTATGTAAAAGTGAACCTCAGGAGAGATGTAATAATCAGTTTCACACCATATTATATCCCAATCTGTGCCAGTAGTGAAAGACATGTATTCGTTGTTCCACTCACGCTCAACTCCTTTGAAGTAATAATCTCTTAACCATTTAGACCTTTTTGATAAATGGTGAGGTTCAGCTATGTTAAATTTTGGTTCTTCTCTCTTTATTTCCTTTCTATGTTCTGAGTCACTCATCTATAATAACTTCCTATTAATTAAATTTAAGATTTAAGATAAAATAAATTTAGTTATAGTAACGTGAAATATATGATTAACCTTAATTCAGAATCAATAATAAATATTCGAATTATTTCATATAATTATAGCTTTTAATTGTTTGTAATCAATTTGAACCAAACATAGATTATTTTAAAATTATTTTTAATTTAGAAACCATTTAATTAAATATTAAGCACCTTATTTTCTTAAACGGAAAGTATTGAGGGTTTTTTTTATGGAACTACAAGAGTATAAGTGTGAAGTTCTAATAATAGGAGCGGGACCAGCAGGATTGAGTTCTGCAGTTTATTGCGGTAGAGCAAATAGAAACACTATTGTATTAGAAGGAAAAGAACTTTCCTCTTTAGCGAAGACGCAAGAAATTCAAAATTGGCTAGGAGAAATTGATGCAACTGGATTGGGACTTTTGGACAAGTTTAAAAAGCACGCCGAAAGCTACGAAAGCGTTAAAATAATTAGCGGAGATGTTATTGAGTTAATGCTGGGCATGGGAACGAATGTGATCTCTACGAGAACGGCAAACATCACTGCTGATGTGGTAGTTATTGCCACGGGCACAGGGAAACGAAAAGAAGTTATAAAAGGGGAAGACATTTTACTTGGATATGGTGTTTCTTACGGCGCAATATGGGATGGACCGTCATACAAAAACAAAGTAGTATATTTATACGGAAAGGACGAAGAAGTGATGGAAGATGCTTTGGTTCTAAAACAGATGGGATGTATAGTTCGTGTTATTACTGATGTGGGAATAGAAGAACTACCTGAAAATGTTAATGAAGTTAGAAATACAGGAATTGAAATTATTGAGAAGATGGAGATAATTGAAGCAGTTCCAGCTTCAAATGGTATGATTCAAAAAATTATATGTAAATCTACTGAATCTCAATCAGGAGATATTGAAATAATAAAGGAATTTGAATTAAGTTGTTTATTTATTATATCTCATATATCTTCTAATTCGATTTTCAAAAAAGCAGGGGTAGAATTAGATGATACTAGAAATATTAAAGTAGATAGCGAACAAAAAACAAATATTGAAGGAATTTATGCTGCTGGAGATTGTACGGGGGGACTTTTTCAAGTAGTTTTTGCTGCAGCAGAAGGTGCGCGAGCGGGAATAAATGCTTGCAAATATCTTCGTCAATTAAGGAAGGAGTAAAAACATAGAATTTATTTAATCAATATAAATTATAAAAAAAAAAATTTAAACTATTATTAAAATTATTATATGTAAATTTGAATAAAGCTACAAAATAATGGAGACTAAAATTGTCTGATAAAAATGAATTTGACTTAGTAATTATTGGTGGCGGACCTGCGGGATTAACAGCTGCAATTTATGGGGGACGAATGGGTTTGAAGACTGCTCTTTATGAAGGTACAGGGTTTGGAGGTCTAGCTGGGACAGCTCCAAAAATTGAAAATTATCCCGGATTTGTGAGTATCCACGGTCTTGAATTAACCGAAAAAATGAAGGAACAAGCTGAAAATTGGGGAGCTACCTTTTTTTATAATAAAATCTCAGCAATCAATCCAAAAGAAATGACTGTAACTACACCTGAAGGTGATACTAAAGCAAAGGCTATTATTATCGCTACTGGTTCGAAACATTTATCACTTGGATTGCCAAATGAATTTGAATTAATAGGTAACGGAATATCTTACTGTGCTACTTGTGATGGGCCATTATTTAGAGATCAAGTAGTTGCTACGGTTGGTGGTGGCAATGCTGCGGGTCTAGAAGCAATTTATCTATCAGGTGTAGCTAAACAAGTTTATCTGATTCATAGACGCCACTGTATGCGAGCAGAAAAAGCAATTGAAGATGAAGTTATGGCATTAGATAATGTCACAACAATGTTTAATTGTACTATTGAAGAAGCTATAACAATAGATGACAGATTAGGAGAGCTAAGAATCAAAAATCATAAAAAGGACGAAACAACTGAGATAAGTATAAAAGCTCTCTTCATTGCTATTGGAGTAGAACCACAGAGCGAAATAGCAAAAAAAGTTGGCATAGAAATTGATGAATATAAATTTATTAAAGTAAATAGGAAACAAGAAACCAATTTTCCTGGGATATATGCAGCAGGAGACGTAACAGGTGGAATACGACAGGTAACCACGGCAGTTGGTGAAGCAACAACAGCAGCAATGAATGCGTATTTATTTATCAAAAAAGGTTGGTACGGAGAAGGAGCGAGTTCATAAACAAACTAAGTACTTTTCTAAAATATATCCATATATCTAATGTCATCTAGATATTACACCGTATTATGTAATATCACGATGTCATTTCTTTTATTATGGTAGATTTTAAGGTTTCAGACTTTATCGATGATTTTCTTATTTCGAAAGAAGTAGAAGAGGGATGTGCGCCATCAACTATTAAAGCGTATCGATACGATCTTGAAAAACTTATTAGCCTTGTTGGTGATTTGAGCCTTGAGTCGCCAATGCTTAGACAACGTATTAGACTTTTTTTAAAACATCTTAAAGATTTAAATTACTCAAAAAAAGGGATCAGCAGAAAAATCGCCTCTTTAAGGTCTTACTTTAAGTTTTTAACTTTAAATGAATTTATAACTAAAAATCCAATGGCAACGATTAAATCTCCAAAAATTAAGATAGAGGAGAGTTTACCAAAATTCCTTAATGTTGAAGATATTGAACTAATTTTTAACAAGTTAAAGGATAAAAAACTATTTTACTCCAAGAAGAGCCAGAGGTATTATTTAATTGTAAGATTACTTTATTCTACGATGGCTCGTGTCAGTGAGTTGTGCGATATCCAAATCAAAGATATTGATTTTAACAAAGGATACATAAGATTAAAAGGAAAAGGTAGTAAAGAGAGGATTGTTCCGGTCGATTATCATACATTAAAACTTTTCACAGAGTATCTAGAAAATCGAATATCTTATAGCTCCGAAGACTATCTTTTAGTCAATACACGATTCCAAAAATTAAATCCCAGGGTAATCCAAGCAGATGTTAAAACGATTAAAGAGAAGTGTGGTTTCCCAGATTCAAAAATTATAACGCCTCATATTTTCAGACACACGGGCGCTACTCACCTAAGGCGTTCTGGAATGGATATCAGTGAATTGCAGGATATACTCGGGCACAGCTCTCCAAATACTACAAGAATCTATGCAAAGAACGATATTACTAAACTAAGGCAGTCTTACTCGGAAATGCATCCTTTAAACGATAACGATTTAAATCTATAATTACAAGGTTAAAATTAATTACTTATAATTCATTGAAGAGGATACTTCTAATTATCCTCTAGGAAAAAGTCAAAAGTATAAGAAAGTTTAAACTTAATTTGTTCTTTAAGTACTTATCACTATAAGTTTCAATTAAGAACCAATCAACCATGGATGAGAAAGCTTTTAGGCAATTTTTTAAAGAAAAATCTGTTTTTAAATCTGCTAGCTCGCTTGACATGAGCTATGTGCCCGACAAATTATATTGTCGCGAGGAGGCTATAAAGAACCTTGTCTTTAACTTTAGACGTATTCTCGAAGAAGATTTTTCTTCAATAAATGTATTGATTTTAGGTAAGGGCGGAGTTGGAAAAACTTGTACTGCAAGATATTTTGGTAGAAACTTTAGAACAATAGCGTTAGAAAAAGATGTAAGTGTTTTTATTGAGTATTACAACTGCATAAATTTCCGGTCAAAAAGTAAAATAATTCGAGAATTGTTAGCAAAGTACACTCACGGAAGTGGGCGGGGATTCTCGGATGACGAAGCTTTGAAGCTTATTTTAAAGCAATTAATCCGAGAAAAAGGATACATGCTACTAATAATAGATGAAGTCCATTTATTAAGATCTGACGAAATTTTAGCATTTTTAGATATTGCTGAAACCTATGGACATCAAAACGCAAAACTATCTATAATTTTGATCTCCAGAAATAGAGATTGGATGACAGTAGAAACTGAGCGGATTTTAAGTAGATTAAACGAGAAAATTAAACTTAAGCCTTATAATTACGAAGAATCAAAACAAATTTTGGAATATAGAAGCGAGCTTGCCTTTAAAGAATACGTAATTGACGACGACATTCTGAATATGGTTAGTCAGATCGTTGCAGATCATGAAAATATGCGTCACGGAATAGAAATCTTAAGAAAAAGTGGATTATATACTGATCGGGAAAATTTAGATAGCATAAGCGCTGACATAATTAGAGCTGCCTCTAATGACGTTTACCCCACATTTAGAGGAGAGATCGTAGACCAGTTAAACGATCAAGAACTACTTGCTCTCTTTGGAATTGCACGATCATTAATAAATAAAGACGAGCCATTTACACTAGTTGATGACGCTTTTGAAGAGTATCAGATCATAAGCGAGACATACTCAGTAGAACCACATGTGAAAATGAGTTTTCGAAAATATATCCGGACACTTAACCAATTAAAAATTATCGCATCTAAAACAGTTAGAATCGAAGAAGCAGAAAGAGGCAGACACCTCGAAATTACACTATTAGATATACCCGCCCTGAAATTGGAAGAGTTTTTAATTGAGATTTTTAACAAGAAATTTAGCTAATAATTCTATTAACTTCTTATGTTATGAGAAGAATTTAAACTGAACTAAAAGGATGATATACTAGTTAAAATGGCTGGCATTTAATTAGTAATTTTTTTTTTCATCCTTACTTTTACTATACCAATCGAGCCATTCTTTTCGACGGTTTTTTGCTTTTGTTACTTCATCTGCGTCCGATCCACGTTCATCTCGTATGTTACTCCAATAGTGATCTAATTCGTAACGAGATAACGATAATCCGCAAGAACCACATGCCATGAGACGATTGTCGGGATTATATTTCATTTTACCGGCGCATTCAGGGCAACGAGCCATAATTTTTTCTCAAATATTTTTATTTTTCTTATCTCTAAGATTTATAGAATTATACACAATTAAAATAATTTCTGCTTGGTAAATAAACTCTAAATTTATTTTTAATGCTGTATTACCTTATATTATTTTACAATTAACTCAATAACTAATTTTAATGAGAAATATGAAATCAGATGTATATTATTTTACAGCAAGAACCTTTAACTATAAAGAAAGTTTAAGCAGATTTAAGGGACCTTCGGCTCTGGAAAAAATTGGATTTAATAATAGAGTCCAGAAAGGAGATAATGTGGTAATTAAGACACACTTTGGTGCTTTAGAAAATGTACGTTATCTACGCCCGAGTTACATTAGATTTTTATGTGATCATGTAAAAGATTTAGGAGCAGTACCCTCTGTAGCAGAATCTTGTGGATGGGGTGCTCCAGAGGAATTTACGGGCATTCATACCGAATATAGCGGTCGTGCTGGTGAAAAAGAATATTTAGAAACTGCTAAAATCCATGGTTTTACTGAAGAAACTATGGGAGCAAACATGTTAATGTTAGATGGATTAGTTGGTACAAATATAATAAAACAAGCTGTTAATGGAAAACGATTTAATGAAGTTTTAGTTGCGGGGAGGCTTAAAGAATTTGATCATTTGATTTTAGCGACTCACTTTAAAGGACATGGAAGTGCTGGTTTTGGTGGAGCAATTAAAAATCTTGGGATTGGATGTGTAAGCAAGGGTGGAAAGGTTCAAGCACATGTAGGAAAAAAATTCGATTTTAATTTTGAAGCACCGATTTCTGACTACGAAAATTGTTTAAAAATCTGCCCAACAAATGCATTGGGAGAAAGTCCAGAAGGTAAATTAATTCGAGATGAAGAAAAATGCAGATATTGTTACATGTGTAAATCTGTATGCAAAAACAATGTTATAGATACTGGTTCTTCAACTCGAGAAGAATTCATTACACAAATGGTTGATAATGCCGCGGGAGTAATAGAATATTTCGGTAAAGATAAAATATTTTATCTCAATTATGTGATAGATGTCACATGGCAATGTGACTGCACAGGCGGGTCAGATATACCATTTGTAAGCGATATTGGTATTTTATCCTCGTTAGATCCAGTAGCTATAGATCAATCAGCTGTGGATTTAGTACACTTATCAAAGGTGAATCCTCACTCTATTTTAGGGAACATCGGTAGTATTTCTAAAGAAAAATCTCACGATTGGTTATCTTATATACCCAGATTTGACCCCAAAACAGGTAAAATGGATTTAAATCCGGACGGAAAGGAATCTAGACATTGGGAAATACAATTAAAAGTGGCTGAAGAACTAGGGCTCGGTACAAGAGATTATAATTTAATCGAAGTAAAAGCAGAAAGTAAGAAATAGAATCTATTTCCCTTTTAATTTTTATTGTGTATTTGAAATATTTGTACTCTAATCCTAACAAACACCAAAAAACACTTTTTTGTAAATCCAGTTAATTTATATTATGAAAATAATTAAATTTACTCATTAACTTTAAAGGTTTTATGATGAAGCCACTTTTAACTTTAGAAGAAGTAAGAAATGCCTTGATTGGAAGGTATTTTACATTTCAAACTCCTTATGGAATGCGTTTACTCCTATATGCAGATTACACGGCATCTGGAAGATCACTTAAATTTATTGAAAAGTATTTAATAAAGATTCAAAGGGAATATGCAAATACTCATACTGAAGACGATGTAACTGGTCGCCATATGACTAACCTTCTACATCAAGCAGAAAAAAGAATTCACTAAATATCTAAAGTACGCTAAGGATTTAGTTCATAATATTGGAACGGAAGAGGATTATCTTCAATTTGAAGATCCAGAGACCGAAGAACTTAGATGGTTTAATTTTATACATATAGAAAAATAAAAACGTGTTTTCGTAATTTTTCCACTTATTTCTTATTAAATTTTAAATAAATAGGTAGAAACATCCATATCATTAAAAAAAACCTTATCTTTAATATAATCATTAAAAATACCTCCTCCTCTCAAACTAATGGGATTAACAGATTTTACTGAAGAAGACAAGGACAAAATTCTTGGCATAAATGCTGCAAAAGTGTTAGGATTATAAAAAAGGTAATAATAAAGATATTATTTTTTTATTTTTAAGAAGAAACATTCAAATTATTAAACGCCATATAAGGATAAAGAGTATTTTCAATAAATTCTCGTTCTTTAGAGATATATACGCAATTCTTCACCATTTCAAGGACATTACCACTAACATTTCCGAGTTTAATTGGATTTTTGAGCTCACCGTTTTTAATGTAATATCCATTTCTTATTTCCGCTCCAAAATTACCCGAGATATCATCTGGATTTAACCACGAAAACTTGTCGATGTAATAGCCTTCCTTAATATCCAATATCATATCATTAAAAGATATGTTTCCCGGGAGTATCTTAAAATTGCTTATCCAATTAACAACCGTGCCGCTTTCTGCCCGTTTTGCGTTTCCCGTTGATTGTTTCTCCTCTAACATTGCGTACTTTTGATCGTATAATCTATTCTGAAAAACACCATTCTTTATAACTTCTGTTAACTGGTGAGGATTTCCTTCTGAATCCCATGAATTAGAGCTCAGGCCACCTTCTAACAATCCATCATCAATAATAGTGATGTTTTCGCTTGCTACTACATCCCCGATGTTGAAACGTGAAATTTTTTCAGCATGAGCTTTACCAAGTGCGTGAGTTCCAATGACGGGATTTATAGCTTGTTGTAAAACGCTTGGAGAAAAAATGACAAGGGCATTATCAGAAGATTTAGGTTCTACTGCTCTTAGCGTATCTTTAGCGCTTCTAGCCCAACTAGACACTCTTTCGTTAAAATTCAGGTGCTCTTTTTCTTTGTAATATCCACAATCCCAGAACTCTGATAATTTACCATTTTCTTGCGCCTTTAAAGAAAATTCCATAAAAAAGTAGGTCTTTCTCGCGTCTAAACTCAAATTATTACTATTTCTCAAAAAACTATGATTACTGTGTATCCTAAATCGCAAGAACGTAGGTAATACATCTTTTTGTTGATTCACTTCAGAGATTAGAACTTCTGTTAAGTCTTTCTTAATCTTTAAAGGATCGCTTAATATGCTATTATCAGCCGTATTGAAATGGGAAATATTTACTTTTGAAGGAAAATCGTACTTAGAACTTGAATTTATTTTTGATAGTAGGACACATGTATCAATGTTTTTCTCGATTTGGCTAGACTCAAGTGAATTCCCTTTAACTACGCCTATACCTGTTTCATTTTCCTTTTGAGTAAGAATTCTTAGAAAATATTCAAAATCACTTATCTCACGCTCGTTCTCAGTCTTATCCTTTAAAAAAATAGTTTCAAAAATACGCTTTTCGACGAGGAATATCTCAAATTCTTGGATTTTCTTCGATTTTAAAACAGCTTCGATTCTATCTAACTTTTCAATTGACACTTCTTCATTCACCCCGGACTCACCAATACATTTTTAGCTCTAATATAACTACCCCCTGATGTAACGGGGACCATATCTTCGCTACCTTTCCCACATGTCCCTCCATCAAGTTTCAAGGTATCTTTACTAACAGCATCGATATTTTTAAGCATCTCAAGAACATCTCCACTTAAAGCAGTTGCTTTAAGAATTTTAGTTCGCTCTCCGTTTTCAATAAGGTAACCCTTTTTTGATGTGCATTGCATGCCTCCACCAAGCGGATCCTCCATTCCGAAATATCCATGCACTAACATTATTCCCTCTTTAATTTCTGAAATCATTTCTTCTAATTCGTAATCTCCAGAACCAAAATATGTATTAGTCATCCTAACATTAACAGGATGAGCAAAACTTTCTCGCCTGCCGTTTCCTTGCGGTGTAGCATTAAGTTCTGATGCTGTTCTTCGATCATATATAAAATTTTTTAATATCCCATTTTCAACTAAGACGTTGTGGCCAGCTTTTATTCCTTCGTCGTCAAAAAAGTATGAACCTAATTTCTTTTCTAGAGAAGGAGTGTCATAGATTGAGCATATCTTAGACGCAACTTGTTTATTAATGTGTTGTTTCAAATAACTACGATCTCTAAGTATTTGATCAGCTTCCAAACCATGTCCAAAACTCTCATGAGCAATCAATCCTGTCATTTTTGGGTCTAAAATAATAGTTTTCCTTCCTGCAGGTGGTAATTCAGCTTTTAACATCTCAAGCGAATTCTTAACTACTTGGTCTAAAACTGCGTTATCGAGTGAATCGAAAATCTCAAATCCGATTTCTCCTGATTTAATGAAATAATCGTAATCTACTACAGATCCTTCTTTAGCGATAGGTATAACGAAAATACGAGTCCTTGGAATTACTTGCCTTAATTTGCATCCTTCGTTATTGACGAATATTCGTTCAATTAAAAACTCTAAATACTTCACTTGGACATTTATAATTCTTTCGTCCGCATTTTTGATATATGTATAGATTTCCCTTACTTTCTCAATTTTTTCATCAATAGGGACATTAACAGGATCAATCTTAGATTTAATTTCTTTATTTAGACTCCAACCGTCGAATTCAGCAATAAAGTTTCCTTTATTAGATACTTTCGGTATTTTTGTTTTAATATTATTCAAGTTTCCATTCGCTTCAATTGCTACTTCTTTCCACGAACCTAAAAAACTGCGAGCGACAATGCCCGATTTTTTTGTATTCACTGAAAAATTCTCAGCGGAAGGTGTTTTTGCAATAATTGTTGATGAAATGGAATCATATAAGATATCAAAGTATTGATCGCTTCGATTATAATGGCTACTTATCTCTTCAAAATCAGAAAAAATTTCATCGTGTGATTTGTTACTCATAAAAACCACTTTTTTTCAAATTTAAGGTCTTAATATAATTAATGTAAAGTAATATAACTAAAAATAAATAGGTTTAGAAGATTTGTTCTTTTAATTTAAAAGGAGCTACTTAATAAAATCCTCGATCTACACACTTTTTTTATATCGATTCTAGATCTCGAGATATCTTAGCATCTGTTGTTTTTTCTAAGTACTCTGAATTTTCTTCTATGTTTGTTAATCTTCTTTCTAATATGCTCATTGTCTCGATTATGTTATTAATTGTAGTTTGAATTTGCTTTACTCCATTTTGAAGTTCACCTATTTGATTTAAGATGAAAGAATTGACATCAGATTTTTTGACTGGCTCAACCAACCAAGCAAAAACATTATGTAAAAACTTCTGATTGTCTAGGGTATTAATTCCAATATTATCATCGCTACAAAAAATGTCTATATCGCCGAAAGCAATTACCTTTCCCTGCCCAAATTTAGCATAAGCTGCTATGATATGTTGTTGCTCCTTATCTTTTTCCCATTCTTCTAATGAATTATTGTAGATTTCTGACCAATTATTCAATTTATCGGTTTCTAGTAGAGCATTAGCTCCCTTTTTTAAGTATAAAGAGCATGTTCCGCCAATTATCACTTCTCTTAATCCATTTAAAAAGTCAACTTCTGGAAACTCGTGAATGTGTAAGATGCTTGAACAATTTTGGTTTTTAGGGTTTTGTTCTTTTATGAGATTCTTCTCAAATAAAAAACCAAAATGATTAGCAATATCATTAAGATTTGTTTTTTGAAGGTGATCCGCTCCATATTCACTAACAAGCAGTAGACTTCCTCCTAACCTGACGAAATTAACGATTTCTTTAATCTCGATGTTTGAGAAATAGTCGTCAATTGGATTACCTAAAATTAGCAAATCTATGTTTTCCAATACTTTTTTGGTTAAATCTTTATTTTCGTTTTTTTCAATCTTAAAATTTAGATTATGGAGAAGTTTTAAAAAGTCGGAAAAATCGTTGTCTAACGTGAGCATTTCGTTATGATTTAAGTCAAATAAAATCGTTTTCTGCATTTTTCAATAAGAAAGATAAAAATACGGCTTTAAATATTATTCTAAAAATAAATCTTTTCAGAGAAATTTTATAAACTTTAAAGAATAATCCTTTTTGGATTATGTTTTTGATTGTAAAATCTAATAATAATCCCATACTAAATTTTTAAATTGAGTAAGGTTAAGAAAATTAATGGATTGTGAATAATGAATAACAATTTTAATACAATTGCTGTGTGTGGGCTTTCCTGGGGAGACGAGGGAAAAGGAAAATTTGTCGACTACTTAGCTCAAAAAGCAGATATTGTTGTGCGATATAACGGCGGTAATAATGCAGGTCACACTATCGTTGCGAACGGAATCAAATATAAATTTAAGTTAATTCCATCGGGAGCTCCACGCGAAAAAGAGGTTGTGATTGGAAATGGATGTGTTATTGATCCTAAGGTTCTCCTCGATGAAATCGCTAATTTAAATAAGCTTAACAAAAAAGTCGACCTCAAATTAAGTTCTACTGCCCATGTTATATTTCCATTTCACATCGCCCTCGACGGGTTAGAAGAAAAGACAAAAGGGGAATACAGTGCCGGAACTACAAAAAGAGGAATAGGACCAACATATTCAGATAAAGCAGGTAGGTGGGGAATTAGAGTATTCGATTTAATTCACCCTGAAATTTTAAAACCGAAACTGGAAAAAATATTTAGAATCAGAAAAAATTTAATAAATCTCTACGATCCTAATTGGGATTATGATTTTGAAGCGATGTATGAAGAATACATAACTTTCGGTGAGAAATTGAAACCTTATGTTACAGATACGGCTTATTATTTGAATAAAGCTATTGACTCAGGTAAAAAAGTTGTATTCGAAGGAGCTCAAGGTAATCTACTTTGTATAGATCATGGTATGTATCCTTTCGGTACGTCTTCAAACCCTAACGCATTAGGGATCAGTGCAGGAACAGGTATACCTCCAAAAAAAATAGGAAAGATTGTAGGGATAATTAAAGCATACACCTCAAGGGTAGGTGAAGGAAAGTTTCCTACAGAATTATTCGATAATATGGCGGAGATTATAAGAGAACAAGGCCACGAATACGGAACTGTTACTGGACGTTCAAGAAGAGTTGGTTGGATAGATTTATTCAATATTAAGTATGGTATAATGATCAATGGAGTGGATAAAGTTATAATTACATTACTGGATGCACTCCACGGAATAAATCCAATAAGGATGTGCACAGGATATGAATTAAACGGAAAAGAGCTTGAAAGTTGGCCAATCCAACACGAAATAATAAAAAAATGCCTTCCAATCTATCGAGAATTTAAAGGTTGGGAGAAATTTTCTAGCGATGAATGGTCTGAAATTGCCAATCAAGGATACGATTCGATACCTGAAACAATGAAAATTTATCTTGAAGCAATTAAAGAAGAACTTAATATTGATATTGCTATGATTTCTATTGGACCAAAGCGAAATGATACAATTGTTTTAGAAGAACTTTTTTAATTTTTTTTTTACTTTTTTTTTAAAAATCTTTAAAGATAAATTATACATCATAACTATTATGCTGCAAACATAAGTGAAGACATAAGCTTTTTTATAGAGCGAACAATAAATAGAATATAAAAATAATTATTATTTCATAGTAAGAAATTCATGAATTTGGAATGTGAATAAAATGAAATTGTTAAAAGAAAAGAAAAATGAACTATATGAGGTTAACAAGGAATTCTTAGCCGAGACATTAAATGCCTCTGCTCTCTTACATGAAGCGCTCTCAACTTTTACAAGTGATAAATTAAAAAAGGAATCCTTAAAAGGAGTCATCCAAGCGGAAAAAAAGTGTGATGAACTAAAAGATAAATTTACTCAAGTTCTTTTCAGGGATAAAAGAGCCCTTCCTTTTCTAGTTGAAGACAGGTATAAAATTCTGATGATGATAGATGCCGTAAACGATAAGATGGAGTTTTTTTCAAGATTTCTGGAAGTGTATCCTTTCAAGCTATATAAGGACATCAAAAACGAATTCAAAAAATTATATAGCGCATGCAGTCAAGCTGTCGAAGAGCTAGTGAATTGTGCTGTATTAATTGAGACTGATTTTGATGGTGCTTACAAGAAAACCTTTGAAATTGAAGAGAGAAAAAGAGAAGCTCGAACGGCTAAGTTTAACTTACTCGGAAAATTATACAGAATGAAAGATGATCCTACTAAAGTATACTTAACTTCAAAACTAGTCACATATATGTATGATATTGTATCGTGGGCTGAAGAAACGTCAGATTATCTGAGAGGATTGATTATAAAATACCCTAGTAAATAGAAATGGATGGATAGGTAAAATGGCGTTAGAATACATCTTAATCATATTTTTAATCATAAGTGTGATCATTTCCTTCGGAATCGGTGCGAACGACGAAACGATGGCCCCTCTTTATGGATCACGAATTCTTAATATGAAACAAATTCTCATCTTAGCAGCGATTTTTGCGATCGCTGGAGCATTATTACTCGGGGAGGGTGTTTCTAAATCGGTAGGTGACTCGATCCTTTTATTAGATTATAATAATCCGAACATTAGCCAGGATGCTGTTGTCATGACCATTTTGATTTCAACTGCCATTGTGTTAATATTATCTAGTGCTTTTGGGCTTCCAATTTCGTCAACTCACGCTACAATAGGAGGGATTATGGGACTAGGGATGTTATTAGGAGGGGGAACGGGTGTAAATTGGAGCACAATACTAAATATGAGTATGTGGTGGTTAGCATCTCCGGTAGTAGGTTTTACAGTAACCTATGGAGTTGTTAAGGTACTTAATAAACGTAAACTCAAGACCTTAAAAGGATTCCGAGACTTTGAAAGATCAGAAAACAAATATTCCTACATAATCTTAATTATAATATGTATTACAGCCTTTTCTAGAGCCGGAAATGATTGTTCTAACGCAGTTGGAATAGTTGTTGGAGCTGGAGACGAGATCAATCTAACTTTATTATTGATCATGACTGGTTTTGGTTTAGCAGCTGGTGTAACGGTTTTGGGAAGAATTGTTATTAAAAACTTAGGTAAAATGACGGAACTTCGGCCGAGTACGGCATTTGCCGTGCAGGTACCCACAGCAGCCGTTATGCTTATTGGAACCATTCAGAAAATCCCTCTTTCTGGTTCTCATTTGCTCGTAGCATCACTAGTAGGACTTTCAAAAGCAAGCAATACACCAATGAAAAAAGGATTATGGAAAATCATCGCAATTTGGTTATTGACTTTTCCAATCGCAGCAATTCTTTCAATAATTCTATACTATCCAATTAATTTTCTAATTTAATTTATTTTTCTGAAGTGAATCTCAATAAAATTTATCAAACCCCAAGACCTTCAATTAGAAATTCCACATAAGTATCGAAACTATTCGAGCTTCGGTCCGTATTTTATTCCTTTATTTGGTAGAATGTATTTCGGGAGAATTAAGAACATAATTAAGACAATTGCAGGATTTATTAGAGATTTTTCTCGCGTGCTTGATATCGGTGGTGGATTGGGACTGTTTTCGATGAATTTCAAGTTAAATTTTCCTACGAGCAATGTGATCATTTTGGATAAGTCCTTGTATAAGGGAATAAAAGAAATTCTAACAAAATTTCCTACTTTAAAGATTACTGACTATGTTCAAGAAGACATTCAGAATAAAACTTCCTTTGAAAATGATAGTATAGACCTAATCTTTGCACTTGATATTTTGGAACATGTAGAAAATCCATCAATAGCTATTGACGAAATTCTGCGAATTCTAAAAAAAGATGGTCTTTTGTTTATATCTGTTCCTACCGAGAGCGTCTTGTTAAAATTAGTTAGAAGGCTTATAGGAACTATTAAAAATATCCAAGTCAACCCACATTGGTTAGGGATGGTTAATTCTGAAAAGGAATTTTTTCAAATACTACAACAAAAAAATATTAGGATAATTCTTAAGAGAAAGTATCCGTTTCAATTTCTGCCTAGGTTATTCTCTTACGATTTGTTTTATCTAATTCAGAAGTTATAGGGATAATTGTTCAAATTTAGCTTGGAAAAATCGCAAATATTTCGGTTCATGCACCATCTTCAATCCCGGAATGGTGTCTCTTTTTTCGTAGAGATTTTTAATTGAATTTGCTGTATACTCCATGTGAGTATTGGTGTAAACTCGTCGAGGAATAGTAAGTCGTACTAACTCCAATTTAGGAAAAATATTTTCGCCCGTTTCTGAATCTCTCCCTTTCGAAATCGCTCCTCTTTCCATAGTTCTAACCGCTGAATCTTCATAAATTGCAGCAGATAAGGTTTGTGCTGGCCATTGATCTCTAGCAAGGTGTGGTAAGAACTTTAACGCGTTTAAAAAAACAGCGTGGCCACCAGTAGGTTTTACAATTGGAACTCCCGCCTCCATGAGTAAATAGCCTAAATAACGAACTTGATTAACTCTATACTTCAGATATTCGTATTGGGCACCTTCTCTTAAACCCCGAGCCACAGCCTCCATATCACGGCCAGCCATCCCCCCATATGTGTGTAATCCTTCATAAACAACTACCATACTCCTTGTAGCTTCAAAAATTTCTTTGTCGTGTGTGGCAAGAAAGCCTCCAATATTCACTAGACAATCCTTTTTTGAGCTATAAATACATCCATCAGAATAGCTCATCATTTCGTTTAATATTTTTACGATTGGTGTATTTTCATACCCTTTCTCTCTTTCTCGAATAAAATACGCGTTTTCACTTGAGCGAGTAGCATCGAAAATAATCTTTAATTTGTATTCGTTACAAAATTTTCTTAATTCTTTTAAATTTTGCATGGAAACTGGCTGACCACCTGCCATATTAACATTCATTTCGACATTAACAAAAGCAATTTTATCGGCTCCATAGTCGTCAATATATTTTTGAAGTTTATTGAAATCTACATTCCCCTTGAAGGGATGAGTGTTTTCTGGATCATGGGCTTCGTCAATTATGACATCAACCATTTTACCACCTGGAAGTTCTACGTGAACCTTTGAAGTAGTGAAATACATATTTCGTGGAACAAGTTGTCCTGGTTTAACTAAGTTGCTATACATTAGGTGTTCTGCGCCTCGACCCTGATGAGTGGGAACTAAATATTTGTATCCTAATACATCTTGCACGGATTTTTCCAAATTATAAAAGTTTTTGCTTCCAGCATATGCTTCATCTCCTAACATCATACCCGCCCATTGATTATCGGACATTGCTGACGTTCCAGAATCTGTTAGCAAATCGATAAATACATCGTCAGATAATAATAAAAAAGTGTTATATCCTGCTTCTTTTATCGCCTTCCTTCTTTTTTTTTCTGAAAGAATTTTTACGGGTTCAACAACTTTGATCTTAAACGGTTCAACTGGTGGTTTCATTTTTTATTTACCTAATCTTTCTTTCTTAGATCTATTAATATATCGATCTTGAAAAAGATTCTTGTGATTTGCGTCCCATCAATTTCCCATTCAAGTGTAATATAAGAGATCTATTACTTTTGGAAAATGAATTTAGATATAAAGTCAAATAAAAAGAATTACTACTTCCTTTTATGAGATTTTATAGAAAAAATCATCGGTACCGAATGTTTTAATGTTTGAAATTCCCAATACTTATCCTCTCTCTGTTTCATATCCGGATGGATTTGAAAGAAGCTGAACGGAAACTCGTGAAGAAATTCCAACTCTAACCCAACTTTTAATAACGAGTTAATAATGTCTCCCATTGGATGAAACCAATCGTAGGTTTCAAAATTTTGTAATTTAATATTAGGATCGGCGTATGCTCCGTCATCCTCATCAAAATGATAAGGTTTTCCCTTACTAAAATAATCGTAGCCAACTTGAAATGCACCACCATACTTTTCGTCTATTAAATTACCAAAAGGATGGTTTTCTATAATATAAAAAGTCCCACCGGGTTTCAAACAATAATCGATTATTTCTGCCCATTTATATAAATCTGGTAACCAGCCAATAACACCATTAGATGTAAAAACAATATCAAATTTTTCGCTTAATACATCTGGTATATCATAAATATTTGAGTGAATAAACTTAGCAGGGATATTTAATTCTTCGCTTAATTGACGAGCAAACTTAATAGCTTTATCTGAGAAATCAACGCCAGTGACATTCGCCCCGAGTCGCGCCAAAGAAAGTGTATCCATTCCAAAATGGCATTGTAGGTGCAAGAGGGTTTTACCGTCTACACTACCTATTTCTTCTCTTTCCACTGGAAAAAGAGAAGATTTACCCGATTTGAATCCATGTAAGTCGTAGAATTTAGAGTTAGCATTAATCTCAACTAATTCATTCCATCTTCTTAAATTTGTTTTGAAGTATTCCTCGTTATCCTTCAAATAAAGTCCCTTATTGTTTTCCGATAATTAAAATTTTTTGCTCTGTAATTCATCTCTTGAATTAGCTTTTCCGATTAACACGCTATTTTTCACGTCCAGGTTTTTAAATTTAAGAGAGCTATTCTTACCAATGACGCAATTCTCCAGTTTAAAGTTTTCTCCAATTACTACATTTTCAAAGATGATTGTGTTTGACATTTCGACATAGTTTTGAATCTCAGAATTAGCACCAATGTATACGTTCGGTCCTAAAAGAACGTCGTCTCCAATTTTTACATTGTCTTCTAAATAAACGGGTTCTATAAATGTAGGATAATCTCCCACGTAATTTTCAAGGCGGTTACCTAATTTTGAAAAGAACCTTTGCATTAATTCTTTTATATCTGATTTTTCAATGTCTTCAAATTTCCCAATAAGTTCTTCAATCTTGATTAATTCTTCTTTCATAATTTCTCACTACTATTGACCTGCAATCTCATTAAATTCATTAATTTTTCAATGTTCTCCCCAGTTTTTGCACTTGTCGTAATCACGTCTATTTTGGGGTTTATTTTTTTTGCGTCAGAGATCATTTTATCGACATTAGTTCCTAGGCGTTCTTTTAAATCGATCTTGTTAATTACCGCAATATCTGACATTTTAAACAGCAATGGATGTTTTTCAACAACCCATTCACCTTCAGTTGTTGAGACGACAATTAGTCTCTTGTCAGTACCTAAAATGAAATCTGATGGGCATATTAAATTACCTACATTTTCAATAAAGACAAGATCGTAATTATTTAAATCTTTATTTTTGATTATTTGGTGAATATGATAAGCATTTAAGGCACATTCTCGACCCGTATTAATCTGAACGGTTTCTGCGTTATATTTTTCAATACGATCAGCATCCACTCTAGTAGTAATATCTCCACAGATTACTAATATTCGGTATTGTGAGGATAATTTCTGGGTTATCTTTTCCAATAAAGCAGTTTTACCTGCTCCGATAGCCCCTACAATATCAAAAGATTTTATGTCATTATCTTTAAATTTTTGATGTACCCTATTAGCTAACAATTCGTTGTCTTTTTCAACCGCTTTTTTAGTCTCGATAACTTCATCTCTTATCTCATTTCGAGCTAAATTGGTACTTTCGACTTCTTTTATTCTTGAGATTTCCCTTTCTTCCTTATCTGACATAGAGAACTTGTTTTTGTTTTTGTTTTATTAATATTTGAAAGAATTTCAATTTTTCGATAATTCTTTACGCTTTCAATATTTTGTGTTACTTACTCTTGAGATTAAATTCCCGTTCTTTATTATCTGTCCTTTAACAGCATAATAAGGTTTTTAGAAATTTATTAAATCTTATTAGAAATCCTTAATTTTAGATAAAAATATATTTCAAAATAATGAACTTCTCTTACTTTGAATATCTTAGCGTAATATAATTAGCTAATAGAACAAAAAAACCTCCTATGATGGTGAAAATAGAGAGATTCTTTAAAAAAATTGCTGTATTAATCGTTGCCATAACAGGTTCAAAATACGATAAAATTATGATGTTGCCTCCTTTATCTTTTTTCACTCCAACATTATATAATGTAAACGCTAAAGCAGTAGGGATAAGCCCTAGCATTAAAATAATTAGTAAATCCAATATTGTGATTCTAAATAAATCAGTAATACCAAATGGTAGAAATGGAAAAATTAAGAATAAAGTTGACCATAAAGTTAAAAATGCATCAAAATTTCCATTCGAATTAATTTTTCCTCTAACTTTATAAATTTTTTTTTTTGAAAAAATTAATATACCTAAGCAAAAACCTGAAAAAATCCCAACAACTATTCCCAATATTAAAACTTGACCGGTCCAAAATTCCATTATGACGGATATTCCCACAATTGCTAAAATGAAACTAATAAAGTTGCTTTTTGATACTTTATCTTGTTTCGTTATTACTAAAAAGATTAAGAGAAAAACTCCACTAGTATATAATAAAAAAGCTGCAAAAGCATAACCAGTAAGCGTTATATTCAGAAAGTAAAGAAACACTACTAAGGGGTTAGAGATTGCTAGTATAATTAAATATTTCCAGTGCATTTTGAAACACTCTTTAAAGAAAGTAATAGAAAAAGATCTTGTTAGTAGCATAAATATAATTAGAAAAGCAGCTCCAAAAATGCCTCTGAACAAGACTATTGAATAAATTGGATACCCACTTAATAAAGAAATAAATATCCCAACATTACCCATAAAGATTCCTGATAAGAACATGCTTATTTTGGAAACTCTTGAATTAAAACGAGCTTCATTTAATTCCTCTATGGGCATCGTATTGTAAATGTTATTAATGTTTTAATTTTATTGGAAATTAATAATTCACAAGCAGAATTAGTATAAATCTAAAAATTAATTGGTTATATTACACTTTCACATCAATTAGGAGCAGAAGAAATAAAATTCCTATAAAAATATATCCATTAATTCTTAAATCCACATTTAGGACAATTAGAAGTACCTCTTAAAGTAAAACCACATATCTTACACAATTTAATAGTACTTCTTCTTGGGGGTTTCAGTTTTGTTATAGACATTTTTTCTTTAACTTGAGTAGACCCTTCTGAATCACTTATTATCGTTTCAGTTGCTGATGGAAGCAGATTTCCGTTTAATTCGTTAGTTTTGATTGTTATCTCTTGTCCAAAATACCCTCCAACTCTAACTTTTTTAGGTGGGGGGGAATCTCGGAGAATATTATTTAAACTTGGAGGGGTTTTAAGAGTTTTAGCATTTAGTATTCCTTCACCTATCGTGATTTTTTGATCTTCTACATCATAGATAACTTCGTCGATAGTTTGATCTTCAATAATATCTTTTTCAACAGCATTGTCCATGATCTCTTCATTTTCGATATAAACATCCACTTCCTCCTCATATTCTTCTTCATATATCATCTCTACATAATCTTCGTCGAGTTTTAAGAGGGTGTCGCATTGAGTGCATCTAAATAAGTGTTTAAAGCCTATATTATTGGATATTGAATAATCCGCAGCGCAGCACGCGTGATATTTAGCATTACAGTTAAAACATTTATGAACTTCGTCGGAATAAGCACTGCAAATGGGACATACTTCTTTTTCGCAAATGTCACACTTTTCTTCATCATCTGGATCAAGCGAAATCAAATCTACTGCTAATTTTTCGTAGAAGATCTTATCTTCGTCAAGAATTTGATTAATTGATTCCGGATGTACTACATTAAATTCTGACCTGCTCTGGATTAAAGATGTGAGTATGTTTAAGAAAGATTTTCCTTCGTTACAATAAAGAACCCCTCCATGAGTTTCGCTGGTTACAACTTTCAATTTAACATCGTCATTGTAAAACTTCTCTTCTCCTACTCGAATAATGTCGATAAAAGTATCGAATTTTTTAGCTTTAATCAAAAGATCATAAAGCGCGTTGTGATAATCTTCTGATAATGTACTAGGAGTATCTGAAACAATTACTACTCTGTAGTTCTTTCGAGCTTCTTTACTCCTTCTAAAAATATAGGCTAATATTTCAAATAAACCATTTTCAAATAAACTTCTTTTCCTTTCCCTCGTTTCCCACTTTTCGCTTACAATATCGGCAAATACTTCAAAATCTGCCTCATCATATAATGTTACAGGATTATCGTCATTTTGAAAAATTAAAAATCCATATGAACTTAGTGTGTTAAACTTAGCTTTTTCTTTGATGAAAGTGCCAATGCTCTTGATTAGATTCTTCTTCTTAATAAAATCTGTAATAAGATCAATATAAAATATAAATTCTTCTGAATTCACTGACGTTTTCTTAAACATATTAATATCCAAATGCCGTAAAAATTTTATCCAAAATAAAAGTAAATTTATATGCAATAATAAGAGAATTTTTATTTATTTTTATTGATTAACTTAAAATTAAAGAGATTTTAAAATTACTAAAAAACTTTAAAATTCGAAATTAAACATCAAGTTTGAATCCGCAATAAGAACAGGATTGTTTATTGATGTCACTCTAGCAACAACATTTCTAAGATAAAAAAACTTGAAAATTTATCAAACCTCTTAGAATTAAATCTATTAATAAAAAAACATAGGGGGGAATAGAATTCTCATTAGACCAGGCCAAAATACCCACATTATTATAAGAACATAAAAGATTCGCTTAATTGAGAATATTTTTTCAATTTTATTATTTAAGAATAACTTTAATCCAAGAATAAGAAAATTTACGCTTAAAAACATATATATGAAGGTAAATAATTCTAAAAAATAAATAATATTTCTTTCAAAGTTAATATAATCGAAACCTACTTTTCCATGAAAAGCAGCATAAAAGTAAACTAATGGAGTGATGGCAATACACATAAAAATGATCCCACTAATGAGAAATAAAATATTTTGTGCTGTTTGTTTCATAATTTGGCTCTCTAGAAAAAATTAAGATAATTAGAGATATTAATCTTCACTTTTTCATATATTATTGATAGAAAATTCGTTATCCTTGAAGATCATTTTTACAATACAGACGGTGATTTTTATTTCAATTTTATATTAGTTATGGATGAAATTTTTGACTATTGCTTCGCTTCTTAGTTGGATTTTGGTATTTCATCAAGTAAAGGAAGAGTTTGATCCAAAATATAAGTAAATTTATATGCAATAATTAGAGA
>JAGXNS010000120.1 GCA_019894855.1 Promethearchaeota archaeon
ACTTTATTTCTTTTTAAACTCAACTCATCATCGGATTATTATCGGTTAATTTATGATGAGAATAGTATAATGATTTATGAAATTCTAAGAAGTTAGAATAGCTCATCTATTTTAAGGGTTTAGATTTGACTGTCAAATGGTATTTGGATAATCAAGATTGGCTTGATATTGTGATTTCAAAAGAGCATTTGAAATAATATGAAAAGCAATATAGAAAACGGTAAATACCATTTTATTAATTAATAGAGAATTATTGACTTACCTTATTATCCTCATAATCGTGGTTACGCTTCAATTTATTATTAAATTAAATACAAATAATTACTTCATATATCTTACATTTCATAATCTAACCTTGAAATTATTTGACAAAATTTAACGATAGAGGATATATATGAGTCTGAAGAATAGGATCGCACCCGAAAAAAGAAGAGGTTCCCTTAAAAAGCTTCTAGAGGGGCGAGGATTTATTAGAGTTATTGAAGCCCATAGTGGACTAAGCGCAATTGTTGCTAACAATATAAAAGAGCAAATAGGTAACGAAATTTTTGAATTTGACGCGATTTGGGAAAGTAGTTTAACTGATAGTGCCGCAAAAGGATACCCTGATGCTGAAATAATCGGTCCAGAGTCACGATACGAAACAATAAGGCAGATTTTAAACTGTTCTCATAAACCACTAATAGTGGATGGAGATACAGGCGGAGAAGCAACCAATTTTGAATATTTTATCCGCACTCTTGAAGATATGGGTGTATCAATGGTGATAATTGAAGATAAGAAATTTCCGAAAAGAAATAGCTTAGAACCGGGCTCAAAACAGACTCAGGAAGATCCGGACATTTTTGCTGTAAAAATCGAACGAGGTAAGAAGGTCCAATTATCTCAAGATTTTATGATCGTTGCTCGCATAGAAAGCTTCATTTCCGGTTTGGGATTAGAAGATGCTCTATTTAGAGCAAAAAAATATTTACAAGCCGGAGTGGATGGGATATTAATACACTCAAAAATTGATACTCCTGTTGAGATATTAAAGTTTGCAAAAGAATATCAGACATTGTCAAAAGAATTGGGTTTTCGAAAACCTCTAATCTGTGTTCCAACAACCTATAATACGATAACAGAAAGAGAATTAAAAGAAGCTGGATTTAATGTTGTAATATATGCTAACCACCTCCTTCGTTCTGCTCACAAGATTATGAAAGAAACGGCTTCCAATATACTGAAAAACCAAAGGGGTTTTGAAGCAGAATCATTGTGTAGCCCCGTAAAAGCTATATTTAAAGATGTAGGTTTTTTGGAAGTTAAAGAAAAAGATATGAGGTATGTGAAAGGTAAAATTAATGTCATAATTCCCGCTGCCGGAGAGGATCCTGCTTTTTCCCTACCTAAGTCACTTATAGAAATAAGTGGCAAACCGATACTCCAAAGACAGATTGAAGCTTTAAATGCGTGTGGAATTAAAGACATCACTGTTATAAAAGGTTATAAAAAAGAACTATTTAACATCGAGGGTGTAAAGTATGTGGATAATAATGAGTACGATAAGACGCACATTTTACATTCTTTATTTAAAGCAGAAGAAGATATGGTCAATGGCTTCATATATATCAATTCAGATATTATTTTTAATCAACAAATTATAAATCGCTTAATTAGCTCAAAAAGAGATATCGTATTAGTTGTCGATAATTCTTACGCTTATCATAAACACGATATAGATAAAAAACTCGATTTAGTTTTAACAAAGAACAAACCTTCTAGCGAAAGAAGAATAGTAAACTTGAAGGAAAATGAAGTAGTGAGAATTGGAAAAAATATAGATAAAGATATGGCAAATTATGAATTCATTGGTATAGCCTATTTTTCTGAGAATGGTGCTGATATTATAAAAAAATTGTTTTACGAGCTTAAAAATAATCATAGGGGACCATTTCAAGAATCTCATTCGTTTGAACAAGCCTCTTTTACTGATTTTATTCAAGAGGTAATTGATAGTGGATTTAAAGTAAATATTTTAGACACACATAAAGGGTGGTTAGAGATTCATGATCAAAACGACATAGAAATTGCTAAAGAAGTATTATGATTAAGTAATTCTTTGTTAATTGTTTTAGTAAAAAAATACAGTAGGAAAATGCAGGAATATATTGGTAATAACGCGATTAAAAACCTTGAGGGAATCTTAAAGAAAAATTCCTTTAGAAACATCTTCTTGATTACAGGAAGAAAATCTTTTGAAAACACTAAAATTAAAGATGTTATATATAACGCGCTTAAAGGATTTAAATTCCTACGGTTTAACGATTTTACACCAAATCCTAAACTCAACGATATAAAAAATGGTTTAAATTTGTTTAAAAATGAGCCTTTTGATGCAATCGTCGCTGTTGGAGGAGGTTCAGTTATTGATATGGCAAAGAGTATATCCATATTTTCTACTAATGAGGGAAATCCCGAAGATTTCATTTTGAAAAAAAAAAAAATTAAAAACATAGGAACCCCATTAATAAGAATACCGACAACTTCCGGCTCAGGTAGCGAAGCGACACACTTTGCTGTAGTTTATATTGGAAAAAATAAATATTCTTTAGCGTATCCTGAACTCATGCAACCAGAATATGTGATACTGGATCCACAGTTTACCTACGAGTTACCTAAAAATATTACTGCGTATTCTGGTATGGACGCACTTACTCAAGCAATCGAATCTTATTGGAACATTTATTCAACCTATGAATCAAAACAATTATCAAGAAAAGCAATAGAATTAGTAATGGGAAACCTCTTAAAAGCGGTCAAGAAACCTGATAAAGAATCCAGAGTGAATATGGCCCTTGCTGCTAATTTTGCCGGAAAAGCAATAAATTTAACTAAAACTACTGCTTGCCATGCTATATCTTATCCAATAACGTCTTACTTCAATATACCTCATGGTCATGCAGTAGCTCTAACCCTACCTCCAATGATTGAATTCAACTATAGCGTTAACGAACAAGACATTTTAGACACTCGTGGAGTAAAATTTGTTAAAAAATCAATGAACGAGCTGTTTTCTCTTATTGGAGCTTCGGATAGTTTGGAATCAAGAGAACTAATTACACAACTTATGAAAGATATAGGACTTGAAACCAAACTAAGTGATCTTGGTATTAAATATGAACGCGATGTTGAATTAATTATTAAACACGGATTCAATCCAGAACGCGTTAAAAATAACCCAAGAAAAATAACTAAATATCAACTAAGAAAAATGATGAAGGAAATCAAATGAAAGTCATAATTTTAAACGCCGGAGTCGGAAAAAGACTTGGAGATTTAACAAAGTCGAAACCTAAGTGCCTTGTTAAAATTTCTGAGAATGAAACTATTTTAGATTTCCAACTAAAATCCATTCTAAAATGTAACCTAAAAGAAATCATAATGCTTACCGGACCATTTGAGGATCAGATTAAAAATCATATTAAAGTTAACTTTCCTGAGTTAAAAGTAGAATACGTTCATAATTCAATTTACGATAAAACTAATTACATATATTCCCTCTTTTTACTTCGCGATAAAATTAGAGATGATATAATACTCATGCATGGAGATTTAATATGCTCAGATGAGATTTTAATAGGTTTAATAGTTTTCAAAGAAAAAAATTGTGTTACCGTAAACAAAGAAATCCCCCCTCCTAAAAAAGATTTTAAAGCTTTGATAATTGACGAGCGCGTAGTTAAAATCGGAGTAGATGTTTCTGGACCGAAAAGCGCTTTCTTGCCCCCTCTCTATAAATTGACAGACCAATTTTTTAGGAGTTGGCTCGATCAAATTAGTGCGTTTATCAACGATAATAAGGTAAACTACTACGCTGAGGACGCCTTAAACGAAATTCTAAACCAGCTCAATTTGAAACCTTTCTATATTAACGATGTAAGTTGTAAAGAGATTGACGATTTTGAAGACTTAAAATATATTAAAAAATTAATCTTAGAAAAGAATAAAAAATAAATAAAGCGAGATAATAGCTATGATTTCTTGTCAAGATTTTTTCGATATTTTGAACCAATACGACCTCTCTTTTTTTACAGGCATTCCCGATTCCACGTTTAAAGAATGGATGAAATTTCTCGTAGATAAAGACGAAGTCGTGCTAAGAAATTTAATTGCATGTAATGAGTGCGAAGCGGTAGCTTTAGCTGCAGGTTATCATTTAGCAACTAATAAAGTAGGCGTCGTCTATATGCAAAATTCGGGTCTCGGAAAAACAGTAAATCCCTTAACTTCTTTGTGCGACCCGGATGTTTTTTCTATCCCTGTTCTTCTAATGATCGGATGGCGCGGAGAGCCCGGAAAAGTGGACGCCCCACAACATAAAAAAATGGGAAAAATAACTTTACCGTTACTAGAGACCCTTCAGATTCCGTATTGGATTTTAGAGCCTGACTTAAAAAGTATTGAGAAAGAAATAAAAATTGTAATCGAATATTTTAAAAATAATAAAAGCCCGTATGCTTTTATCGTAAAAAAGAACCTATTTCAAGAATACAAATTAGAGAAACAAAAAAGGGACGATTATACTTTATCGAGAGAAGAAGCAATCAGAATAATAATGCAGAATTTAAATAACGACGAAATAATTGTTTCTAGCACGGGATTTGTTTCTAGGGAGGTATTTGAATTTAGAAACTCGAGGAAAAAAGATCACTACAAGAGTTTTTACAACATAGGTTCTATGGGGTGCGCCAGTTCGATTGGTTTAAGTATCGCACTTCAAAAACCCGGTACAAGAGTTATTGTATTTGACGGTGACGGCGCAGCAATTATGCAAATGGGTGCATTTACTACAATCGGAAAATATGCTCCAAGTAATTATGTACACTTCATCTTCGATAATCAAGCTCACGAATCTACAGGGGGTCAACCAACAAATTCCGACTCAGTTGGTCTCGCCCAAATTGCCTTGGCATCTAATTTTAAAATGGCTGTAACTATTAGTACCAAAAAAGAATTAAATAAAGTTCTCAAAGAATTCAAGAATCAAAAAGGACCGTTGTTAATTTTAATTAAAACAAAGAAAGGCACCCGCTCTGATTTAAAAAGACCCAATAAAACTCCGATTCAGCTTAAAGAAGAATTTATGAATTTTCTCAATCGTAAATCCTAATTGAAATATTTATGAAAAAAATTAAGTTGATCTATCAAAGGAATAAGATGGATAAAAATGGTTCTTCAACCCTTTTCATAATATTCTATATAAAAAATGTTCCAAATTATTCGTACCGCCAACCAGTTTATCATATAAAGTAAGGTTATAAAATTCGCTTATAAACACATCATTATAATTGGATAACTTTATAACAAAATACTCAAGACCATTTGTTTGAGTAAAGTTTGTGAACTCAGAGATCGTCAAATTAAAATCCCCCGAAAAAGTATTCAAATCATAATTTAATAATAAACCAATAGG
>JAGXNS010000121.1 GCA_019894855.1 Promethearchaeota archaeon
AGTTAGTTCAGATTTAATTACACAACATTATGTCTTAAATCTTTTACAGGATCACAGAATTTAGTAATTTTTTTTTAATAAAAAAGCAATTTATATTAATTATGAAAATACTAATCGCGTATTTCACAATGAGTGGAAGAACGAAAAAAACTGCAGAGGCTATCGCAAGTGCTCTAACCAATCATGATGTGAGCTACTTTCCAATGGAGCTAACTGGTAAATTTATAGAAAAAATAAAAAAATTAGATAAATTCGAGAATGATGATTTTTCGGAAATCGAATCTGGTTTAGATAACCTCGATGCAGCAATTTATGATTTAATTATTATTGGCATGCCTACTTATGGAGATAAACCCCCTAAGGCTTTTGATGAAATCATAGTTAGAATGAAAAATCTTAATGGAAAAAGAGCAATTGTTTTCAACACGGCTCGTTTTACGGGCAAAAAATCACTTGATTACATGAAAGCAAAAGTTGAGGAAGCAGGTGCCCAAGTAATCGATCAAGCTAGATTTCGAAAGTTATTATGGATTGGAGTAAAAAATGCGATTAAATTTGGCACTAAAATCAATGACTAATTCAATTTGAATCAATCAATAGAATTCTAAGATATTGTACAATGTATCTCTCTGTGCTGGGCGTTTTCCTGCTGCTTTAATAATTTCAATTATTTCCTCTGGAGATAGATACTCTCCAAATTCCGCTCCTGCACTTTTTGATATATTTTCTTCCATTAGCGTCCCAGAAAAATCGTTTACTCCGTAATTAAGAGAAACTTGAGCAAATTTTGGTCCTAATTTAACCCAAGAACATTGAATATTATCAATGTAATTATTGAAAAAAATTCTCGCTACTGAAAATAATTTTAAATCTGCCATTCCATAACTAGGTTTTAGAGGGTATTTTGATAACTTAGATAAAAGTGGTTTTTCACTAACGAATGATAAAGGAACAAATTCGGTAAAACCGGAAGTTTCTTTCTGAATATTTCTCAACACTTCAAGATGTTCTATTCTATCATGTAAGTCTTCAATGTGTCCATACATCATAGTTGAAGTTGTAGGAATGCCCAAATTATGGGCAGATTTTATCACATCAATCCATTGAGATGTTGTAATTTTATTTGGGCATATAACTCTTCTAATTTCATCTACTAAAATTTCAGCAGCAGTTCCCGGCATAGAATCTAAACCGGCTTTTTTTAAATCTTTTAAGACATTTTTAATTGAAGTTCCGTATATTTTTGACATGTGAAATACTTCTTGGGGAGAAAAAGCGTGGGTATGCATGTTTGAATCAATAACTTTTACATTTTTCAGAATATCTAAGTAATAATCAAAATTAAGTTCTGGATTTATCCCTCCTTGGATACAAACCTCTGTACATCCGGCATTTTTTGCATTAATAATATCTCCTCTTATTTCTTCAAGAGTTTTTAAGAAACTCTCTTTTTCTTTATTTGAAACGCTAAATGAGCAGAATTTACAACCTTGATAACAAATATTTGTAAAATTTATATTACGATTAACGACAAAGGTCACGAGATTATTTTTCTTCTCAAAACAAATTTGATCTGCTACTTTTTGTAAACCTGCGAAATCTTTACCCGTAAGTTTTAAAAGAGTTAAAGCTTCTTCGGGGCTAATTTCGACTGAATCTTCAGCTTTTTTAAGAATTTGCTTTACTTCCGGCATCTTGATTAATACTATTTATCGTTTTTTTAATTTTTTCTGAATAAAAACCCTTTTTATTTATATATTTCTTATATATAGGGAGCCTTTCCATAAGTTTATATCCATTGCTTTCGCATATCTTATCTAAGTAGTCAATTTTAGGCCACGCATGTTTCGGGTTAATGTAATCTAAAGTAAAAGGAGATATACCTCCAAAATCATTAATTCCCATTTCTATGGCTTCCTTCTCGTAATTTTGAATTAGGTTAGGTGGAATTTGGATAGCAATATCATTTCCAAGTATTATTTTTGCAATTCCAGCAATTTTGAGAGTTTCCTCAATAGTTATAGGCTTAATAGGACGATAATTAATCCCTATTTTTTCTGTAAAATTTTGTATTATTACTTCTTGGATGTGACCATATTTACGATGGAGTTCTTTTATTAGTAGAAGATCTTTTACGCGATCTTGAAAATTCTCCCCGATTCCTAATAATAAACCTGTCGTAAAGGGAATTTTTAATTTTCCTGCGTTTGTAATGTGCTCTATTCTGCTTTCTGGTGTTTTACTCAGCGAATTTTCGTGAACTCCACCAGGATTAGAAAGAGATTCGCAAGTACTTTCAATCATTAATCCCATGCTCGCATTAACTTCCTTTAAGCTTTTTAATTGAGCAAACGAGAGCACACCTATATTAGTATGAGGTAAGAGATTTGCATTTAACAATAATTCACCTAATTTTCTAACAAATTGGAAGAAATCACGATAATTTCTTTTTTTCAATTCGTTTTGAACTACTTTGAAATTATCAGGAGCTTCGCCAGACATTAATAAAGCTTCAGTACATCCATATATTGTGGCAGTCTGAATTAATTCGTGAATTTTATCTTTCCTAATTAACACAATATTTTGTTCATTATTTTCTTTAGGTATAGTTTGGTTATAGAAGCAATAAGCACATTGATTTTGACAATAATTTGAAAGTGATAGAGTAAAATTCTTCGAAAATGTAATTACTTTTTGTTCTTCTCTTGGTAATTCTTTCTTAATGCTTTTAATTTTTTCTTTTAACTTTTTAATTGTTAAATTTTCCAGTTCTTCTACTTTCTGTGAAAGATTCATCATTTTTCTTTTTTGTAGGTAAGAGTTACATAATTATTTCTACTAATCACATCAGATAAATAATATCTTGGGCTTTCAAGCATCTTTGCATAACCATCTCCTTCCACTAAACTCACGGCATCTTTGCCCCCAACTATCCAAGGCGCAATTGTGATCCTAATCTCATCCACTATATTATTTTTAATAAAACTCCAATTTAAATTGCCCCCGCCTTCTAAAAGAATCTCTTTTATTCCCTTATTATACAATATGGGCATTAATTCAACTACATCAACTCTACGCCCTTTACCTGACTTTATAATTTCAACATTTTTAGATTCGAATTCCCTTATCTTATCGGTAGAAGCATTTTCAGTCGTCACTATAATAGTGGGGTATATCTCAGGATTATAAGTTACCACATTTGATTCAATTGGTATTGAAAGATTACTATCTAGTACAATACGATAATAACCTTTATGATCGTAATATTTAATGTGTAGTTTTGGGTTATCCAATATAATTGAACCTTTCCCAACCATAATTGCATCCACCTCAGTTCGAAGTTTATGAACCATTTTCCAATCATTTTCGTCTGAAATATCTGGATCACCCGTTTTAGAAGCTATTTTTCCATCAATTGTCATCGCAGCACTCAAAATTACGTATGGGTGTTCATTTCCTTTCAAATTCAACCTCACCTTTAATGTATGTCTTCTTTATGTTTTCTGATTTTGTTCTTTGAACAATGATGTTAAAAATATTTTCTCTATCAATCTTATACGTATAGTAGTTTGGATCAGAAAGATTCAATAAAGAAAAATCTGCATATTTTCCCTCTGAAATTGATCCGAACTCTTTATCCAATCCCATATTTTTAGCTGCATTAACACTAACCATTTTTAGTAATTCTTTTGAAGTTAAAAGATTACAATCTTTACCGGCTGCTAATACACGGGAAATTCTATACAAATACCGCATCTCTTCGAATAAATCAATATTGTTTGCCATTACATTATCAGTACCAAGACTTATTGGAATTCCTAACTTATTAATTTCGTTTATTGGTGGAAATCCACTTCCAAAATAACCATTACATCTAGGACATAAGACTAAAGCTATATTATTCTCCTTAATTCTTTTTAAATCTTCTATTGTGTAGTGCGTTCCGTGTATAATGACCTGTATCAATTTGTCATCAATTATTTTGTTAAACCTGAACTCATCCCTCGAAAGCTCAGCATCATGACACGCAATAGTTTTACCTAGATTTTGTTCTTTCAATAAACGTAAATTTTCTTTATATTTCGGAGGAAGCTGATCATAACTCGCAAAACCTAATCCATCAGCGTTTTTTAGAATGGATTTCGCATCTTCTGAATTGCTAAATCTTCCCAAAATACGATAATTAATTGGAAATTTATCTAAAGCTTCTTTTAAAAGATTTATACCCGTTAATCCATTTTCTCTAAAATCTACAAACGAAGTTATACCATTCGCTAGCATTTCTGAAGCGGCTTCTCTTATTCCTTGTGTTTTTATCTCTTTTGGAGTGCTTCCTAACAACTGGTGCTTTAATCCCTCTGGAGGTGCAACGATTTCTAATAAATCTTTATTAAAACCCTGTTCTTTAGCAAAACTATCGCAAATATGAATATGTGAATTTATTAGTCCGGGAATCATAATGTAATTTGGCTGATTCGAGTAAGTAATATCATCTCTAATATTATCATAAAAAAGTTTAGCGATCTTTCCACTTTTATCTATTTCAACTGAAATATTCTTTTTTAGTTCCAATCCGTCTCCAATCAAACCATAATTGCAGTAAATGATCGTTTTAGGCATAAGACACTCAAAAGGTTTTATCTTTTTTAATTTACAAATTATACAATTAAAATCTTAAGGCGTATTTCTAGATCTTTAGAAGTTCTAACGCCTCTGATCTGCTTGTAGGATTTGTTTTAAATATTCCTTTTATAGCCGAGGTGACCATTATTGGGTTAGATTGCTTTACTCCTCTCATTATCTCACATAAGTGAGTTCCTTTGACTATAACCATTACTCCTCTTGGTTTTAAAATGCAGTTCATTAAATAGTTTGCAATATCGTCCGTCATTTTTTCTTGAACATTTAACCGATGAGTAAAGTAATTAACTACTCTTACGAATTTCGAAATACCTAAAAGGTGTTCTCCAGGCATATATACTATATCAACTGTACCATAAAAGGGTAAGATGTGGTGTTCACACATGCTATAAAATTGAATACCTCTCGATACAATAATTTCGCTATATTGCGCCTTAAAAATTTTTATATCTTTATCCAAATCTTGTCGATAACCTTCAAAAATTTCGTTATAAGCGTTAGTTACTCGTTTTGGAGTGTCTCTTGTTGCTGGTCGTAAATGATCACTTCCCTCAATTTCTTTTATAAGTTGCGTTATAAGTTCTTGTATTCTTTCGTTATTCATTTTTCTTTCGTATGCTCTTTTTTAATTAATATTTATAGAAATTTAAGAAACTATAAATAAATATTAGAAATCGATAAAAATCGCTTTTAAATAATAAAAAAAAACTCATACGAGAGTAATTCCTAAATTTTCAAGAGTTATCTTTATGATTATCCTTTTTTCTTTAGAAAATGTTTATAGATTATCACATAATTTTTTACAC
>JAGXNS010000122.1 GCA_019894855.1 Promethearchaeota archaeon
ACTTAAACTCAGTAATTCTTGTAATATGGGCAATTTTTACTATCGCATGGGCTTCTGGAATGATTGTATGGAAAAATGAAAATTTAAGGCATTCTCATTGGATTGATTTGATCCCACCATGCATATTGCTAATTATAGCTTGTTACTACATAATTGCTGGTTTCATTTACACCTATTTCACTTTAGGAATAATTATACTTTTTACAACCATACCCTACGCGCTTGTACTCATTTTCACTCTACGAAAGAAGCGTGAATAAGCCTCACATAAATAAGCAACTTTTATGAAACTTTAGATCGTTGTTTACTCAAATTTCATCGCTCATCCTTTTTCAGTCATCTGGAGGTTTTTCGCTCTAATTTTATCTTTTTCTTCTTGAGTGAGTTTTTCACTTCTTTCTTTTCTAAAAACCATAATAAATTGGTGTACAATACTCGGTATCCATGAATAATTGATCCCGTAAAGATGTAATTTTTTATTAACATCGTACCAAATTATCTCTGACTTTAGGACGTAACCGATTTGACTTAAGATGCGGGCAATATCAGCGTTTAAAAGATGATAACGTCCTTCGTTATACATGTTTCCTATAAAAACAGCGCAGTATCGCCCCGGTTTTAAAAGAGTAAAGCACTCGCTGAATGTTTCCTTTATTAAAAGTTCCCATTCAAGTTTTTTTTGCTGTGAATCTTGAGAATTAGGGTTAAATCGAGTTAGTTTTGATTTATCGGAATAGATTCCTTTAGATTCTTCTCCAACTTTTTTGTAAGTGCCCTTAGATTTCTCAATAGTGTCCATCTTCCAAAATGGAACATCGGTCAATATAAAATCTACCATAAAGTTTGGGTCTTCACTAAAATTACGAAGAATTTCACGTGAATCACCCTTTATAACCCTTTGAGGCGGGATAGATTCAATTTTGCAGACATTGTGATAAATATCTATCCATTCTTGGTTGATTTCGATCCCAATGCCGTTACGATTGCTCAAATTGCATGCGATCAAAGTTCCTCCAACACCACAGAATGGATCAAGAATTAGGTCCTTCTCTTTAGTAAAAGTCTTAATCAACTTTTCGCATAATTCCGGCGGCTTTTGACCTCCATGTTTATTCCTTAGATTTAATTGAAAACTCGGAGGATATCCTTTTGGAATTACTGATTTTGTTGAAAATACCCACTCTTTACCCGTTAAATCGTTAACTTGATTAGCGAGATCGTAAAAACCTCGAGAATCACCATTTTTAGAGAAAAGTTCGATTTTTTTAATATTATTTACACCTGTAGAATTTACTGGCAGATATTCTATAATTTTATTCAACGAGAATGGAAGAAATTTCTAATTATTAAGAGATTAATAAATATTAATAGATTAATATTTCAAGTAAATTCATGGTATTAATAAAAATTTTTATACCTTAATTGAATCTATTTTTATAAGCTTATTCAACTTTAATGTGGTACATATTTGAATTTTTATAGTCTTGATGATAAAGGAAATTTAATCGATCGAAGTGAATTAGAGTTTGACGATAATCATGTGTATTTGATTGACGATATTGAGAAAAAAACGCTATACATCTGGGTGGGACTTGAGGTTCCCCAATATAAAAAAGACCTGACAGCAGCTTGGGCCAGAAAATTTGACAATGATCGCGGAGGTGCATGTAAAATATTAATAATGATGCAGAAACGAGAATACGGATCATTTTTATCGATGATGAATCAGTTAAAAAAGGGGCTAATACCCGGCGAATCAACTGAACGCAGACCTGAGCTGGTACTATCAGCACCTAAAGAAACGGCACCATCCACATCAACCATTTCAGAGAATAAAGCACAAGATAAAAAAACTACGGAGATAAAAGAGGAAGACGCTGAACCAGGAGTGCTTGCATGGTTAGCGCAACTAAAAAAACACAGAGCACCTATTACAGAAAATGAAGAAGTTGAAGCTAAGGAATCTATGGAAAAAGAAGCAGTGTCAACAGATGATGAAGATATTGGCTTAAAATCCCAAATCAGAGAAGGTGCTTATTATCTCTCATTAAAAAAATATTCATATAACGATTTATGTTGGCTATTAGCCGAGGTTATTCAAAATATAGCCATAAATATGCCTACGCTTGAAGACATTCGTAAAAAGGCAGAGGAAGTGTTTAATTCATCCAGTACATATGATGAGTTGTGTTGGTTGAATGCTCAGATGGATATTTTGATTGATCAACAATTTCTGGAGAAAAAGAAAAAATATAATTAGAAAAAATAAAGGATTTTTTTATTAGAGATAAAAGAAAAAAATCACTTATTTTCTAAGCTTTAACCATTATTAGCATCATTTTAAAGCGCTCTAAAGCCTTAAGAGCATGTGGGTCATTAGCGGGCATCGTTATCATTTGCCCTCTTTCTAAAATATAAACCTTTTTAGATATTATAATTTCCGCTTTGCCATCAATTATATAAGCTAACGCATCAAATGGAGCCGTGTGTTCACTTAAGCCCTCGCCTTTATCAAAAGAAAACAAAGTTACAGTGCCTATTTTTTTGTTCATCAACATTCTACTGACAACAGAGCCTTCTTGATAATCAAGTAAAGTTTCTAAATCCAAAATTTCAGGATTTTCGTTATTATGTTCACTCAAATATTTCACATCTACTTTTCAATTTTAATGATTATTTTATAGATTGTATAATTGTAAAGTGTTTATAAACCTAAATTCGAACATGTTTCATTTTGAGTTAGAAAGATAAAGAAATTGTTTGCAATTTTGATAAAGGCTTAACAAATAATTTAATTTAAAAAATCTGACTAAAGGTCAATAGTAGTAATAATTCTTATCCTTCACTTATTAGGATTTAATAATGAATGAATGATGACAACACAAAAAAAGATGACCTCTAATTCGGAAGCTTATAAAATTTATACAGAATTTGCTAAAGAAAGGAAGATCATTTTACATCATGGAGATTCACTAAAATTCCTGAATACTGTGCCGGATAACAGCCTAAATTTAATCGTGACCTCACCTCCTTACAATATTGGCAAAGATTACGAAGAAAAAGCAACTTTAGAAGCATATTTGAAAAATCAAGAAATGATTATTAAACAACTTCATAACAAACTTAAAAATGAAGGAAGTGTTTGTTGGGAAGTCGGGAATTACGTAAATAACGGTGAAATTTATCCTTTAGATATCTATTTTTATGATATTTTCAAAAAAATAGGTATGAAATTGAGAAATAGAATTGTATGGCATTTTGGACATGGATTACATTGTAAGAATCGATTTTCTGGAAGGTATGAGACAATACTATGGTTTACAAAAACTGATGATTATGTTTTCAATTTAGATTCTATAAGAGTACCATCTAAATATCCCGGGAAACGCGCGTATAAAGGACCGAATAAGGGTAAGCTTTCCGGAAACCCATTAGGAAAAAATCCTTCGGATGTATGGAAAATATTAGAAGATGATTGGATGACTGCTTTCTGGGAGTTTCCTAACGTAAAATCTAACCATCCAGAAAAAACAATTCATCCCTGCCAATTTCCAATAGAACTAGTTGAAAGATGTATTCTTGCTCTTACAAATAAAGGAGATTATATTTTAGATCCTTTTTGTGGTGTAGGAACGACCTTAGTTGCGGGATTAAAGCATTCTCGAAAGGTCATTGGTGTAGATAAAGAACTGGAATACATTAAAATAGCAAGGCAAAGAATTACACAATTTTTTGATGGAGATTTAAAATTCAGACCTTTAGGAAAAAAAGTGTATCAACCTACAGGGCGAGAGAAAGTATCTAAGGTCCCTCCTGAATGGAAAGATTACAACAAGTAAAAATACAAGATCATTACCTCAACCTTAAAAAAAATAATTATCAACTTTTTTAATTAAGAACTATTGCTATTTTGTATGGAGCAAGAAAATATCGATTATTATCGAGAATTACAGAAGCATCTTGATAAGATGCCAGTTGGTTATCCTACTACAGAATCTGGACTTGAAATTAAAATTTTGAAGCATCTTTTCACACCAGAACAAGCTCAAATCGCATTAAAATTGAATTTTATTGCAGATCCGTTAAAGAAGATATATAGGAGATTGAAAAAAAGCGGTTTTTCTTCAGAAGAATTGGAGAAGAAACTAGATGAGATGTATTTCAAGGGTTTAATCAATCGTGGAGTTGTAAAAGAAGGAGAAACAGAAACCAAATATTACGGTAGTGCTCCTTTTGTAATAGGAATGTTTGAGTATCAATTAAATCAATTAACACCCGAATTTTTTAAAGATGCCCATCAATACACGCGTGAAACCTTTTTTAATGAAGAATATAATAGTTCGGGCGTTCCTCAATTACGCGTGATTCCACTAGAGCAGACTGTTAATTATGAACAATCAATTGCGAATTACGATGATCTTATACAACTTATCGAGATTGTAGGAGAACCGATTGCTGTAATGGAATGCATCTGTAGAAAAGGGAATGATCTTATAGGAGAACCATGTACAAAGACGAAACTACGCGAGTCATGCTTTTCATTTAGAGCTGGTGCTAAGAGTTTTATAGAAAAAGGTCTTGCTAGAGAAATTAGCAAAGAAGAAGCTCTAGAAATATTGAAAAAAGCCGAAGAGGATGGTTTAGTGCTTCAACCGGGAAATTCTCAAAGACCAATGAATATATGTACTTGTTGTGGTTGTTGTTGTGGAGTGCTTACAAGCCAAAAACAGTTACCTGAATTGTCACATTTTTTCGCTACCAATTTTTATGCTGAAGTTGATCCGGATTTATGCATAGGCTGCGGAATCTGTGAGGATAGATGCAATTTGGATGCCATTACTATTGAAGACGATATAGCCCAAGTAGATAAAGGAAGGTGTATTGGATGCGGAGTATGCGTTCCTACGTGTACTTCAGAAGCAATGAAGCTTATAAAGAAAGAAGAAGAAACACTTCCTCCGAAAAATACTTACTCAACTTACGTAAAAATCATGGATAAAAAAGCAGAATTGGCAAGAGCCGAAAAAACTCAAACATAATAATTTTTTTAAACTTTTAAGTTAAGAGGGATATTTATGGGCTTACCAGGCATTACGAGAGAACAAATGGCTGAAGTAGACCGTATAATGGTAGAAGATTTTAAAATCCCTGTTGAGCTAATGATGGAACTCGCAGGTCTAAACCTAGCAATTTTAGCTCTAAATCTATCAAAAATTAAATATTCTAACTACATAATAATTGCTGGCACGGGAAACAACGCGGGAGGCGGTATTGTGGCAGCAAGGCGTTTAGCTTCTTGGGGATTAGACGCTCAAATTATCTTTCCAAAGGGTGTGAATGAACTTAAAGATATTTCCAAAGACCAATTAATAAGAGCAAAACAATTGGGAATCGAAATTGTTAATGAATTATCAGAAAATTATTTAGAGCTTAAGGA
>JAGXNS010000123.1:0-273 GCA_019894855.1 Promethearchaeota archaeon
GTACCATAGAGTTGTAGGAAAAGAACGATGTCCAATTGTAGATACCTACTGGCAAACTGAAACTGGAGGTTTTATTATGACTCCAATAGCTACTGCAACACCAACTAAACCTGGATCATGTTGCTTACCTTTCTTTGGTATTAAACCCGTAATTTTCGATTTGGAAGGCGACGAAATCACCGAACCAAACGAAGGGGGCTATTTTGCCATTCAAAAACCTTGGCCGGGTATGCTTAGAGATGTTTGGGGCGATACAGAGAGATTTAAATCAAC
>JAGXNS010000123.1:283-5183 GCA_019894855.1 Promethearchaeota archaeon
AGTCATCCAAAGGTGGCCGAAGCAGCCGTAGCACCTTTTCCGCATAAGATCAAGGGACAAGCTATTTGGGCGTTTGTAACATTAATGGGTGGCGTTGAAAAATCAGCAAAATTATCGAAAGAGATTCGAATGCATGTTAGACAAGAAATTGGACCAGTTTTCCAACCGGATGTCATCCAGTTTGCTGACGCACTTCCAAAAACACGAAGTGGTAAAATAATGCGTAGAATTCTTAAAGCTATTGCCTCAGGCACAGAAATAGGTAATGTTACCACGTTAGCCGACCCTACCGTTGTTGACGTATTGCTTGAAGAGCGTAAGAAAATGGATGTTGAAGTCGGTTAATTTTTTTTTTAATTCTTTTTATTTTTTACATTATCTACCATTTAACTGAGTTTATTCAAGAAAGTTACCAAAAATTTCCAAATTTTTTCCACACTACTAACTTTCAACCGTTCGTCTGTAGAATGAGCCCCTAAGATAGTTGGTCCGATGGAAATTAGTTCTAATTGAGGATTATGTTGTTTAAAATCCGCACATTCCAGGCCTGCGTGAATCGCTTCAATATTTATTTCCTCTCCAAAAATTTCTTTGTATGTATTTTCAGCAAGATTTGATATTCCACTATCAAAATTGGGAGCCCATTCAGGTCCACCTTCATAATTATAAAATTTGTAACGCAGCCCAGTAAGCTCCAGCAAAGAATCCACTTTTTCATGAATAGATTTTAAACCATATTGACTAAAACTCCTATAACATATACCAAATTCAATTCTAGATCTCATAGATCGGATAGGGCCTATGTTGTTTGAGGTATGTACTAAATTTCTTCTTTTTGAATGATAATCATTAGGTCCAAACGATATTAAATATAAAACGCTTAGGATTTTGTTTTGGTAATCCTTGGAGAAGTAAGTATAATCCGCGAAATCTTTTAATTCTTCCAAGGAAATTTGAATATTTTCTTCAATTCCCTCGTAATGATGTTGGATATCACGGAGAAATTTGGCTACAAAGTCTTTAATTTCAGAATAACTATTATTTATAATAAATATGATAGCTTCTGAATTTTTTGAAATAGCTGTCTCCCATGTTCCACCTTTTAAAGAATTAAGGTGAATTTTATATTTTTTATTTAATTTCCATAGAAGTTGAGAAAGAAGCTTAATTGCGTTTGCCCTCCCCTCGTGTATATCGCATCCAGAGTGGCCACCAATTAATCCCTTTACTGATATTTTTACTGGCAATAAAAATTGATCTACATCAGCAAAAGAGATCCTTTTCATTTTTATGCCAACCCTATAAACAAGAAATGCGGCACTCCCTACTGTAAACACATCTTCTCTTTCCGAATCGAGATTTATCAAGTAATCTCCTTTTAATAGGTCTCTATCTATGAAAATAGCTCCCTCACCACCCCATTCTTCGCTAACAGTAAATAATAATGTAATATCCGTAGAACCATAATTTAACTCTTTCTCGTGAATCTTCTTCATTAAGGTTAGCTGGTATGCTATACCGACCCCATTATCTGCTCCTAATGTTGTTCCTTTAGCAGTAATCCATTTTTCGCTATCAATCTCACTCAATTGTAATTTCAAAGGATCTCTTGAAAAATCGTGTTCAATTGTATCATCTTTTACACAAACCATATCCATGTGACTTTGTATAATTATCTTTGTCTGTTTATTTAAGGATGTATTAGTAGAAGGAATCCTAACTGCGATGTTTTTAATCTCATCAATTTCGGTTTGGAAACCGAATTTTTCAGCTTCTTTTTTTATAAATTCTCTAATTTGATCTTCTTTGCATGTAGCTCGAGGAATTTTACGAATTTTGTCAAAATATTCCCAGAACTCTGCGGGTTCACCTAATTCTTTTAGATTTTGCAGGATTCTCATGTATAATTTTTATTCTTTTTTACAATACATTTTAAAATTATGGTTAAAGATAAAACAGTCTTTTTGTATTTAACACTTTTGATACGAATTTTTAAAATTTATTAAATGTCATTGAAAGCGTCCTTATTCTTCATAGGAAAATTAAATTGATCAATTTTATAGGAAAATAAAAAACTATTTAAGAGTGTAAAACAGTGTTTATTGGGCTTTTTAAGTCATTACTCATTTAACTAATAGATTGAGAAGTTATTTTATTAGAACATACTTATTAGTCAAGTATAAAACTGGTTGAGGTTAACATTCATGAATTTAGAAAGAAAAAAATACAAAACTTATAAAACATGGCTCCTCCACCATCTTTACAAAAATATTTACTTGATAGTGTTGGTTTTTATAGGTATAATAATTGTTACATTTACCAGAACATTCATACCTATAATTATTGGCGAAATTGTAGATGATGCGCTCATCGCTCTTGATTACGATAAATTTATTACGCTCCTTATTATAGTTTTAGTAATTTATCTCATCCGTAATGTTTTGGACTATGCAACGATGATGACTGGGCATTATTTAGGTTTGAAAACAGAACAAAATATGAGACAGGAGTTTTTTGAGACGATCCAGCATAAACCTTTAAGATATCACGATAATGCTAAAGCTGGTGATTTACAAGCCCTCGCGACTAATGATGTGCGAATAATCAATGCGATGATTGCCCATGGAGCCTTTTTTTTTTATCCTTTCTTTCAAGTGGTAATAACTTTAATCCTCATTTTTACTACTCTAGATCTAAGATTAGCTTTAGTATGTATTCCTTTTGTTATTTTTTATATATTCTTCATTTTGCGTTATCGTAAAAAAATTGCCCCATTTGCTGCTAAAAGGTTAAGAAAGCATTCAAATTTAGCAGTTGTATTACAAGATAGTATAACGGGTGCTTCTGTAGTCAGATCCTTTGTTGCGGAAGGTTTCGAACGAAAAAAATTTAAGAAAGCAGTAAATGCTTTTAGAGATAACTCTATTGGAGAATATCTAGTGCAAGCAAAATATTTACCCTTATTAACTCTTTACATATCTATAGGAATCACGGCTATTTTTAGCATATTATTTGTATTTCAGAATACATTAACCATTGGAGAATTAGCAGCTACGAATCTACTTTTAATAACTCTCGTAGATCCAACTAATCTGATCTGGTGGGCTACTAATGACATGATGAGTGGATTTGCGGCTTGTTCGCGCGTGTTCACTTCGCTTTCCGATGGTGATACCGAGGATCAAAAAATTGAGAATCAATTTTGGCCGAAGGATTTCAAAGGAAAAATAGAATTTAGAGATGTAACTTTTTCATATGAAAATGGAGAAAGAAATCGATCTCCTGTTCTAAAAAACCTCAATTTCACTATCGAACCAAACCAAAAAGTTGCTCTTGTTGGTCCCACAGGGTGTGGCAAAACAACAATCGCAAAATTGCTCCTCCTCCTTTACGAGCCCCAACAAGGGAGTATTTTCCTAGATGGAAAAAATATTCATGATTATCCCCTAGCAGATTTAAGAAGAAAAATTGGCTATATCGAGCAAGACATTTACTTGTTCTCGCAAACAATATATGAAAATATCGCTTTTGGAAACCAAATTGCTGGACATGACGAAATACTTAACATCGCAAAAATTGCTCAAGTTGATGATTTTGTCCAAAATTTATCGAAGGGATACAATACTATTGTAGGTGAGAGAGGTACAAGGCTTTCTGGAGGAGAAAAACAGCGCGTGGCTATTGCTCGAGCTTTTCTAACGAATCCTGCCATTTTAATACTCGATGATTCTGTTTCTGCGATTGATAGTGAAACGGAGGAGAAGATTGGTCGAGCAATGGAACAGATAATGAAGAAACGAACTACTTTAATAATAACTCATCGCCTTCATACTATAAGGACAGCAGATAAAATTTTAGTTCTCAAACACGGAAGGATTATAGCTGAAGGAAATCACTCTGAACTATTTCAATCATCTGAAGATTACAGACGTATTTTCGGAAAACGAGTATCTTTATCAGATTTTAAAGTAAATAACACTGAAGAGGTACCATAATGGGACTTTATGCTGGAATGAGTAACGAGGAACAGAAACGAGAATATTCTGATCGTGAACTACTGGTTAGGTATATCAAGGGTGTTGCGCCGTTTAAGAAAAGCATAGCACTAATCACAATGTTTATCTTTATATCTGCTATCGCTGAAACTATAAATCCTCTTTTAATAGGAATTGCAATTGACGAACTTTCTGGTAGTCGTCGTAATCCTCTGATTATATTGGGAGTAGGGGGATTGTATTTTATTATAACTATTCTACTTTGGATAATGTTTTTCTTACGACGAAAAGAAATTGGAAAGTTTGTTCCTTATTTTTTAGAAAAGCTAAGAATGAAAATATTTGATAAACTACAACAGCAAGACATGAGCTTTTTCGACCAACATCTGAGCGGTAGGCTAAATACTAGAGTTTCTAACGATGCCTTAGACTTTAGTAATACAACACTCCTATTAGCCGATACTTTTGGCAACCTTCTTATAAGTTTATTGACCTTTGGAATGCTTGTATGGCTTAATCTGACATTAGCTCTCTATACATTGATAGCTATTCCATTTATCTTTTTATTAGTTATATCTCTTAGACGAATAGTAAAAAGAGTTAGTAGAACATACAGAAAAGCGATTGGTAGTGTAAATGCGGCTATGGTTGAATCAATTGAAGGAATTCATGTAAGTAAAAGCTATGGACAGGAATCTACGGTTTCAAGGAAATTTCGAGAAACTAACAGGAAATATTTTAAAGCGGGATTTAGGGTAACGTCCGTAACTCATATGTGGAGGCCACTCTTGGAAACAATTGCTTCTATTACGCTCTTTGTTGTTATATTTTTAGGAGGTCAATTTGTCTTTCAAGATCTAATTAATCCCGGAACAATTTTTATGTTTATTCTCTATCTTCAGAAA
>JAGXNS010000124.1 GCA_019894855.1 Promethearchaeota archaeon
CCTATATCTCTATTCATCTATTATGGCGGGAAATCCTTGAATCCAAAAATATACAAATATATTTTGATCATTAGTGGTGCTTTTATGATTGTTTTTGGCCTATACTATGCTTTTGATACAGTTTTTAATCCTTCACAATTTGAAAACCTTGGTTAATCATAACATTCAAATTTAACAAGCAAAAATATCTAAGTAGTACATACATATAATAATTCTCTAGAATCTTCATACTCATAGAATAATAAATTTCGAGATTTCTTGGAAACTGAAAATTAAGAGCTCAAATAAATAAAGAATTTCCAAATTTTAAGAAGCTGCTTTACTTGCTATAGCTTTATGATGATTAATATTAGAATTATAAACATAACCACCGGATAAATTATGAGCGATAAACAAATGATCAACTGTCCTGTGTGTAAGATGAAATTTATCCCCAGAACATTTTACCCAGATGAAGCTATATTTCCTACTCACGATGGAAAAAAACTATCAGGATTTAATGGGTACATTAGTTCGAAGACAATAAAACCTCCAGAAGTGATTGTAAGCTCTTGGGTAACTTACTGCCCCTCTTGTAATTACATTCTACACTTTGTTAAAGAAATCGTAAGAAAAGAAAAAATTATTCCTCAAAACTCGAATCCATCGGATCTCAACGAAAAATATAACAGCTATTATTACGGATTTCCCTACGGAGATTATTCACAACATTTAAAGGAAATAATAACTAAAGTAAAAGATAAAATAGAGAACGAACTTCAAGATTTGAATTTTAACATTTGGGAAGACTTATACGCAATTGACGATAATTTTAAGTTCCTCGTGCGGTTTTTTGCTAGTTTAGAACACTATTGCGATGGGAACTTAGGAATGGCAAATGACAAAAACATGGCCAATAAAATAAAGAGGTTAAGTTTACCAAAGGAAATAGAGATACCTATGCTCCAGCTTAACAATATCAAAGATGGTATTGTGAAGGGAGATTATGAATTATCGAGTGATGATGAAGACAATATTAACAACATTTTAGTAGCGTTTGTTTTGCATCTAATAAAAAAACATGTCCAACCGCTCATCGATAAAAAACAATTGGAAAAAGGATATGAATTCATAAAATTTGAAGATTTTGAACATCAAATCAAATCTTACTTACGCAACTACCTCTATACCAACTTCAATAACGACCCTAACTCAACTAAACAAATTCGCCTGTTTTTGAGCGATCTCTATAAGGAAATTACTGTTTAGCATTATTCAACCTTTAATTTTCCCGTTTGTTTTTCTTTTAGTTCATTAACATCATAATTCATATATATGCGTCTTACTTATATTATTGTAAAAAATATAATTCTATTAACGTGAATAATATGAACAAGGAAGAGATATGTTTCATGTCTGCTTGTGAAATGGTAGAAAAAATTAAAACACAAGAACTAACTTCTTCTGAAATTACAGAAACAATAATAGAAAGAATTGAGAAAATAAACCCTATAATTAATGCATATTGTACACCTACTTTTGATTTAGCTCGGAAAATAGCCAAAAAAGCAGATGAAGCAGTTAAAAAACGAGAAAAAATGGGGTTATTACATGGGATCCCCATTTCGATTAAAGATGAAACAGAAACCAAGGGAATCAGAACAACTTTTGGTAGTAAGGCGTTTGAGAATAACATAGCCCGGAAAGATGAGACTATAGTTAGAAGGTTAAGAGATGCTGGTGCTGTCATCTTAGGTAAAACTAACACTCCTGCTTTTGGATATAAAGGAGAAACAGATAATCTAATTTTTGGAGTAACAAGAAATCCGTGGAATTTAGAAAGAACTCCCGGAGGGTCAAGTGGGGGTGCTGCTGCTGCTGTTGCTTCAGGGTTAGGCCCGATAGGTATAGGTTCAGATGGGGGTGGGTCTATTAGGATACCTAGTTGCTTTTGTGGCCTTTTTGGTCTTAAATCAACTTTTGGTCGAGTTCCTCAGAATACGATGAAAATGTTTGGAAATTTTGGCACTTTCGTTCATAAAGGTCCACTCGTGAGGTATGTTAAGGATGCAGCTCTTGTGCTAGATATTATCGCAGGCCAAGATGAATCTGATAGATATTCTGTACCAAACCCAAATGTTAGCTATTTAGAAAGGCTAAACGACACACCAAATAAATTAAAAATAGGTTATTCTTTAGATTTAGGATTTGCAGAAGCTCTTGATCCTGAAGTTGAGATGTCTGTTATGAAAGGGATTCAAAAATTTGAAGAATTCGATTGGTCTATAGAGAAAAGTAGAATTAAGTTGAGAAACCCAGAATCTCTATTTTTAACTCTCTGGACCTCAGGATTGGGTTATACATTAGGCAAGTTATTAAAAGAATGGCAAGATAAAACGGAGCCTGATTTATTAGATCTAATTAATCTTGGATTATCATTCTCTAAAAAAGAATTAAAGATTGCAGAAGTTCAAAGAGAGATGGTTTATTCAGATATTTGTCGAGCGTTTAAGAAAATTGATATCCTAATAACTCCTACGCTAGCATGTCCTGCTTTTGAATTGGGCAAATCATTAGTGATTGAAAAAGAAACTAGAAAAACGGGTGTAATTATTAATGGAAAGAATATGAGTGAGGCAGGATGGTTACCTTTTACCTATCCTTTTAATATGAGTGGTCATCCAGCAGCTTCTATTCCGTGTGGCTGGACTAGTGACGGTTTACCAATTGGAATGCAAATAGTAGGGAAAAGATTTGATGAACTTACAGTCTTGCAAGTTTCTAAAGCGTTTGAAGAATTAGCTCCTTGGCAAGATAAAAGACCAAATTTTAATTAATTCTACCCAATCGTTCCATTTTTTATTACACTTAAGACAACCTGAAGAAAAGAAATGTTGAACTACGCGAGAACGCTCTCTAAAGCACTTAAAGATAGATGATAAAGCAGTCTGAGTAATATTTATTCGGTCTCAAATAAACCTATATTTGGATCTAAAAAAGTATTTTGGCACATAGGACATGAATTATATTTTGAAAGCCAATCTGCTACACAAAGATAATGATATGTGCTCCCACAAAAAGGGCATGTAATCAATTTATCTTTAACGAAGTTTATATTTTTATGACAAACCGTACACTGAACGTTAGATACTGAGACACCTTGCCTTATTTTAGCTTTATTTGTTAAAATTTCTTCTAACTTCGAACGTTCGAGTTCATATAAACCTAAGCTTGAAGTAATTTGATTTGTTTTTGAGGTAATCTCAGTTATTCGCTCTTTCAGTTCATCTTCTGATAATTTTTCTGCTAAAAAGGACGACAGCGCAAAATTAAAGGGTAATCCTTCGAAATTCTCAGTCTGCTTAGTTATCTCTGTTATTTCTGCGAACATAATAGATTCTGTATCTATTAAGTCCTTGAAGCTTTTAAAAATTTTATTCATTAAGACAGTTAATAAAAAAGAAAGCTGATTTTTCTTGCGATTAAAGTTATCTTCCCAATGTTTTATAGTGGCATAAATATCAATGTTGTTCTCTTTATACGCATCTAATTTGTTGTATACATCAGTTTTGATCTGGTCTATCTTTAATTTATAGTCACTTAGAAGGTCTCTAATTTGTTTTAGTTGAGGTAATTCTTCTTTGATTATCGAAGAAGTCTCGTTTTCGTAAGATGTGATCATTTTATTTACCTCGGCAATCTTGGTGTCAACGTAACTTCTTACATCTACGCGAAAACTCTCATCTTTAATATTATTCAAATAATTTAAATACTCTTCCTTACGTCGAAATACTTCAGATACGATATTCGCTAGCGTTTTCTTTAGATTTACGGTAATGCTCGTATAGGGTTTTATAATCGTATCAAATTTCATTATCCAAGTGTCGATTTCGTCCATTTTTGTTGCGAAATCATCGACTTTCTTGTAATTTAATTTAATTATTTTTACAAATTCCTCGGGATCGCTTATGTTATTTGTCCCTACCTGAAATTGTTTATCCAAACCCTTGAAGTATAAATCGACTATTTTAGGGAGAATTTCACTGAATTTCTGAGATAGTATACTCTCTAAATTTAATTTTCCAATTCCTTGACCATTTAAATCGTATTTTTGATCTAGCTCTTCGATTTCATGTAAAGTTTCTCCTAATAAATCTTTAATTAACTCGAGAACAACTGGACGCATTTTTTTTTTTAATTTCTCAACCGTTTCTTTCCTTTCCAAGACATTTACGAACTTGTCCCCCTCAAAATCTTCAAATACCCCATTATTATTTAATAGATATATGAAATCGTCATAAATTGCTGTCTTGTCGTCTGATTTACTTAAGAAAAAGCTTTGCAACTCGTTAAAATGAAAGGATAGCAAGACTTCTTTACGAGATTTAATTTTTTTTTCTGATTTAGCTTCGATTAAGCTTCGTAAATATATTTCCAGTTCTTGAATTTCTTCCCATAGCCCTAAATTGCTCGGAATATCGTTTAATTTAAAGGACAAATCTTTAATTTTATTTGCTTCAATCCAACAGAGTGTATTGTTATTGTAGAATTTATCTATCTTTTGAATTTTTTCATCCAGAATAGGAATAAATTCATTAATGTTATTTTGTAATTCTTTGCTAATAGTTAAAAAATTATCTAGAAATTTGTTATGCTTTATGATTCGTTTAACGTTCCTTCCATTAGAATTTAAACTTATTAAATTACTTGAGATTAACTTCAACTCGCTTATGATTTCTTGTTTCAATGAGAAATATTCTCTGTTTGAACCGGAAAATAAGTAAGATTCACTAAATAATTTAATCTCGTTGTAATACTCTGAATATGACTTAAAAACATCAATTTTGAACTCAGATTTAAGAAAATCATCTATTTCATGCGAGTCTTGATGCTCAGATTTAATTGTCGTTAGTTTTTTTTTCACGTTTAAAATTTCGTCTTGACTGTAACCTTTTACCTCTCTGTAACCCTTAAAATCATTGCTAAACAGACGCAAAGAAAATCACCTTAATTTTAGTCAATATAAAATAACAATTGGAAAAATATGTCATAGCATAAAATTTTTAGCAAAAATGAGAGTAAAAAAGAATCATTAAATTAGGTGTTACTCGCC
>JAGXNS010000125.1:0-279 GCA_019894855.1 Promethearchaeota archaeon
ACCTATGACCTTCTCAAAAAATTGGAAAGATAATATGGAACTTCCTTCTGAAGAAGAATTATTATCTCACGAGGATCGAATATTATATGGAAGTGATTTTCCTAATATCCCATACGATTACTCTTGTTCTATTGAAGGATTATTAAATCTCAACTTTCCTAGATCTTTTTACGAAAAAGTATTCTATGAAAATGCAAAAAGAATCTTCGGAATAAATTAATGGATTTACCTATTTATTGCTCCTATAATGATTTAAATAGCTGTCTTAATGCTGAGCTC
>JAGXNS010000125.1:289-5067 GCA_019894855.1 Promethearchaeota archaeon
ACACATTTAGAGTTGATAACGTCATATTCATTGTTTGCGCCCATAAATCGGCTAATGTAAATCCGACTCCCTGATATTTTAAGATTTCCTTATTAAATTGCTTTCTCATGTTAGCGTAAATAACAGCGTGACTAATAGCGTTCCAAGCCTCTGCGGTATTCAAGCATACGATCGTTAATCGTTCTAAATTAAGACCTTCGAATAGGTGTGACCTTCCATCACCGGGTTTACCTAACACGCAATCAAAAGGAACCGTTAAATTAGTAAGGGATTCCTTGGCAACGTGCATCCTTGGTGTCCACGGTATGTTAAGGCGCTCAGCTTTCCATCCTTCACTCGAAGTATCGACTAAAAACTGAGCCATGGTGTTTCCATTGTTCTTTTCAGTCACAGCGTAAACAACTGCCCAGTCTGCTTTGCTTCCGTTAGTTTGGTATATTTTTTCTCCGTTGACAATAAAACTTCCATCGTCTTGTTCCTCACATGTTGTTAACATGTGGACCGCGTCTGAACCTCTTTCAGGCTCGGTTATACAAATGCAACCTATTTTTTCCCCAGTTACTAATTCTTTTAGCGCTTTTAAACGAATTTCCTGATTTTCATGATGGAGTAAAATTGGATTTACAGATATTGCAGTAGCTCCTGTTGCCATAGTTAATTGAGGATCGAAAAAATCCATGGCTAAGATTCTCATAAATTCAGTAGTCATCCCGTGAGGTTCATAATTTAACCCTATATCCTCGAATTTGTGCAATCTGCTAATGTATCCATTTCTACCAATCTCTGGAATCCATTCGTAGAAATCTTCGTTATGCGTTATATTATTAGTTTTTTCAAAATTCTCAAAAAACTTCTGGGCTTGTTTAAGGAAATCGAAATGTTTTGGCTTTAAAAAATTCATTAGATTGTAATTTAAAAACTTATTACGGGTTTTTAACGAGAGTTTTTCGAGAATATCATCGTCAATACATTGAACTTTACCTTTTTTACTACTCATATCATTCACTTTTTGAATTAGATCTTAGTCTTAAATTCCTCGGTCTTTCCATTCTGGTTTTCTCTTCTGAAGAAATGCTTTAGCTCCTTCGGTGTGCTTGTCTCTTCTAGCAAACATGGACATAATGCCTTCAGTTTCAATAAAAGTTCTTTCTTCAACGGTTCGACCAACGCACCTTACTACAGTTTCTTTGTCTGTACGAATTGCCCCTTGAGGCAACTTACAAATAGAGAGAGCCAATTCTCTAGCTCTTTCCATCAATTGATCGTGAGGGACGACTTCATTAACTAATCCTATACGATAGGCTTCTTGAGCATCTATTACTCGCCCGGTGATAATGAGTTCCATGGCACGGGAGTATCCTATAACAAGGGGTAACCGAACGCATAATCCATCGCCTGCGACTATGTTCCATCGTCTTTCTGTAGCACCAAATTTAGCATTCTCTGACGCTATGCGAATATCTGCTAACAGGCAATTTTCAAGACCAGCAGCGTATGTGTAGCCATTTACAGCTGCTATTATTGGTTTAAAAATGTCAAATTTTTTAGTATACCCACAGAAACCATCAATTCCATGAACAGCAATACGAAATTGATCGTAATCATCCATTCTTACAAGAGCTGCAGCATCATTAAGATCCCAACCTGCTGAAAATGCTTTATCCCCTGCTCCAGTAAAAATAGCAACCAAAGCGTCGTCATCGTCGCGAAAAGATTTCCAAGCTTCATGTAATTCTAAATTTGTTTCGTTGTTTATGCAATTCCGAACCTCTGGACGATTAATTGTTATGGTTACTACTTGATCCTCTTTTACATACAAAATATTTTTAAATTCCATATCTTACTCCTCGATTTGTAGAATGTATTTTATAACATATTAGGTTTTTTTAAAATCTTTAGTTGTTTTTATTGTTCATTGTTTAAAACTTTTTAATTTTGAAGTTTTATAAGTAGTATTAAATTTTAAAAATACAATTGAGAATAATGTCTGATGAAAAATATAAAAAAGCAGCTTTCATTATAACTAAAGCGGGAGTTCTCCCAACGCCCGTAAACAAAACTTTAATAGATATATTAAAATTGCAACTTACTGAGGACGAATTGGATTTTATCAATGCGTTCAAGAGGAAAACTTCGCAAACGATGGAACAGCTAAAAAAAAGTAGTAAAATGCCAGAAGCTCAAATCTTATCATTTGTTAAAGGATTAGCAAAGAAAGGATTTATATTTAATCAACCGAGTTCAAAAGGTGTTATGGTTTATAGGTTATTGCCACTTTTAATGGTCGGTGCATTTGAATATCTTTACATGAAAAAAATAGAATATAATGAGATGGATAAGAAACTCGCAAAAATGTTTTTAGATTATTTTGAAGAAACTAGGGATTTTATCCAAGGTAATTACGACCAAGTCTTGCCTATTTTTGAAAAAATGCTTCCATTAGATAGGACTATGCCAATTTTAGCTGATACGGTTCAAGGAGACGAGATAAATTTATCAGTTAATGAGGAAATAGAAGTTCCCGAAGAAGTTATACTACCAACTCAAAAAGTTGAAGAGTTAATAGAAAAATTCGATGATATCTCTGTAGGACATTGCTTTTGTCGCCATCACAGAGATTTATTGGGCAAACCATGTAAACACACTGATCTGAGAGAAAATTGTTTTACATTCGGCAAATCTGCCAGGTATATTGCTGAACAAGGATTCGGACGTTCAATATCCAAGGAAGAAGCCTTAGATATAATGAAGAAATCTGAAGATGATGGGTTAGTCCACAAAGCTTTTCATCCTCATTCTGATATTTCAAAAGTAGAAACAAGTATTTGTAATTGTTGTAAGGATTGTTGTGGTACTTTAGAATGGTGGAGGATGGGAATTGTCGCTTTAATTAATTCAACGAATTTTCTATCGCAAATAGATCCGGATTTATGTAGCGGTTGCGGTACTTGCGTCGAAAAATGTCCCGTAGATGCCATAGAATTGAACGATAGCGATATTGCTGTAGTAAATGCAGAATACTGCTTTGGATGTGGGGTTTGTGCCCATTTTTGTCCTGAAAATGCTATAACTTTGCTTGAAGGAATGCGAAAAGTATATATTCCACCCCCTAGGTTAAGATAATTAGCTTTAGTTAAATTGCCACTTTACAATTTTTTTCTTTTTGATAGGTTTTGCGATTATGTATAATTTTCTTGAAATTATTAATAATATTGCTACATTTCAGTATTTAAGGATATAACATATATTTTGTGATTTTTTGATGAGAGAAGTAAACCAAGACGATAAGCTTTTCTTTTTTGAAAGAAGTTTTATTACTTTAGACGGGCTTTGGATGATTGAAACTGAAGAAATGACCAATTGGGAAGTTGCATTAAAGATTGATGTAATTGTATGGAAAAAATTACTTAAGGTAATTATCCGAAGGTTGAAAAAATATTTAAGGTTGGAAAAGAACGATCTTACTAATTTAATCAAGATTCTTACTTTCCGATGGTCTATAGAAGGCTGGAAGTATAGTATAATACAACAAGATGCTGGTAAAGTCAAAATTTTAGTAAATCAATGTCCTTATAAATCCGCAATGGATCGTAATCCAGAACGGAGGGAAAAACAATCTTTAATATGTAAAAACATGTGTATTCCGTTCTATAAAGCGATTACTAAAGATTATAATAAGAATATAGATTTAGAAAGGACCAGATACATGGGATTAGGCGATGATTACTGCGATTTTACATTTTCTTTTGATAGTAAATCTTTAGAAGAAGCAGAAAGTGGTGACTCCTTTAAAGAAATCATTAAACCTAATAAAGCTGATAAGTTATTTTACTTTGAAAAGAATTTTAGAACACTCGATGGATTATGGGTAATAGAATCAGAGAATGAATTAGGTTGGGACGCAACTCTAAAGCTTGATATAATAGTGTGGCAAAGATTATATAAGATAGTATTTCGCAGAGTTATAAAGTATTTAAACATCAAAGAAAACACTCTAAGTGATTTAATTGAAATTCTTTCTTTTGTGTGGAATTGCGAAGGAAATATCCATGAAATTAATCAAAATGGAGAAAAAATTGCCACTATAAATATTGTTGAATGCCCTTACATAGAAGCAATGAAGAGAAATCCTGATAGACACAACAGAATTGAATCAATATGCAAAGAAATGTGTATTCCATATTTACAACCCGTTATTAAGGAGTTCAATCCCAAAATCGAAATAAAAAGAGAGAAATTCATTGGTTTAGGGGATTCAGTGTGCGATTTTATTCTCAATTTAGAAGAATAAGATAAGCGTTAGATTTAAAGGATAAATTATTGATAAACATTCTTATAGAAATCGATTCGATTTTTAATGTCTGAAACTATCATTTCTCGTTCATTCCCGTCTATTTCATATAGCTCAAAAATTACACCTTCAATCTGTCTTAATCCATTAATTATATCTCCGTTTAGTTTTCCATTAGATTTTAGGAGAGCGTTAATTACATCTTGAACCTTTTCGCTTAAAGTCTTTTTTTGATCTGGGGAGACCTTCTTAATTGGTAAGTGCCGGATCATATATTGGTTTAGGTTGATCGTCGTATTTTTTTGGTTGTTAATTGCTCTTAAGCAATAATATTGCATAAGAGAAGAATTTAAAATTGCGTTGATATACTTTAACTCTATGTGATCATCGCTAATTATTGAATAGATTGAAGATGTAAAACATACAACATCTTTACTAAAAACAGATTGAGGGAAAATACTATTGTGCTTAATTAATAGCTTTGGAT
>JAGXNS010000126.1 GCA_019894855.1 Promethearchaeota archaeon
TACCCGCCCTGAGTTCAAATAAACTGATTTCATTTTAGGTAATAAATCTAAGTATTTTTCAGCGATTAGAATTTTTTTTTCAAGCAATAACTGTTTAAGTTTTATTATTGCAACATCGCCAATGGTTTGAAATCCTCGAGGAAGAACCGATAATTCCTCATCAGTTAGAATTCCTATAAGCGCAACCTTAAGTTTATCTTTAAATCCCATTAATTATCAAAAATGTAAGTTTATGATTTTAACCTTATTCAAAATCAAGTTAAATTATTATGTTATAGTATATTACTTTTCAAAAATATTATACTAAAAAATTAGAGGATAAAAAATGACTAGTTTAAATGATCCAGAGTTTCTGGTTGACGAAAGTAAGGTGTGGTTTACTGGAGGTTATTGGCCTGAAGGTGTTCCTCGCCAACTTAAAGATGTAGGCGGTATTGAAATGTTACCTATGTGGGAAGGATTCATAAAATCTGCTGATGATTATGGAATCTGGGATAACGATATTTGTATTTTTGTGTATGGTCCATACATGGAAAAAGTTAAACTTAGAACTCTTTTTGATTATGCTAAGAAATTTGGAACATTCCTTTACCATACGTTAGGCATCAGAAAAGGAGATGTCGTAGCAATTGATCTTCCTAATTCCATAAATTTTGTTGTTGCCTATATGGGTTGTCAATATATTGGTGCAATTGTACAAGGCATCAATCCTACATATAAACCAATGGAGTTATTACATGCTCTAAATATGACGAAGGCGAAAGTTTTAGTACTAATGGATATGCTATATATCGCTGGACCTGCTACTATCCTTCCAAAAACTAGCGTAAAGTACTTGATACCTTCGAATTTTACAGATTTTTTTACTGCTGACGAAGATACAATTCAAAAACTCGGAATTCCAAGTGCAAAAGATAAAATTCCCAGTGAAACAGAAGATTATAAGATTTATTGGATGAAACAAATAATTGAAGAAACCGAACCAAAAGATGTTACCGTAGATATAGACCCATGGACCGATCCCGCAGTATACCTTATGACTGGTGGAACAACGGGGTTACCCAAAGTTGCTATGCTTAGTCCTGCTAACCTCACCTCAAACTTATATATGATTAAACCGTGGACAAACCTCCAACCGGGGATGGTAACAATTGGATCTATTCCCTTCTTCCACAGCTTCGGCCTAACTTGCGTAATGTCGGGAGCTTTATCTTTAGGAATGCAAATGCTTCTATTTCCAAAGCCCCCTTCAGACGATGTTTTATCAGAAACAATAAATAAACTTGATGCCCCTCAAGGTATTATGTATACTGGCGTTGAGATGCTATTTAAGAGATTGACCGATTATGTAAATGAAATGGGCGTTGATGAATATAACAAGAAGTACGATTTTACGAAAAAACTAAAATATGCCACACAAGGTGCGGGACCACTCCACGATTATGTTCGCGTTCCTTTTGAAGACATCTTTTGCCCGATACGAGTTGGTTATGGGTTAACAGAAACATCTCCTGTAGTAAGTGTAGCACCATTTTGGGGACCAAATAAGGCAGGAAAGCTAGGATTACCCCTCCCAGGTACCGATTGGGCTATTTTCGATTCCGAAAATTTTGACGCTGGACCAATTTGCGACGGAACTACTGAAAGAAATAATTTTGGCGTAGAACATACTGGTGAGATCTGTGTTGCAGGACCTCAAGTCATGTTGGGTTATTTAGGAAAACAAAAGGAACAAGAAGATAACCTTAAAATGTGGGGCGGAAAACGCTGGCTACTTACGGGAGATATTGGATTTATGGACGAGCACGGTTTCTGTGAAATAAGAGATAGGAAGAAATCGCTAATTAAAGTTTCGGGTCATTCGGTATATCCAAAAGAAGTCGAGGAATTAATGGGACACCATCCTGCGATAGATCAAGTTGCTGTAGCAGGACTACCAGACGAAAGCAGTGGCGAAAAGGTGAAAGCATGGGTCGTATTAAAGAAAGGGTTTAAAGTTGGTAAGAATGTCGAAGTTGAAGATATTAAGAAATGGTGCTTGGAAAACATGGCGAAATGGAAAAGTCCAAGATTAATTGAAGTTGCTAGAAAACTTCCTGTTAGCATGACCGGAAAAGTACAACGAAGAGAACTTCAAGAAAAAGACATTTCAAAAATGGAAAGTGGAAAAGAAATAAAAGGTTAATTTTTTTTAATTTTTTTTTAGTTTTATTCGCTTAGTTCGTTTAGGCGTTTATGCGTTTTTTTCATAATTTTATATATGTTTACGAATTCATTAAAGAGCTTGTCGTAAACTGCCCTATTTTCTGGATTTGGTGTGAAAATGTTGGAGTATTGGATTAAATCAGGAATTTGATCCCAGGTTAGGTAGCCCAATCCCACTGAAGCTATAAAAGCGGCTCCACGAGCGTTTGCTTGAATAGGATCTTTGACTTGCTTAATTGTCCTATTGAGAACATCGGCAAAAATTTGACACCAGACATTACTAGTTGCACCTCCACCAATTATGTTAAGTTCAGGCATTACTATGTCTTTTTTTGTCATTCCAGGATTAGCTTTCATTTTCCATTTCTGGATGAATTTTTCGACGTACATATGGAGCCACTTTACATTGTAAGCAACACCTTCAAAAATCGCTCTTATTAGGTGTTCACGTGACATCTCAAGAGACAAATTGTAAAAACCTCCACGAACCGTATGATCATCAACGGGTGCTCTTTCTCCGATAAGCCAAGGAGTAAAAATCAGATTGTTAGACCCAGCAGGAACTTTCTCAACAATACTATCTAAAATTTTATATACATCCGGGACCTGTTCTTCTTTCAATAATTCATCCTTATGATATAAAATTTTATCCCTTAGAAATTGTAAAGCTCCTCCAGCGATTTCTTGTTCGTTTGTTACCATATATTTTCCCTTAATTGCCGCTGGGAAGCTGGCCATATTATGAAAGATGTCTGTTTTCTTGTAAGGTACATGACATATTAGCCAATCAGATGTTCCAATGTAAATATGACCTTCGTAATCTCTAACGGCTCCAGAACCTATAGTTGCTGCGTGCAGGTCTGGAGCACCAATAATTAATTTGACTCCTTTATTTAAACCAAGCTCGCTTGCTACTTCGTCTTTCACTGGTCCTAAGACATCTGTAGACCACCTTAAATCAGTCGGAAATTTATCTGGATTAACTTTGGCAAATTTCATTAACTTATTATAATATTTAATGTTGTCAAGATCGCGAATATCAACTAAGAAATGCATTTGAATTGAAGCATATGAAGCTGCGAATTTACCCGTGAACTTCAGATTAATATAGTCTTGGGGTTCCAAAAACATGAATGTATTATCATATACATCTGGTCTCTTATCTTTTATCCACATGATATGAGCAAGAGGATCTTTGCCAGACAAACTTGGACCCCCTCCAGTAACCCTCACAAATTTTAACATTTTGCGTGCAGAGTATCCACTAACCTGTATTAAACTTTTATGGAGTTTCTTCATGTATGGCGCTCCTCGGGTATCCATCCAGATCAGTGAATTCATCAAATGATTTCCTTCTTCATCAAGGGCAACTGTACCACTCCATTGACTTGAATTGCATACACCTACAATGTCGTCAGCTGAAACTTTTCCACTACCAATGACTTTTTTAGCTGTTTTAACGATGGCATTCCACCAGTCGTCCGGATCTTGTTCAACACCCCCACCTTTTTCTACGAGTAATGGAACTTCCTGATAAGCCCAATCAATTACATCTCCGTTAGTACTAACTATCGCTGATTTAGGACCTTGGGTTCCATGATCGATTGCCAAAATGTATTTAGAAGAATTTTCTGTATCTGACATATTTAATATAAATGATAATAAGGTAAATAAAGATTTATTGAGTCAGACATTTTTCCATAATTATATGTGTAATTTTAGATTTTGTTAATCAGAAAAAATTATTTTATTTGTATTGGATTATTCATTTAATAACTGAAAGAAGTAGTTTGTTGATTCTATATGGAATATGAGGAAAAAATAGCGAAAATTAAAAATATTGTTGATTTGCCTATTAGCAAATTTAAGCCAGACGAATTAAAAGCGATATTAGAAAGGTATGAGAAAAATCATGCGAAATCAAAACTGGCTTTTGAGAGAGCAAGAAAAATAATTCCTGGAGGTGTAGAACATAATCTCGCCTTTAACTATCCATTCCCTCTAGAGAGCAAAAGAGTTTTTGATTGTTACATGGAAACTGTTGATGATATTGTACTTACGGATTATTTAATGGACGGAGGACCAATTATCCTTGGTCATAATCACCCGGTTTTGACGGAAAAGGTTATCGAAGTTATTCGGGAAATAGGACCTTGTCATGGAATAACTAACGAATACGAATATCTTGCTGCCGAACAACTTCAAAAGCATTTCCCTTCATGTGAAATTATAAGATGGCTCCAAACAGGAACAGAAGCCGATATGCTTGCTATAAGGATTGCCAGAGTAGCTACAAATCGTAAATGGATTATTAAAATAGGCGGAAGTTATCACGGGTGGTCAGATCAATTGGTTTACGATATGCACGTCCCTGGAACAAAACTATTAGAATCGCATGGAATACCAAAAAATGTGTTTAAATTCACCGATTCTTGTCCGCCAAACGATATTGAAACATTACGGCAAATGTTTAAAGAAAAGCGAAAAGTTGCTGCAGTATTAATTGAACCGATGGGAGGAGAATCAGGAGCTAACCCTGTTAGACCGGGATTTAATAAAGAAGTGGAAGAACTCTGTCATGAAAATAAGACGCTTTTGATTTCCGATGAAGTTGTGTGTGCTTTTAGATTACATATGGGTGGTGGTCAAGCTTATTATGGTTATGAACCGGATTTATCTGTGTTTGGTAAAATCGTTGGACATGGGTATCCCTCCGCTGCCGCTATTGGTGGTAAAGAAGAATATATGAAATTTTGCGCTGCAGGAGTGGGT
>JAGXNS010000127.1 GCA_019894855.1 Promethearchaeota archaeon
CTTTTTAATAAAGGATTCTTCTAATTTTTGAACTCGAGCTCTGATTGCAGTCGCGCTTTTTGGTTTATCTAATCCTAATTTTTCAGATACTTTTTCAGCAATCTTATTTATTGTTATTTTTCCATCATTTTGCAATAAGTCTAAGATTTCTCTATCAATTTCGTCTATATCTATAGGTTTGGTACTTTCTGTTGCCATTGTCAAAACTCCAAATATTTATATTCAATTCTAATATAGTGCGGGCTTACTTATAACTTTTTTCACTACGATTATTTGATTTATTAGTTTTTTTGAATAATAAAGGTGATTATTATAAACAAAAAAACTATTATTTATATAGGTATGTACATTTTAACTCTACAAGGTATACCAATTTTAAACAAAATTTGGTATTAAACAAAAAAAAATAAACAAAATATCTAAAAAAGTTGAAAAAAATGGCAGATATAAAACTTAATACAGTTGGAAAAAAGTGTCCTATGCCTGTACTCATGACAAAAAAGGAATTAAAGAAAATGAGTTCAGGACAAACTCTCGAGTTGATTTCTGATGACAGAGGAGCCTTAAAAGACGTACCTGCTCTTATCAATAAGACCGGAGATACGATAGTCGAGACAAAGGAAGCTGGCGAACAAATTATTTTTACGATTAAAAAAGCTTAGGCTTTAAACTCACGAGAAAAGTGATTAACGATGACGACATACTCATTTTTTATTAGTACTGAACCGTATAAATTTGAAGCTAGCGATTCGTTAATAGAAATATGTAAATCTTTGACAAAGAAGGGACACAGGATTAAGGGATTTTTTTTCTTTGGAACTGGCGTTTACAACATAAAAGGAGATATCAGTTGTGGATCGTCTATAAGAGATGTTCCCAAAAAATTGGAGAAATTTACGATTGATAATAATATTCCAGTAGCGGGTTGTTCGACCTGGGTAAGTTTAACTGGATTAAATGAATCGAATTTCATTGAGGGAGCAGCTGAAGAGGGATTAGGCGACTTTTCTAATTGGGCCGTAGAATCGGATAAAATAATCGTATTTGGTGCGGGGGGATAACTATAATGATAGAATCTGTAGTAATAATAACTGATCAATCACCTATGGGCAAAAATTCAGCATTGGAAGCAATTCGCATTGGATCGGGATTCGTTGCGCTTGGAGAATATGTCAACTGTCAAATCGTATTTACGGGAGATGCTGTATATTTACTTAACAAAAACGCTAAGCCAGAGGCAATTGGAATGGATTCATTGGATGAAGTTATGGAAATCGCTGATCTATCAGACTTAGAACTATACGTTGTAGATAAAGCTTTACAGGACGCTGGGATGAGCACGGATGACTTAGTAGAATATGAAAATTTGAAGATCGTCACCATTGACGAAGTTGTTGAATTAATTGAAAACGCTGATACGTGTTTTAGATTTTAACGGAGGAGAATAAAAAGTGGCTGAAAATAGAAATGTCTTGTATTTGTTTGGATATAGTGAAATGACTGGGAAGCATTTAGAGCGTTTATTACCGTTATTGAAAGCACAAGTTAACAAAGGTTCGCAGATTGGATTAGTATTAATTCACGACGGAGTAATTGGAATTAACAAAAAAGGTAAAATTCCAGAGAAGATGGAAGAACTGCTCAATACGAATATTAACGTTTATGCGATGATCCCAGATTTACAGGCTCGCGGTATAGCCCTTGAGAATATTCACGATAAGGTTAAGCCTATTGGATATGACGATCTAATCGATATTTTAGATATAACACCAAAGATAATATCCTGGATGTAATAAGTCCAGGAGATCAAAATTGATTTTTTGAAAATTAAGGTAATAAAATATTACAAAATTTTGGAATATAAATGAAATAAAAATTTAAATACACAAAAAAAAAACAAAAAAAGTGAATAAAATGGCAGAAGATATAAGTTTTATTGTAAGTGATAGATCCTTTGAAAAGTTTGGGATGGCGCTAATTCTCGGCACAACAGGAGACGCAATGGATATCAAGATGAACTTCTTTTTCACATTTTGGGGTTTACATCTTTTGAGAAAGAAATTCAAGCCTAAGGCAGCAGGAATGTTTACCGGTATGAAAGGAATGGCTGCTATGATGTTTAGAAATAAGTTAGCGAAGTTTGGAATGGAAGACCCATGGGGAATGATTAAAGACGCTGTAGAAAACGGAAACGTGAAACTCTATCCTTGTCAAATGACAATGGATTTAATGGGTATCAAAAGAGAAGAAATGTGGGACTTTGTAGAAGATCCTATTGGAGCTGCTGGATTCTTAGAGATTAGTGCAGATGCAAAAATAGTCTCAATGTGAATAAAATTTTAAAATTTTTTTTTTTTTAAATTCATATTAATAAAAGGTGGAAAATGTGGAAGAAACAGAAAAAACACACCGAGAATATAAGACAGATGAAGATTTCGATAAAGCGTTTTTTAAAGATATAGAAAGAAGGTCAAATATCTGGCAATGTATACAGTGTGGTACGTGTACCGCTAGTTGTGAGAGCGGTAGATGGACTGCGTTAAAGACACGGATGATACTCCGAAAAGTAGTGCTTGGAGATTTATCAGTGCTTGAAGATCCTGATATTTGGTTATGTACGACATGTTATAACTGTTATGAACGATGTCCAAGAGATGTTAGACCAACTGATGTTATAATGGAACTAAGAAATTACGCTACTAAAAGAGGAAATATATCGCCTAATCACAGAGCGGTTGTTGGTTATTTAAAAAATTTCGGACACGCCGTACCAATAAACGACGAGATTAGAAAGCGAAGGGTCGAATTAGGATTAGAAGAACTCCCTCCTACGGTGTTTAAATTTAAAGAAGAGGGAGATGATAAAGATTTAAAAAAGTTTAAAGAACATTTATTTGATTTACCTCCCGTTAAGGGGGAAAAAAAGAAGGAAGAGGAGAAGGATTAAGTAATGGTAAAAGAAAAAGCATTTTCATTTTTTCTCGGATGTATTATGCCTAATAGATATCCTGCAATTGAAAAAGCGACTAAATTTGTAATGGGAAAACTGGGATACGAGATTTTAGATATGGAGCGCGCAAGTTGTTGTCCAGCTCCTGGAGTCTTTCGGTCGTTTAATAAAGTAGATTGGATGGTAACAGGTGCGAGAAACCTCTGTATTGCTGAAAAAAACGATGCGGACATTCTTACGGTATGTAATGGATGTTTTGGAACGCTTCAGGAAATAAATAAACATCTGAAAGAGAACGACGAACACAGAGAAATAGTAAACGAAAAGCTAAAACTACTTGGAGATTACGAATTTAAAGGAACGATTGATGTACGACACGTCGCTGAAGTACTAGGTTATGAAGTTGGTCCATGGGGCTTAGAAGACGTAATAACTCGAAAAATTACCGCACGTGCTGCTGTACATTATGGCTGTCATTTTCTAAAACCTACAAGAATTCGAGAGATTGAAAGTTCAGAAGGACCGACGATCGTTGAAGAATTGATTGAAGTATTAGGTGTTGAATCTGTTAGATTTAAAGAACAGCTTACTTGCTGTGGTGCTGGTGGCGGTGTAAAAGCGTATGATGGAAAAGCGAGTGATACGATCTTTGAAGAAAAAATGAAGAATATTAATGACGTGAAGCCTGACTTTATACTTGACATCTGTCCATTTTGTCATTTAGAATATGAGACAGCGCAAGATCAATTAAACAAGAATAAGGGCTGTAATTATGATTATCCCGTAATTCACCTTTCTCAATTGGTTGCATACTGTATGGGAATGGATCGGGAATTTGTCGGTCTTCAGTATCAATTGATGGGAAAAGAATATAATTTTGGTGTAGAAGAAGTTAAAAAAGAAGAGGAGGCTGCATAGATGGCCGTTAAAGAAGAAAAAATGGAAGAAAGTACAGTTGAATCGGGAGACTCTGAAGAACCCAGAATTGGTGTTTTTTGTTGTCATTGCGGTCATAACATTGCCGGAACTGTAGATGTAGCACAAGTGGCAGATTACGCAAGAACTTTGCCAAATGTTGTTAAAGCAGAACATTATATGTTCATGTGTTCAAAACCAGGTGTTCAGATGCTTAAAGATTCAATTAAAGAATTAGGAGTTAATAGAACTGTAGTTGCAAGTTGTTCTAAAAATCAGCATGGTATAACATTTGCAAAAGCCATCGCTGAAGAAGGAATTAATAAACATAGACACCAACAAGTTAATGTCCGAGAATACTGTAGTTGGGTTCATAAAAAAAAACAAGAAAAAGCGACTGCAAAAGCGTTCAGATTGGTGGAAGCCGGAGTTAATCGAGCTCGAAAACTTGAAGATGTCGAAACAAGACGAATTCCGACCACTAAGGCAGCATTAGTTATTGGTGCGGGTATCGCAGGACTAAGAGCTTCTCATGATCTAGCAGAATTAGGAATACCCGTGTTTTTAGTTGAGAAAAACTCTACAATAGGAGGGCACATGACACAAATGAATAAAACATTTCCAACTCTAGAATGCCCTCAATGTTCGATTTCTCCTCTAACCAACGGAGTAGCGAATCATCCATTAATTGAGCTTTATACAAACGCTCAGATTAAAGCTATTGGGGGTTCAATGGGGAATTTTGAAATTGAAATCGAAATTAAACCTCGATACGTGAAAGATAACTGTACTTCGTGTGGTGATTGCTCTACAAACTGCCCAGTGGAAGTACTAAGTGAGTGGGATAGTGGAATGTCCATGCGAAACGCTATTTACAAAGCATATCCTCAAGCAATTCCTGCAACATTTGTAAGGGACAAGAAAAATTGTATTGAATGTAAAACATGCATTAACATATGTCCAGTCCAAGCGGTTGATTTTTCGATGGAACCCGAGACTAAAACGGTGAAAGTTGGTTCGATTGTAGTAGCGGTTGGTTATAGCGAGTACGATCCTACGGAAATAGAGCCGTATCACTATGGACAAGAAGGATATGAAGATG
>JAGXNS010000128.1 GCA_019894855.1 Promethearchaeota archaeon
ATTCTTTTCAGAAAAAGCAAAAAATTCCGAAATTTCGATGGCGGAAGTTTACTTTTTTATAAGACGGCCAATTTCAGAACAATACAAACAGGTTTTTAGGCGTCTAGCAAGACAAAGTATTATAAAAACTTCGTTAAAAATAACAAGTAAAGGAATAAGAGGAAATTTTAAAAAAGTTGCTCCTTCTTATCAGATAGGGTCTCCAGAATTTGACTTAGACGAAACTATTCAACATAATCCATTAAATATTTATAAAAAAAGTCTTACTTACAAGGATATTTTTGGAATCCAAAGAAAAAAAAAAAAGAGAAAAATTGTAATGATTTTAGACACAAGTGGAAGTATGTATGGGAAGCTTCTACTTAACGCAGCTCTTACTACATCTGTAATGGCTTATAATATGGAAAAAGAAAGTTATGGGATAGTTCTTTTTAATTCCACAGCTATGGTTCTTAAAAAAATAGATAAGAAGAAGCCAGTCATAAAAATCATAGATGAAATTCTTGATTCGGAGGCAGTTGGTTTTACCAATATTCATATTGGTTTAGAAAAGGGATTAAAAGAATTAAATAAAATTAAGGAAAAAACAAGACATAAATCGGGGATTTTAATCACCGATGGAAACTATAATAGAGGGAAAAACCCCCTTGATTTGGCGAAAAAATTTCCAAAATTACATGTAATCGGGATACCCGCTGAAAACGATGCTGAAAGAGGAATCGATACCTGTCGAGAAATAGCTCAAGTTGGACAAGGTAAATTTTTTGCTGTAAACAACTATAAAGAGATTCCTCGGGCTTTAATAGAACTCTTATCGCAGATTTAATTGCTAGAATTAATGTGATTATTAGCTAATTTCTTAAAAATCCTCCGTAATGTTTCAGAGAGAGCAGATTTTGAAATATTTAAATCTTTAGCGAATTCGGTTAATGAAACACTTCTTGGAATGTCAAAGTATCCTTTTTGAAATGCATCATTTAATATTTCATTTTGTCTTTGAGTGAGGAGAGTCGATTTATAATAATACCCTATGCGCTCGATTTTCGCTATTATGTCTTTCTTTTTCAGCTGTGTTAAAAATCTATCTACTTTTGAACGGTTTGTGATAGCTTCTATTCTAATTTTACCGCCTTTTACAAGCACAGGATAAGATATCAATAGCTCAGTTTTAACTAAGGTATTTAATATCCATGGGTCGCCTTCCTTTACGTTCAATATTACAAGATCTTCACCTTCATACAAGATTTGGGCAGTTTGCTCAGTTAATTTTTCTTTAAAATCGGAAATAAAACGTTTTACAGAGGAACCCCTTATTTGAAACGATGTGATCCCTGAATTTTCTCCAATAGGAAAGTTAGATAGAATATGAAAATTCAATTCAGGATATTTTTTGTTGAAAGTTGCTAGCCATTTATCTTGCGGTATTTCTATGCTAAGCTTAATTTGTACGATATCATGAGACATGATAGAAAAAATATTGCAAATCAAAAAAACTTTACCAGTAAAGGGGAACTCTTTTCTCAATTTTATTATTCTAATTTAACCGTTCTATATTGAGTTCAACATATTACAATTAGAAATAAAAAATATAGTAAAAAAAAATTATATTGTTTTAGCTATTTCTTTGCCGAATTCTACGCATTTTTCCAAACTTTCATCATCGGGGTTCCATAACGCGCGTATACCGTCATTAATTACAGAAAAGCCGCTCTTTTCTAAATGTTCTTTTATAACCTTTATTGATTCTCCACTCCATCCATAACAACCAAATGAGGCTGCTTTCTTGTTTTTAAAACGCATTCCTTTAATCATTTCCAAGATTTCGGCAACACCAGATAGAATTCCTCCACCTATAGTAGGTGATCCTACTAGTATAATCCTTGATTTAAAGATTTCTGTAATTAGGTCGTTTTTATCGGTTTTGGCTATATGATACAATTTAACATTAACTTTCTTATCAATTTCACGAATTCCTTTTGTAATTGCTTCTGCCATTCTTTTTGTTCCATCCCACATTGTATCGTATAATATTGTAATTTGGTTTTCTTGGTAATCGTTAGCCCAAGTTAAATATTTTTCTACAATTTGGGTTGGATTGTCTCTCCAAATAACTCCATGACTAGTTGCAATAATATCAATAGGAATGTTTAGAGCTAAAACTTCCTTTATTTTTTTATCTACAAGAGCACTAAAAGGCGTGAGGATATTTGCGTAATATTTCATGCATTCCGTAAATAGCTCATCTTGATTGACGAGATCGTTATACATGTATTCCGAGGCGTAGTGTTGACCAAACGCATCGTTACTGAACAGGATGTTGTCTCCCGTTAGATAACATGCCATACTATCAGGCCAATGAAGCATTCTCATTTCTACAAAGATTAACTGTTTACCATTTCCTAAATCTAATGTATCCCCCGTTTTTACTACTTTAAAATTCCAATCTTTATGATAATGGCCTTTTAACGATTTAACACCATTTGCAGTACAATAAATTGGCGTCTCTGGTATGCGTTCCATAAGCTCAGGAAGTGAACCGCTATGATCTATTTCTGCGTGATTAGCTATAACATAGTCAATTTTTTCTAAGTCAATTTCTTTTGAGAGATTTTTAACAAATTCTTTTGAAAAGGGCATCCACACGGTGTCAATAAGGACATTTTTCTCTTCTCTAATTAGGTAAGAATTGTAGGTGGAACCACGGTGCGTAGAATATTCGTTTCCATGGAACTTTCTAAGTTCCCAATCTGTTTTCCCTACCCAATATACATTATTTTTTATTTTAAAGCTCAATTTACTCAACTTGAAAATTTTGTTTTATAAATTAGGATGTGTTTCTTCGTTTAAAAAGAAATTTGCAATAAATTAAAAGGGAGTTTAGCTTAATTTAGAAAAGTTTTTTTATATAATGCGTTATCTTATCTGATCAGTAGAGTGACTTGAGCTATCTATGGCTTATTGCTGTTTTAAATGTTTGTCCGAAGTCATTCATGCTTCATTGATAATCAATATATAATTGTTATATTTATTATAAATTAATATACAATTCAAGTGAAATATTATGTTTCATAACATCTCAGAACTTGTAATAAGAAGAATGAACTATCTCGAGAGTCTTGATTCTAAAGATAGAGCTGATGGGACGCCTCGAATGAAAAGACTTCGTCAAATTCCTCCTGAAACGGGTAAATTCCTATCAATCTTAGCTGCTAGTGCTCCTAATGGAGAATTTTTAGAAATTGGAACTAGTGGAGGCTATTCTACAATGTGGATAGCCCTCGCATGTATAGAGAGAGGAATCAAAATAAAAACATTTGAAATTTTAGAAGAAAAGATAAAACTTGCAAAAGAGACATTTCGAAAGAGTAAAATGACGAAATATGTTGAATTAGTAGAAGGAGACGCTCGGGATTTTTTAAAAGAGGAGAAAAATGTATCTTTTTGCTTTTTAGACGCTGAGAAGGAAGTCTATGACGATTGTTACGATTTAACCATCCCAAATATGGTAAAAGGAGGCTTGTTAGTAGCCGATAATGCCATTAACCATTATGATACCTTAAAACCCATGATTGACAAAGCCCTATCAGATGAACGCGTCGATGCTTTAATAGTTCCTATTGGAAAAGGTGAACTACTTTGCAGAAAAATTTGATTACTCCATCTTAGAGAAGGAGACATCTATTTTTTTTATGTTACTTTTTAATTATAAACTGACAATTCGTTTTAATTATAATTTTTATTCGATTTACTAATAAATAAGTGTTTCTAACTACATTCCATGGAATATATAAAGATAAAGAAGAAGAAAATTTTTGTAAATAACAATGATCTCTATTTAAATCAAATGGATATTAATCGCATAAGCGATATAAAAAACTTACAAAAGTATTCTAATCTACAGGGCCTCTATTTAGAGATGAACAATATTACGACTATCGAAAAATTGAATCATCTTGTTAACTTAAGAAAACTTCATTTAGAATCTAATTTGCTACAAGAAATCAATGGATTAGATGCCCTTATTAATTTAGAGGAATTAGAATTAGGTGGGAATCAAATTTCTAAAATTGAACACCTAGATCATCAAAAAAAATTAAAGGAACTATTACTAAATAATAACAAAATTCGAAAAGTTGAAAATCTGGAAAATTTAGAAAACTTACAAACTTTAGATTTGAGTAGTAATCAAATAACAAACATTGAAGGGTTAGAGAAATTAAAGAGCCTTAAACACCTTAATTTATCAAATAATCAAATCCGAAAAATAGACAATTTAGCTAACCTTCCCAACTTAGAAACATTAAACATTACCAACAATCCATTATCAGATTCTATCCATCTTAAAAATGTAAGAATTTTAAGCTAAAAGAAGAGTTATTTTTTTTTTATTAGAAATGACGCAATGAGACTGTCATTTACATCTTTATCTTTTTCTAAACCTCACAAAACAATAAGATTCAATTATGTAGAATGATTATTAGAATAAACCACAATTAGAGGATTGTAATAGTAGAATAAAATATTGAAAAATATTTTTTTTCTATTATTTCTATTAAATTAATCATAAGTAGAAAAAGGTCAAATAAAGTGAGTAAAACTTATTCAGAAGAAGAATTATGCCAACTTCCGTTTAGAGATGAAAGTTTAGGGTTAGAAGAACGAGTTAAAGATTTATTAAGCAGATTAACTCTTGAGGAAAAATTTAAGCTATGTTCGGGAAGATTAATGTGGCATACTAAATTTATTAAAAGATTGGGTGTAAAATCATTTACAATGTACGATGGGCCTCATGGGGTTCGACCTGACAGGATGGGTAAAACAAAGAGCACCTATTTTCCCTCTGCTATTTGTAGGGCCGCGACATGGGATTCTAAAC
>JAGXNS010000129.1 GCA_019894855.1 Promethearchaeota archaeon
ATCTAATAGATATGATATGTTAATCTCACTTTGATTAAAAGATTTCTAAATATTTTTGCATTAAAATAATGGGAAAAGATTCCTATTAGGATTGTTGAAGATAATTTTAATATTTTAAGAAAATAGTATGATAATTATGGATACAAGAATTAGAGAGTTCGAAAAAATCAAAATTCAAAAATATATCCCAGAATTGGATTTACTAAACAATCCCGTGCTTAATGCTCAAGAAAAAGAATACTTAGCAGAGCTATATGAATTTATGGAGAAAGAACTCGATCCCGAAATCAAAAAGTTAGAAGATTTGAATTATCTCGTAGAAGAACCTACTCAGGATAAAAAGAGAGAAATTGTAATTGGCATAATGAAGAAATTGTCTGATAAAGGATATTATTCCACAATACTTAATACAGAAGACTACGATGTAGGACGAATTACTAGAAACGCTTTAATAGCATATGCAATATGTGGTGGTCGCTGGAGTGAGTACAGTGAACGATATATTGCTGGAAATTATAGTGTAGAAATGGGTAGACTTTCTGGAGGTACCCTTTATTGTAATCCTGTTAATTATGCGTCTAATGATGCACAGAAAGAACAATTTTTGATTCCCGTAGCAGGAGAGGGTAAAATTGGTGCTTCTGCTATGACCGAATTTAACGCGGGTTCTGATATTTTTAGAATGGAATTAGCTCTACAAGAAAGGGATGATATGATTGTAGCAAAAGGCAAAAAATTATTCATTACGAACGGTATGATTGCTGATTATATTATTTTATATGGAAGGTTAAATAACGGACAATTAGCTGCAGCCGTTGTGGATACAAAAAATCAACAATTAAAGGACTTTCGAAGTGCTCGGGTAAGGACCTATGGTATGACAGATGCTTTCGTTAGTCGATTAATATTTGATAGAGTAGAACTTCCAAAAGAGAGTTTACTTCAAGGTCATGGATTGGATATTGCTTTTCATCAATTAACAGAGGAAAGGTTAGTAATAAGTGCCGAGGCTTTAGGGGACACCATGAAAAAATTACTTTATTCTCATGCATACGCTCTCCAACGAAGACAATTTGAGCAAAGATTACATCAATTTCAAGTAATTCGATTTCCAATATCTCGAAAAATCCGCGAACTGAATTTGTTAATTTCCGCTATGATCCAATATGTAAGACAATTAGACAAACACCCTGAATTAGCAGGTTCAAAATTAATGGCTGCTAATACTATGGGTTTGAAGATAAGTTCCACAGAACTTGGGTTTGAGAGCGCTATTCATTGTTTTAGAACTATGGGTGGAAGGGGCTTTACAAGGCAATACGCAAATGAAATCGGCTTATTCGATCCATTTTGCATGATACACGGCGGGGGTAGTAACTATGTACTGGAAGATAGCGAATCTCGAAGATTCTTTAAATACAAACCTCCGCGTAGAGAATTTGAGGATACTATACCTAAAGTCGATTATTAGATTTTTATCCTTTTATAACTTATATTTTTAGAAGGTAATTCCTGAAGAATCAAAATTAAAGCTTACTCTTCAAATAATTAGATTTACTATAATTTAACACCGATCAAGTTATTAAAAAGAATAACTTTTTTACTATAGACAATGGACTACTATTACAATTTCGAAACATTTAATATTACTCACCTCGCAGATCAATATAGAGGCAAAACAATCGAAGAACTCTTTCCAAATCATGCAGTAGTAAGAAATGAAATGGGTCAATTCATGGAAATTGTTTGGAAAGACGAAGAATTTCAATGCGATCTAAAACTCTCGCGTTCTAAGACGAAGATTCTAAGAAATTTAAAGACAGTCTATTATATCGGTGACAATATTGAACGTCAGCTGAACAGAAAGGGCGTTAAGTCATTGCATGATTTAAAAATTAACTTAAAATATAACGTCTCTGCCCACAGACTATTGAATTTGATTGAAAGCAAAAATTATAAGGGTTTATGCAAAAATAAGAATATCTACGATTTAGATGTAGCTTTTTGCTTTGATTTGGAGGAACTATTATTTATTGATATTGAGACGTTAGGATTATATGATAGTCCTATTATCATGATAGGGTTAGGTTATTTCAAAAACAATAAATTTGAAATTCACATTCTTTTTGCGAGGGATTTAGAAGAAGAAATTGCCATCTGTGAGCATCTTAAATCAGAAATGTTCCCAAAATTTCCATGTTTTGTAACTTACAACGGTAAAAGTTTTGATATCCCTTACATAGCTAATAGGTTCATGTATTTCTTTGACGAGAACCCTATGGTAGCCGAAGTAGATGTCCCTTATGAGAGGAGTAATACCAAATTCCATCACATAGATTTATATCATAATTGTCGAAGGAAGTATAAAGGTAGCTTTGAAAATTATACCCTTACAGATATGGAAGAAAAACTGCTGGACTTAAAAAGAGATAATGAAATGCCAAGTGGGATTGTTGGATTGTGTTATAAAAAGTATTTAAATGCTCCTTTAAGATACATTGGATTAGTAAAAGAGGTAATCGATCATAACTATTGGGATATTTTCTCTATGCCTTTAATTCTTCAAAAATTACTAGAAGATTAATTTTTTATATTTATAGAAATTGAATTCTATAAATGCTAAATTTATCGTGAAACACAAAATTCCGAGGAATTTGGAACTGAATATATGATAGTCTTTGTTTTTCAAAAGATCGGATAGACTTTAGATAGAATTCTCTTTATATCATTCTTAACTATTATTAAATCTATAAAATGAGAAATTTATTGATAACAATAACCCTAATCTTGCTTAAAATACAATGAAAAAAGCATATTTGGTTGATTACGATTCTTGTAATATTCGGTTCTGTGGCCGTCAATGTATTAAGAAATGCCCAATAACTCTTTCAAACGCAACATTAAAACCAAATAAGAAGAAGCAAGTAGTCCCGATTTGGGTTCAAAAATCTACAAATCAAATAAGAATCAGTAGCGAAAGTTGCTTGAAATGTGGTGTGTGTGCCAATGTTTGTCCTGCAAAAGCAATTTATGTAAAAGGTATTTTAGAAGAGCCAACTGAACTGGTTCCTACTCATAAATATTCAACCGAGGAAAAATTTGATGGATTTCGTCTTTATAATTTACCAACTCTGATCTCGGGAAAAGTCTCTGGATTATGTGGTCCAAACGGAATAGGAAAGACAACTGTCTTAAATATCATTTCAGGAAAATTAAAACCAAATTTTGGAAATTCCAATTTAAAATCTAATCAAATTCAATGGAAAGATGTTATAAAAAAAGTAAAAGAAAGTGAAATGCGAAATCATTTTACAAACTTATCCCAAAATGATAGAAAAATTGCTTATAAACAACAAGTTCTGCGTGTATTGTTTGAGAAGTATCAAAGAAAGAAAGTTATAGATATTTTACATGCAGAAAATGAAGTAAGCTCATTATTTTTCCAGAAGATTCAAAATTATTTAGATATTAGTGCTATTGCTAATCGAATCCTAGAACAATGTTCTGGGGGGGAGTTGCAGAGGTTTGCTATTGCTTCCGTTCTTATTAAAGAGGCAGATATTTACATTATTGATGAACCTTGTACTTTTTTAGATGTGCAAAAACGAATCAAATTAGCCCAATTATTGCGTGAGCGTGCTCAAGGTTTTGGTAGTGAGAAACAATGTCCTATATTAGTAGTTGAACACGATTTAGCGATATTGGATTACCTTTCAGATACCGTTCAACTATTTTATGGCGTACCCCATCAATTTGGAATCATTTCAAAACCTTTAACAACAAAAAAGGGTATTAACGCATATTTAACTGGTTTTTTAAAGACCGAAAACATAGAGTTCAGAGAAAAAGGATATGCCTTTAAACGCTCTGCAAGCGGTCGGACATGGAGTAATGCAAAGATTTTTGCTCGTTATGGAAAAATTTCAAAGACATTTGAGTCATTTCGTTTATCTGTGAATCCTGGAACGATTTATGCTTCTGAGATTTTGGGTGTTGTTGGTGAAAATGGATGTGGTAAATCTACCTTTGCAAAAATCCTCGCAGGTGAGCTCCAACCTGACTTTGGATCAGATTTCGAAGGAATTCAAGCTATTGTCTCTTACAAACCACAATACATTACGCAAGAATCTTCTCAAACTGTTAGAGATTTCATAATAGAACGGGCTCTAACCTACAATTTCTCAGAAGAAATTTTACGGATATTATATAGACCTTTAGGTGTTGATAAATTATTTGAATTACAAATATCAGCACTCTCAGGGGGTGAACTGCAACGTGTGTTTATATGTTCTTGCCTTGCTAAGCGCGCAGATCTATATATTCTTGATGAGCCTTCAGCATACCTTGATGTAGAAGAACGGATTCATATAGGTCAAATAATTCGTACTATTACAAAAAGAAATAATGCTGTTGCTATTTGTATAGAACATGATATTCAAATCGCTGATTCTTTAATTGACCGAGTTCTTCTTTTCACTGGAAAGCCAGGAGTTCATGGAAAAACGATTGGTCCCCTAAATAAACGCGAAGGGATGAACCTCTTTCTAAAAGAAATCGATGTTACTTTCCGAAGGGATACTAAAACTGGTAGAGCTCGATTAAATAAAAAAAATTCTCAATTAGATAGAGCACAACGAGCATCTGGGCAGTTATGGGGTGTGCATTAAATATTTTGTAAGAAATCATTCAGAACAGATGTAATAGCCTGAAGATCCATTAGAGCTTCACTACTACCATCAAAGCTGACTTCTCCGGCTTCATGTGCACCAGAAATTTCAATTGTTCCAAAGAGAATTCCTGTAAAAGTCGCCATATTGGTTGTAAAAGCTAACGTGGGATTGTCAATATCATCCTCTCCATAATCCACTTTTCCT
>JAGXNS010000012.1 GCA_019894855.1 Promethearchaeota archaeon
AGCATTAATAGCTCTGAGCAGAAATCTGGCGATTTAACTCTTGAGCAAGTGATTGCTGTTACAAACGCTAAAAAGGACATCTTCTTAGCTAAAAATTTTAAAAACGCTGTAAAGACCGTTATAGGAACAGCTCTTTCTATTGGTGCAACAGTTGAGGGTAGTGATCCAAAAGATGTACAAAAAAGAATTGACGCCGGAGAATATGACGATAAAATCCAGGAGGAGATATAAAACATGAAAGTCGACGATAAATTGTTAAAAAAATCGATTAATGCAGCTATAAAACACTCGGTTATGAAAAAGGAGGGATTTAAAGATAAGGTTAGGAAATTTGACGAATCGATTGATTTAATTATTAATCTGAAAGACCTTAATTTAAACGACCCTAAACAAAGGATAGACAAGGAAATCTTACTTCCTAATAATACTATAACAAGTGATAAACCTAATGTATGTGTAATAGCTTCAGATGAAATTCTATTAGAAGCACGAAACTTAGGGCTTGAAACGATTGATAACGATGGATTAGTACAATTGAATAACGAGGAGAAAAAAGTAAAGAAGAAATTTGTGAAGAAGTACAATTTCTTTATAGTCGAAGATAAAATGATGCCAAGCGTAGCGCGTTATTTGGCTAGGTTTCTTGGACCATTAGGGAAGATGCCAAAACCATTTCCAACCGGTTATGGTATTGTATCAAGTCCAGAAGATCTAAGAATAGCTATAGAACGATACCTAAAAATAATCAGAATTCAGCTGAAAAAACAGCTCATCATCCAAGTAAAAATAGGGAAAAAATCAATGGAGGAAGATAGGGTCTTCGAAAATTTAAAAGCTGTAGTGGATTATATCGCTGATCAAATGCCCCATAGATACAATAATATCAAATCTATGTTTTTGAAAACAACCATGGGACATCCCATTAAGATTGACGAACAATTTTTAAAGAGTATAGAGGTGTGAAACAGTGATAGGAGAACATAAAATACCTCAATGGAAGTTAGATGAAGTTGAGCATTTAGTGACTTTGTTTAAAGAAAATAGTAATGTTGCTGTAATAGAGGTGTCAAAACTTAACGATAGGCAAATTCAAGAAATGCGCAAAATTTTACGAGGAAAAGCAACCATAAGAATGTCAAAAAAGAGCCTCCAACTTAGAGCGATCGATAAATATAGGCGAGAATCTAAAAAAGAAAATTTAGATGAATTTATTGAGAGAATTCCTGGACAAGCCGCATTCTGTTTCACAAATCTGGACATCTTTGAGATAAAAAAGATTTTTAATCAAAGCGAATGGATGGTTCCTGCTAAACCTGATGAAATTACACCTGTTGATATTTGGGTAAGCGCCGGCGACACAGGTTTACCTACTGGACAAGTTATTAGCGAATTAAACATGACATTACGGCTTCCAACGAGTATTCAAAATGATACTATTTGGATTAGAGAAGATACTCAAACGCATCATGCAGGGGATTTAGTTGATGTCAAACAAGCTGCTGTTTTAAAGAAGTTAGGAGTAAATCCAATTGAATCTCTTATAAAGATTCATTACGCTTGGAGCGATGGCGAAATTATTCCAGAAGAAATACTATATATGGACATGAAACAGTTCCAAAAGGACTTAACTTCAGCATATTTCTCTGCTCAGAATTTAGCTTTAGAATTAGGTATTGTAGACAAAGAAACCATAAAACCTATGATTCAAAAAGCACACCGAGGAGCTCTTGGATTATTATTCAAATTACCCGTATATTTTGAAGATCTGCGGGATGAATACATTCGAAAGGCTTTCTCAAATGCTAACGCTATAAACGCTATGGTTCTTGGCGGAGATCTACCAGTTCCTGAAACGGAAAAAAAAAAAGAGAGTAAAAAAGACGAATCCAAAGATGCCGATGGTGAGGAAGATGAAGAAGTCGGAATTGGAGGATTATTTGGATAATTAAATAGATTTTTTGATGAAGTAAACTAACATAAATTTTAAAATTAATTGGATAAAATATAAAAGAGGTTAAAAAAATGGAAACCATATATGCTGCCTTAATATTGCATAAAGCACAAAAAGATATCACCGAAACCAGCATTGAAAAAATATTAAAAGCTGCCGATGTAACTGTTGATAAAGCACAACTTACGAAAGTTGTGGCTGGGCTTAAAGAGGCTGACATTGAAACGATTATTAGTGCTGCTGCTGCGACTCCCGTAATGGCCGCCCCCGCAGCTTCTGCAAAACCCACAAAAGGAGCACCAAAGAAAGCAAAGAAAGAAGAAGAGGAGGAAGAGGAAGAGGAACCCACTGGTATTGGATCCTTATTCTAATTCCAAAACGCTAAAACATCTAAAGAAATTGAGTTAGATTTAATTTTGTAATAAACTAAATTATTTTTTTCTATTATTTTTTTTCTACATTTTATTTATTTAAGCACCTATCTATTTGTTAAGAAATCAGTTATTCAAGTGAAATACTTAATCAAATCAAAAAGTTTTTTTAAAATTCACTTTTTAGTTTAATTACATTTCTCATTCGAGAAAATTTAATTTTATATAAAACGAAAATAGTCGTTAAAGATATAAACTGATGAACCATGACGGGCAAATTCATAAAAGTCTTTACTCCATTCGTACGGGTAATGCCTGAGATTAAAGCGCCGCAAAGAGAAGTAAGTTTCAAAGAAAAATTATTGTGGACTGTAGTAGCACTAGTAATTTATTTGATTATGTCAAACATTCCTCTTTACGGGGTAAATGTTACAGAGACAACAGATTATTATTACTGGTTAAGAGTTATACTAGCAAGTCAGCGAGGAACGCTCACAGAATTAGGAATTGGTCCAATAGTAACAGCTGGATTAATTATGCAGCTATTACTTGGTTCTAAAATTATTAAAGTTGATATGAGCGATCCCTACGATAGATCGATGTTTAGCGGTTCTCAAAAAGTGTTTGCAATGTTTCTTACAATATTCAATATAGTTGCTTATATTCTTGGAGGAGCTTTTGGAACTCTTACTGTATCCAACGGAACATTTGTATTTTTACAGTTGTTTCTTGCAGGAATCGTTATCATCTTACTTGATGAATTATTGCAAAAAGGATGGGGGATCGGTAGCGGAGTTTCTTTGTTTATTGCTGCTGGTGTCGCTGGTCAAATCTTTTGGAATTTGTTTAGCTTTATGGAAGCTGATGATGGTCTCGCGAGAGGAGTTATCGTAGGTTTTATTCAAGGATTAGGGAAACCAGGCTACAATATTGCAGATTTTATATTCAGAGGCAATAGACTACCATCTCTTTTTGGAGGAATTACTACCTTAATCATTTTTCTTATTGTAATATGGTTCGAGTCCACCCGGGTCGAAATCCCCTTGGCGTACAAGGGGTATCGAGGTTTCAAGGGTAAATATCCAATGAAATTACTCTATGTCTCAAATATCCCCGTCATTTTGGTTAATGCATTATATGCCAATTTTCTGTTTTTTGGACAGATGCTCGCAGGACCTAATTCTGCCCTTAGAGGACAAGGTTTCGATTTCTTGATAAATCTCATCGGCCGTTTCGACGATATACCGGCTGGAGGAGGAGCAGGTAACTATTTGGTTCCAAATTATGGCTTGCTTTATTTCCTCACCCCACCTCAAGGTTTGGATCAATTAATAGCCGATCCATTAAGAGCTATTATATACTTGATTTTCTTCATATTCCTTTGTGTGATGCTCGGCCGTGTCTGGGTCGATGTGTCAGGCTTAGCCCCCCGTGATATAGCTCAGCAGATAATCGATTCGGGGATGCAAATTCCAGGGTTTAGAAGCTCGGATAAAATTATTGAGAGAATCTTGAAGAGATACATCCCAACGCTAGTGATACTGAACGGAATAATAATTGCAGTAATGAGTTTCTTCGCCGATTCTCTAGGTGCACTGACTTCAGGTACGGGGCTTCTAATAGCTATAGGAATCGTGCATCAGTACAGCGAGAGTTTAGCTAAAGAAATGGCAGCCATGCAATATCCGGGCATGCGTTCGTTCTTGGGTATGGATTAGATTAAAATTTCTATTACTCATTTTTTTGCTAAAAACTTTATTAAATTATTAAAATTTCTTCAATATAACTATGCTTTCGTTATTAATACAAGAATCAAATGCTTTTCTAGAGTGGATAAGCTACCCGCCGGGGTCCATGATATTTATCATTTTAATGGCTACAACAACGGCTCTTATTAGTACTGGATTAACGAAATGGTTAGTTGATACTGGCGAGATAAATAGAAAACAAGTCATTAAGAAAGCGCACGACGAAGAGAAAGCCAAAATTATAGAATTAGCTGAGACCGACGCAGAAAAATACAGGAAAATGAGAAAGCGTTGGGAACGGTTAGATAGTATGATCAAAACTTCGCAACAAAAAATGTCGTTAAAGCGTATGTTGCCTTCGTGCATAACCTTCGTTCCAATGATAGTAATATTTTCTGTAGTAAGAGGCCTGTTTGGAACATCCAATCCAGTTGCGTTATCACCAATGAATGCAAACGACCTACCACTTATTGGAAGCATGATGGCTGGTTGGACGAGTGCTAGTCCAGAATGGACTGCTCTTGTATATGGATCGATCAGAACTATTGGAGTAAACGCAGGATGGATAAACTTTACTGGGTGGTATTTTCTCTGTAGCTTTGGAATTAACACCCTTATTCAGAGATTGTTGAAACTGCAAACCCAAGCACAGGGAGGGATGGAACAAATGATGGGTGGAAGTAAAGCTAAAGGAATGGAGTTTCCGGACGTTTAATTAGCTTTTAATCTGGCAAAATCAAAACGCAGATAGAGGGACTCGAACCCTCGAGTGTTTTCACACACTGGCTTTCTGGTTAAGGTTACCACTCCAAGCCAGCGCCGTACCGCTTGGCTATATCTGCAAAAAAAAAAGATAGCGACGCTTTTTAGCGGCGTTCACTTATGCTACTTTACTTATTTTGTTTGTGAATTAATTTTTATTTTATAGGAATGGAAACAGTTTCCTTTAATTTCTTCTCAAGTTTAGCCTTTTTAATAGCTTCCTCTATCTTGTCATGCGAGGCTCCTTTTTTTATATCGATCGTTTCGGATATGGGTTCGAGATGCTTGTAATTAGTTCGTCGTCTCCGAACATTCAACCCATCAATTAATACATAATTTTTATCGATAATATCAACCACAACACAATATCTTCCAGCTTCCCTTCCTGTCGTTTTAACGCAAACGCGTCCTATGTCATATACACTCATTTAATTCGTCACCAAATTAACTTTTTTAGCTTTATCTTTTCTGAAAACTAAAAAATTCAGAAAAAATATACTATTTTTAGTAAATTTAGGAATAATTTTAATAATAAATTTTTTACGATTTTTGTTAGAAATCGTTTAGTTTTATTTTTTCTAACTCTTTTAAAATTATTTGTAGCACTTCTTCAATTGACAACCTTTCTGTGTCAATAATTAAATCGAAGAAATTTTGAATAAAGTCGTTATCACTTAAATCAATGTCATAGAGTTTATTAAAGCGCTTTAACTCAGATTCTTCCCTTAGAGTCGTTTCCTTTAATTTTGCATCGTAGGAGCTCTGATCTCTGGCTACCATTCTTTTTACGCGAATTTTTAATGGACAGGTTAAGTGTATCTTGAAATCCGCAATGGATTTTAGCAAATATCCACTTAATTGACTATCGAGAATAATGCTGCCCTTTCTTGCCATACTCAATACCTTTTTATCCAAAGTTTTGTCGATCTCTGGATTCTTCTCAACATAGTTAGTATATTCCTCCAGAGTCATACCGCTTTCTTCGGCTAAATCCCGAAACGCTTGGCCCGTTGAATAATAGAGTATTCCAAGGTTTTCTGCTAACAATTTGGCAATTGTAGATTTCCCTGTTCCATGTAATCCAGATAGAGTTATTATCATTTTTCTTAATTACAAAAACTAACTGAAACTATTATATGAAATTAGAAAGAGAAAACATTTAATATTAATTAAATTTCCAGAGTGATTTATTCTGAAGGTTGCCAAACTGCTTCTTTTAGAAGAGTTTGTAAGCAATTAGCACAATACCTTCCGCTCTCGGGTCGATTTGCCCTTCTTGAAACGTGATTTGTTTTTTTCATTTTGGAGGGTCTTAATCTTGGAACTGCTTGAAGTGGTTTTTTACAGATAGCACACTCCGCTTTACTAGGTTTTTTTCTCCAATAATGAGTAACATTAACATTTCCCGGAGTTTTCAACTTTTTTCGATGCTGAGCTTTCGATCTTAAACCTGGTCGTGGCATTGTAAACAATTACTTTTATTGTATTAATTACTTAAATTCGAAACTTTAGTTTCTATACTGTTAAAGCATGAAAAGTTAATTAATTTTTTCATTTTTATTAAAGCTCCAGATTCAACTTTCTTTTGAAATCATTAAACAGTGCGTATAATTCGTCTGCAATTAAATCTCTATAGTTTTTATTTGTGCTAATTTTTTGAGGGTTATGCTTATATTCTTGATAGACTTTTTGAAGCTTTACTTTGCTTAATTCCAAACCAGGAAACTTGCCAAATTGATTTTTCAAGTCAGTAAAAAGACCGGAGATTAAATCTTCATCGTTAAAATCGTTCAATTTTAAGCCGTCCATGAGCGTTATAAACGAAGAAGTTATTTCAGAAGTGAGTTTAGGAATTTCGAGAAAAGAAGAACTAACCGATTTCGAGTATATTTCAGCAGGAAATTCAAGCGGGGATATTTTATTAATGATATCAATTGCTTGGTAGTATTCGTCTGCATAATTCATACTTTTCAACATATCTGAAAGTATTAAATTATATTTACTTAATGAGATATTAATTGTAAGTAAATTATTCGTCGCATTTTTTATGGATTTCTGAAAAAAATTATCTTTTAAACTACCACTCTTGTATTTATGATCTAAATTTAATATTGTTTTAATTATAGCGTATATTTCGGATTCTAATTTAGATTTTATTTCTAAATCATTTTTTCTGTGATTTTTCATTATCCAGGGCCTTTCAATCTTGTACTAAAAAATAAAAGTAGGTCGCAAGAAATAAAAGAGTACGGCAACAGTTATTCCTATTATTAATGATGATATTAACACTCGGAATGTAGATGAGTTGGATAATTCTCTAATAGAAAGAGAAATTAGAATGGGGATCCAGATTGCAATTGTTAACGCTTCAATTAGGTGTAGAACAGTCCATACTGGTGAAGCAAACAACGGAGCACTCAAAGTTACAAAAGAAGGAATGTCTGGTGTATCGATGGTAGGGAATCCTAATAGAATTATTAAAATCTCAATTGCGTTTATCAATAAATAGGGGGTAAACGCGGTTAGCATCATATTGAATTTTGAAGCCTGTTGTTGATGTAATGTTCCTCCTTTATAGATGCTAAAAACGCTCATTTCAGCCTCGCTGTATTTCTCGGCTTCATCTTCCTTATCTCCAAAACGAGCTTCTAATCGTTCTGAAAAATCTACGGCAATGTTTGCTCCTCTAGAAAAAATCCAAATAAGAATAAAAGCAAAAATGAGATAATACAAAAATCCAAAAGCAAAAAACGCTATGAAAGCCGCCAAATCAATAATAAACCTCCCTAATGTTAAGGGTGGTATTGAGGTGATATTAATATGTGAAAAAAAAGCTAAACCCATTAAACCATACAACAACGCATTAAATAACAGAATTTTCTTACCCGGTGCGTCTTTCCTTTTGTGGTTAATATTCCAAAAAGCTCTATTTGGTTTAGTAAATAACCACAGTATTGTAACATACCAACGAGCAGGAGAAGTAAAATCCTCTTCGATACGCTTAAAAATGGAAAAATTCTCTATCCTTTCAATTCTTAGTCGTTTACCGCAAAATGCGCAAACGAAGCTATCGAGCCTGTTATCGTTACCGCATCTAGGACAGCGAGGCATGGTTTTTTAGCACTTCAAATTTTTTATACTAATCATATAATTATCATCCTTTAAAAATTTCTTTACTGAAGGTTTTTTTTGAATTTAAAGGTATTTTTAAATTAAATTCGAACAGTTTTCGATTCGAAAATGTAAAACTATTCATTTCGTATAAAGGTATTTCTAAAAATGAATTTTATAGAAGTTGTTAAACTTAACAATTTCATAATCTTTTTTAGTAAATCGTTTAGTTAACTCTAAATTCGTTTTTGTATGATTAGTTAATTCTGATACTTTTATACATGATTTTTCTTCTATATATGCCATTAAGGGAATTAATTGATCGCTAAGGTAATTATCTATAGGAATTTCATTTTGTATAGAAGAGATTATTTTTTGAGCTGTTATGTTACCAAGCTTCTCAGATGAGGTTTTTTTATCCCCTAAAATCGTACCTGTTGAAATTATTCCCCCCTTGTCTGATTGAGCCCACAGAGTCACTCCTACGCCAGGACTAATTGAATCTACCCATGTGAATTTGATGTCTGTTTCAACATTTAAGTCTCTTTTTAACCTCTGTTGAATAGTTTTTCTAATTCTAATTCCAATGTTGGCTCGATTCCTCCTTAATTGATTTGTTATAATTATATCGCCATGGATTCTTTCAACATTACCCAATTCTGTTAAATTTATTGGATTCAAGGTTTTTTGGGGAGGATAAATATAACAATTTACTTGTGCTCCTCCTTTTGGATAGAATCCATGTTTTAGGATGTCAATCTTGAATTTTAATCCTGATGCTTCAAAAATTTTATACGTAACTGCTTTAAGATAATTTAAACCAGGCGCCCATTTGCCAAATGTGCCACCACCCCGAATTTTTATCTCAATTTTTTCGGGTTTTTTGAACCCTAAACATGCAATTTGAATTGGTTGTAATAACAAACCAATACTCGCTGCTGTATTAATATTTAAGCTTATGTTACTCTTTATTTCGTTTTTAATATTAGGTATAAAAGTAATTTCTTCGGTTCCAACATGGCAATTGCTTAATTTGCTATTGGTTAGATCAGCAAGCGTTTTAAGACCGAGAAGGTGTTGTAGCCTTAAACCCGGATTTGGTCTGTTAGCACGAATATTTTTTATTATTATAGGTTTTTTAAATAAAAAAGAATAAGCTACGCTAAGGCGTAAAATAGCTCCACCTCCTTCTCCCAGAGAACCGTCGATCTCTAAATAATTCTTATTACTCAAGCTAAATCCACTTTATTAGAAACAATTCTGATACGTTCAATTCCATCGTAGTCTTTTATTAAATTTGCAACCTCTTTTGGGACTAAAGTCGTCCAGTTCCTGTTATCCTTGCTTATTAATTTTCTTACATGTGATGCGTTATATTTTTTCTTAAAAATTCCTATTTTTTCACCTACGGTATATCCCTCATTCTGAAAAAGTTGGCGAACCCAGTCGCTATTAGAAAAAATAGCATCTAAGCTTCCAACAATAGAAATAACATGATTTACCCACTCACTTGCATTGAAAATATCAGGAATGGGATATATGCTAAACCTTTGTGAGGTTATACCTCTCTTGTTTAACGCAGATGTTATAAAATTGACCCGCTCTTCATATGTAAAAGGATTGATTTTCGTTTTAGAAAACTGAGAGCTTCCTACTCCAATTTTAATAAATTTATATAATTTTAATATTTTGTTAAACATGTAAATATGACCGTGATGTAGTGGTTGAAATCTCCCAAGAAATAAAGCTATATCTTTTTTTGATGAAATTCTCTTATTTTTGCTTGTATTTAGAGTAAGAATTTCGTCTAAATCCACTAATAGTAGTTTATTCCAAATTAAGCTAGAATATTCTACTGATTTTTCGTTCTTTAATATTGCTGATAATTCAGATTTCGTATAAAAACGACTGCTGCCAACTTCTAATTCATTAGGATTAGGTTTTAATTCTATACCGTGATTCACTAATCCCAAGAAAACATAAGCAATTTCAGTTGACCCCTTATCTTCCTCTGAGTTTAAATCGTAAAATATAAATCTTTCAAGGTGTTTTGGAAGTATACCAAATTCTTCTGTTAATTCTCTTTTTGCTTCCTCTTGAATATCAGACAAATTTAGATTTTTCTTATATAAAACATGCCCCGAAGCAGAGTCTGTATAGTATTCAGGAAATCTTTTCTTCACTTTACTACGTTTTTGAACTAGATAATAAATTTGGTTATTAGGGGCTACGGTTATTACAAATACGCGAATTATGAGATGGTTTATTCCTTTTTTATGAGCATCCCCTCTATGCATAGGAAATACAGACTTTTCTATTTGCCCCGAGTGTAAAAATTTTATGTTCTCATCAGAAATGCAAGCTATAATTTCTTCATCCATGCCTTTACCTCCTATAGTTCAATTGTTATAATATCTCCAACCTTTAAACCTAAATCGCTTGCAATATTGCCTTGATTTTTCGATATTTCAAGGAATCCGCTCGATCCTATAATAAATAGTAGTGAATTAACAAAAACTTCTTCAAAAAATTTCACAAAATTTCCCCTTATTATTTGTTCTCCCGTTTTTATTGCCATTTCCGCATCTTCCTCTAAAAGGACAGAATTTCCTTGAATGTTTGTAATTATATTACCAAATTCATCAATATATTGGATTGTACATCTAATCTCAGTATCTGAAATTTTTTTAAGCTCAATCGGGAAGTCAATTAGTTCTGTAATAGGGAATTCTGAGCCAAATTTATCAATATTAATCCCCTTTGATAAATAAGCTCCAATAGGAGCCATAATATCTCTTCCGTGGAATGTTTTTGAGACGGGGGTGTTAAAATATTGTTCGTTTTTAATATGAATACATTTCAAAATTTCATTAGAGTCAAATACATTCTTTAAAATTCCATTATTTGGACTAATAAAAAAATATCCTGATTTAGTTCTTATTAAAATAATCTCTCGGCTACTACCTACTCCGGGGTCTACTACAATTATAAAGAGGGTATTTTTAGGGTACAGTGAATATGTAGATTTGATAATATAAGCAGCTTCTATGATTGAGAAAGGAGTTATGTTGTGAGCGATATCAATGATATTTGCTTTGGGATTAATATTTAGTATAACGCCCTTCATGCTTGCTACATAGTGCTGACCCCTGGCCCCAAAATCAGTAATCAAACCGATGATTTGGCTATCTAATTTTTCCATCTCGTTGAAATTTTATTAAAAAGTGTTTAAAAATCGTGTTAAAATAAATATATTTGTTTTTATGAGTAAAGTTATTTTTTCTTATATTTTTCATCAACTTTATAGAATTCTTCAAGTGCTTTCGATTTTAATCTGAATTCTTCTTCTTTACTAAAATCGACGAGTTTTTTAGAAAGTTCGCTAGCCTTCTTGTAAGATATATACGCTGAATGAAAATCTTCTCCTCTTAGGAAATTTCTTGCCTCTTGAACTAGTTTATCTCTTGCTTTTGCTATACTTGGGACATCTCCCGAAAAATTAGCCTTCTCTCTTAACGATTCTGCAATATCGATAATATACAATTCTTCAGCAGTTTCAGCAGCCTTTTTAAATAGTTTCGATGCTTTCTCGTATTCTAACATTTTCAGAGCGTTATTCGCATTAATAAAGTTTTCTGTGATTTTGCTGTGTTCTCCTTCTTCAACTTTTTTCAATAAATCTTGTGCTATTTTTCTTTCTTGTTTTCCCCCACTTAACATCAATTTCGTTATAGCAATGATACTAGCTTTTAAAGCTTCAGGCTTAAGGATATCAACTAATGGCTCTAAATGAACTAAGTAGATATCTTTCAATAAAGGTTCAAACTCTTCGCGATCCATTGTTAAAATTTTTAATCCTAAAACTTCAATCGCCTCAGCTCCTTCTTTTAAAGCGGAACGAAACTTTTCTGGTTGCTCGCTTTCATTAAGTAATAATCCAATGATGGCTCCCGAAGCTTTTCGCGCTATTTTTCCTTTAAAATTATATAAATATGAAAAAATTCTATGTTCCTTTAGTTTCAATAAGGTAAATTCATCTTTTGAGTGATCTAAATTGAGTCTGAGAAACAAATCGTTTGTGATTTCAAATTCAGATTTCACTTCTTTATTATAATAACCTAATATCTTGTAATCAGCATCTAAAGGTAATAATACCACAAAACTACCAATCGGCATAATTAATTAACTTTTTAAATTATTTAATTTCATTAAAAATCAAGCGAAATCATAAAAATTAAGTATTTCACTGGTCTTTACTACTGATAATCCTATTAGTCTCTTCTCTTATGGACTGAATTACGTTTAATAATTGAGCATAATAGAGATTATTCGAAACGGCTTTCGAAGCTTGCTTTATCATTTCAATAGCTTTTTTTTCCTCCTCAGTTATAAGTTCAATAGATTTTTTATCGTACAGTTCTTTTATTTTAGCATTAAAATCGTCTGAAATTTCTTGTATGTTCTCACTTGATTTCATACGAAATTGTTTTAAGACTTCCACTATTAGTCTGATGTTTTCATTAACAGAAATCGTTTCCTCAGAAAATCGCTGTGACATATTTTGAATTGCAGTACTCATTTGGGTGATCTGAGCAATTGTTCCATCAAGCGATGTTGTAATTTGATTAATTTTAGTTATCATATTTTCCAACAATTTTTCGGCCATAACATTCTCAACTCTTAAAAATTTACTCGCGTATTATATTAAATTTTAGATTGGTTTGCGTCTTTCATGTTTTTTACTGAACTAATTGCTTCGGAAAGTAACAGATTAACGGTATCTTGGTTAAGTACTTCTCCCGATAATTTTTCAAACTCTTCCAGATTTGATATTAATGTTGCAAACGATTCCAATCCTAATCCTTCCTGAATCTTTACCAACTCTCGTTTTGTACCTTCTCCAATTTCTCTTAAAACATCAATATGCTTGCCTTTAGTAGTATCTATTTCAACAGAGAATTCTTTTAACTTTTCGTTTAAATTGGAGATTTTCTGCTCAATGTTTTGGTTTAGCCCGTCTAAAGACGTTTTCAATCCCTGTATTGCTTGACCAAGTTGAGCTATTCTTGTGTAAATTGAATTTAATAAATCGGTTAGCATTTCTGCCATTATGCGCACCTATTTCGTTTTAACGAATTTTTTGAAAGTTCTCTTTTTATGATTTTAATTATTAATATAACAGATTACACCAATAAAAAAATTTTTATGTTTTTGTGCTTTTAGATTTTATAATTGAAGTAATTAAAAAATAATTCCATGGGCCATTTGCTTAGCCTGGTTAACGGCATTACATCAAGCGTGGCCAACAAGCGCAGGTCTTATAAGTGACCCACGATCAGACAAGAAATATAAAATTGATCGTGTCAGTAGACGCCTGAGAGCCGGGGTTCAAATCCCCGATGGCCCATTTTTTTTAACTTTTAGTATATACATTATTTAATGAATCCACTTATTTTTAAACCCTCGATTAACCAAGCTATTGGGAGTTCTAAATCTAGTATATTTGTTTTTGTAATCATTGTTGAATTTGGGATGAAAGTGTCGTATTATTACTATAAGTATTATATATTTCTACTTTCGATATATTTGTAGGTGAGATTTTTGCTGAATAAGTTGTCATCCATTTATTATAAGAATGATGAGAGTTACTTATCTAAGTTAGTACTAATTAAATTCAGGACCCATTTCTTGATTTGAACTAAGTTTTTGAGCAACCCAGCAACAGAGTTATCTGGAAATGGTTTTTCTTGATCGAATGTTTGAACGGTGCTCATCCATTTGTTTAGGGCTAACTGAACCAAACTTGCTCCTTCTGCTTCCATGAACATTGGTACGACAGCAGCACTCTCCCTGGCATCGCCGATTGCGAAATAGACTTTTCGGTTAATATCTTTTAAAACTACGAAATTTGAACACTCGTCCAGTTTTCGCTCTACTAAAATTGTTTTAAGGAGATCAGTTTTCATTGCACCATCTTTAGAAGCGAATTTGGTTTTTCTCGTTTTTAGTATTGGGTGTATTTCGGTATTCAATTTATCTCCAGTGCTTCCTTTAGGGAAATATTTAGTAATTCTTAAGGTATTCTCAAGAGCTTCTATAATTATAAATTTCTTGGTATTAGAATATAACACCGCTTGAGAACCGCTCCTATTCTCGGAAGGAATAAGCTTTATTAGAATAGTTCTCATTGCTACAGAATTACATGTGTGATACGCCAATTCAAAAAGTTCTCGTTGTGTCAAATTATCGTAGCTCACCTCAATTTGCGTAGAAGGCCACTGAGCGGTTATAACAGTATTAAACTGATTTAGAAGACTAATAATAATCAAACCCTTAATATTTTATTATAATATAGGTCTATTAATTTTTATTTATATTTATTTAGCTTAAAATAAAAATTAAGGCTAAGGTAAGAAAATCATCAGGATTTTATTTGATTGTAAGCTTTTTCGAATCTCTCTACAGCTGAAATAATATCGTTAGAGTTAACTCCTATTGCTGCGTTTAAAACTATATAAGGCGTGGTAAAATCTTCACAACAAGTGCCAAAAATCTTTTCCTTGGGGTTATATACTCGCGGTCCGGTAACTCTTAAATTATAGAGAGCTCCCCCGAGCGCGTATAGTTGTTCTTTCTTTAAATTATTTAAAGACATAGCGACAGCTACAGGATTGAAAACGTCAAAAATTTTTTCGTTATTTTTTTCAGCAACGATTTTTAATTTCTCTTCTAATAACTTTCGATTTTGTTGTTGCTCGTCTAATAATTGTTGATAACCCTCGACGCCTAAAGATAACATTGAAATGAGAAAGTTCACAATTGGAGTCGCAGAGGCTCGACCAGCGTATGCTTGGCTTATCTTGGTTATGACCTCTTCTGATGGAGATGTTATAACAGCGCCACCGATAGGTGTCAGGAAATTCTTATCTGTTGATTGAATAATTGCGTCTATTCGACCGGCATCGAGACCAATTCGGATTAAGTTCATCCACTCCGGGCTCTGTACGCCGTAAGCATTGATGACAATATGAACTAAATCATGTTCTTTGGCAAATTTACTAATCTCTTTTATGTTATCGTGTTCTCGAGGAGGGAAAAAACTCGTTAATGAGAGCACGGCAAAGCAGTCGTCGTCCAAACTGGCTTTAATGTCCTCAATTGGGATTCTCACAGCATCTCCAAACTTTTTTCCTTTCACAATTTTCATTTTAGCACCAATTAGAGTAAATGCTTTGATAAGTGCGTTGTGATCAACCTGTGGCACGATAACAGTTCTTTTGTTGAGCAGTTTTTCATTATCCCAATCCGGACGGAGAGCTCCTAAACATAACGATAATGACATACCCGTACACAGAGGAACCACTATAGCCTTCTTAACATTTGGCAATCCAAATTTTTTTAGAAAATTAAGAGCTAAGTAATTACTAAGCTCGTACATTATTGATCCACCAGGAGCTTTAGGTTGTGGAGCTGTTAAGAAACCGCTTCGTCCTATACCATGACAGAACCCTGCCGAAGTTTTCAAATGTAAACTCGACGCGATTCGTGCTTCACGCTCTCCTACACGAGACGCTTTATCGTCTTTATCGGTGTCCATATTAGAAAGTGTTTGGAGGAGAAATTCGATTTGACTTTCGCTCCAAGGCTTTTGAGGGACATTTTTTTGTTCAAACAAGTTTTGGATAGGTTTCAAAAAATTATTCAAGACTAATTGACCTCTGTTTAACATATTTTGAGGAATCGGTGTACTCTTGAAATAATCAATAATTTTACTAAAATCAACCACGATTATCACGGATTTTTGCTTAAAATATAAAAATGGCGGCCCCCAGGGGGATTTTCTTGGAGAAAGGAAGCCTTTATCCGTATCGAACCCCTATCCCTCCGCAGGATAACTGGGTGTCTTCATTTATAACAATTGCAATGGTTTTGAAGCCCAGCGTCTGGGACCACCCCGACCGCCGGGGGCCATATAAAATTTTTCTTTAAAGTATATTATTAGTTATTTTAATAGAATTTTTCGATTTTTATTTAATTATCTAATATTTCACTTACTAGGATATAATTCTGTCTTTAATATCTTCGCAATTAATTCGACGACAACCAGGCGTCATGAGACCTAAATTGTAGACGGTATCAATAAAATTGACAATTATATGAGAAGTCGCTCCAAATATAATATATTTTTTATTTTCTGGAGAGAAATAATTATATTTACCGACACCAATTAGGTCGCCTTTGAGTTCATATGTTCTTTCCCGGAATTTTTTTTTATCTGCAAAAAATGTGATAGGGATCTTAACAATTTCATTTACTTCGCTATCTTGTTTTACCATTTTTGTATCCTGGCTAATAGAGGCAACAAACGCAGTTATAACAAAACCTTTAGGTGTAAGGTGATCGTCAATACAACCTAAGATGCTAACCTCACTTTTGGGGATTCCAAGTTCTTCGTCTAGTTCTCGTAAGGCTGTATCTAGATAAGAGGCGTCTAATGTTTGATCGAATTTTCCTCCAGGAAACGACATCTCACCTGAATGTTTATCTGTAGTGCTTTTAGTTCTTCGAATTAAAACTAAATCGTATGGTTTATTGTTGTAGGGGATAATCAGAAATATAATAGCGGAATTAACAAAATGCTCGTGGGACATAGCTAGGCGATCAGGAGAATCAAAATTTTTCAATTTCGTTCTTATCAGTTTTTCGTTAAAAATAAATTCCATCGTTAAACGCTCTTCACATATGTGGTTAATTTATTAAAACTTTTTAGTAATATTGTCCCGGTATTTTATGTATTCTTTCAAATCTTTGATTTTTTCTAGCTTAAATCGCTTAAGTCCTAAACTCGATAGAGTAAATCCGTATATGGTTTCAATAAAAGTCACGATCATATAGGCAGTAGCTCCCCATACTGTATATTTTTGACCGTTGTCTTTATCTAAGTAATTAAAATAAAAAACAGGAAACTTATTACCATCTACCTCAATAGCTTGTTCTCGAAATCGAGTTTTGCTTGTGAAAAACTCTATAGGAATTTTCAATATTCTTTGAACTTCTCTTTCTTCTCTTATTAGCTGTTGATTTTTATCAATAATCGCCACAAAAGGCGTAATAATATACTTGGTCATGGTTGGAAAGTCGTCAAGACACCCAATAATCTTTATGCTTTCCCTATTTACTCCAATTTCTTCTCCAGTTTCTCGTAGTGCGGTATCTTTCAATGTTTTATCTTTGTCTTCTTCAAATTTACCTCCAGGAAATGACATTTCACCCCTATGTCTTGTTCCCAAGTTTGAACGATGAATGAGAACTAAGTCGTAAGGTTTGTTTTCGTAAGGAATTATTGAAAAAAGAACGGCTGATCGTGTAAAAAAATCATCTTTTAGTGAAATGCGTGAAGGCGAATCGCATTCAAAAAGTTTATTCTTGATAAGAGCTTCGTTGAAAATTAAAGAATCCATTTGTTTTAGGAAAAAATTTAAGATGGTAAATATTTTATGATTATAATATTCATTCCTAATAAAACATTTAGTAAGTGGTTAAAAATGAAGCTGCCTAAAGAACTTAGAGAAAAAAGTGACTTAAGCGCTACCGCAAGCAAATCTAAAAATTGTTCTATCAAAGATTGTAAAGAAATTGCGATAAGATCTCTATCGGAAAATAAATGGAAGTCGTATGTAGAGAAGGCGCAATTAATATACATAGAGAACAAGCAACACAAAATATATCTTTGTAAATTACATTATAAAGACGCTAATAGGTATAGAAAATCCCAAGAAAAAAGATTTCAAAAGAAAGGATTTTTAGAGAATTCTGTGGGGTCAGCGAAGGGAAAACGCTGGGATTAACTTTTTTTATAGCCAATCAAGGAAGAAAATTCATCTGATCGTAAAGGGAATTAATTATAAGATACTCTCCGTTCATTAACCCTATACTCAGCAAGGAGATAGCGATTAAAAATATTATTAAACCTATTATTTTTTTTCTCATAATAATCAGATGTAATAATATTCCAACTAAATTAAAAATTTAGGTTTGGATTACTTCGTAAGATCTTCTAATGTCTTGATCTTTACGTCGATCTTTTTAACTTTTATCTCAAATTCCTTGTTTTTTGCGTCGTAAGCTTCATCGGATATTTCTTTTGCTGAAAATCTTCCTTTGTTAAGATTTTTTTCCGACTGAATCTCAACTTTTTCCATTTTTAGCTCTTTAATCCAAAGCTTCATACCTACTATTAAATCGTTTCTCTCAGATTCGAGATTTGCTTTTTCTTCTTTATACTTTTCTCGTAATTTATCAAACGAATCTTTATCCACTTTAAGGAGTTTAAATTCCTTTGAGATGTTCTTTAATTGATAAATTTTCTTGTCTATATCGTTTTGAATTCTCTGAACTATGAAGGGTTTGTCCATTTTTGCCTCTAATTCGCTCTCTTTCTGTTTTAGCTCTGATATTAAAGTCTTAATGGCAGTAACTTTTATGTTAATCGATTTATTATATTCTTCATCTACATCATATCTGGGATCTTTTATTTCTTTTTGAATTTCCTTTAGTTTGTCGACTAATATTTCTTTATTTAATTTGATATCGTTGTACTCAATGTTTAAAATCATCTGTTCTTTTACTTCAAACGGGAGAGGTTTCTCAATCTGAACCGCCTCGCCTTTTTTACCCTTTTTCTTCTTCGATTTTTTATCCGGTTTTTCAGATGAATTTTGGTCGTCATCATATGCAAAACTTTCTTCTATGATTTTTTCTTTGGGTGTTTTCTTATCCTTAATGAAATCTTTAGCTTTTTCAACTCCAGTTTTTTCTGATTTTTTAACACCTGCTAACACGGGTTTCCCACAGATAATACAAAATTTATCCTCATTTTTTAGAGGATTTCCACAATAGACGCAATATTTTGCCATAAACCACTCACTTTTCGGTATGTATTAAAACAAGATATAATAAAAAGATATTACATTTGTAATTAAATTTTATTGGAGTCCAATAATTAAAATCGATTCTAGCTTTAAAATTACAGATTTGTCTTTTAGTATTTTTTATATTAAAAAATATTAACTTTAAATGACTATTAAATCACATCATAGATTTATTTGGTTTTTACTTGTTGTTCATATGCCAGAAATTGAGAAGAAAGTGCCTATTCACTTGGGTTTGTATGGGCACATAGATTCAGGAAAAACCGCCGTCGCTTCTGTGTTAAGCGAAATAATTTCAACTGCAGGAATTGATGCACATCCTCAGAGTAAAGAAAGGGGAATTACTATAGACCTGGGATTTACCAGTTTCATTTTAGATAATTATTTAATAACTTTAGTCGATGGACCAGGACACGCAGATCTAATAAAGATATCCGCAGCTTCCGTAGAAATAATAGACTGTGCTTTATTAGTGATTGATATCAATAAAGGTCCTCAGATTCAAACTGGAGAACATCTTATTATGGTTGATTCACTCAACATAAAAGATGTTATCGTTGTACTAAATAAAACCGATCTGTTCAAGGGAAATATTGATAATGAAGTTGAAAAAATAAGAAATTTTTTTAAATCTACTTCTTTTGGCTCAGAAATACCTATTTATACCGTTTCAGCTAAAGAACAGAGTGGATTTGAGGATTTAAAGCGGGGAATATTAGAGAAAATCAAGAAATTAAACATTAACAGGGACTATGAGGGTAGCGTAATTATCCCAATAGATCATCATTTTTCGATAAAGGGACGAGGAGCGATAATAACGGGGACAATACTAAAAGGGAAATTGAATATTAATCAGAATTTAGATGTTATCCCAGTAAACACATCAGGTAGGGTGAAATCTATTCAAATTTTTCACCATGAAGTTGGATCTGCAAAAGCAGGAGATAGGGTTGGGATTAATTTAAAAGGCTTAGACATCAAAAAAGTATATCGCGGTTGTTATGCTACAAATAATAAAAATTCGTTCGAGTTGGGAGATTTAATTGAAATTCAAGTGAATCAGAATAACCTATTTAAACCTATTACCAAATTTGGAACCCAAGTTCATGTAACAGTAGGGATGTTTACATTAACGGGATATCTGTTTCCTTATTATGAAGATAAACAAAAAAAGATTCAACTAGAGAGAACTGGAGATTTAAAAAAATACTATGCCTATCTATGGTTAACTGAGAAGATTTTCTTTAATAAAGATCGATCAACATTGTTAATTAGCAGATTTGACCTTCCACCAACAACTTTAAGGATACTTGGGGCTGCTGAATTGATTAAAATTCTCCATAAACCTCCTATTTTATACAAATACAAATTGAAAAAAGGATTCGTTCAAAATTCAGAACACCCCCAAGGGGTCGTTTGCCGTGGTTTAGCGCAAAGTATTGAGGGAGCAAAAAAATTAATAAGTCGAAAATTGGAACCCCCGTTTTCTAAAATTATTGATACATTTGGAACTAAAGGTTTAGTGATCGTAACAATTGAAGATAAAAGCAAAACAGTAGAAAATGGGGACACAGTTACTCTAAAAGAATTAAGGAGTTTTACACTGAAATCTAAAAAAGATTTAATTTAAATGTGCTAAATTAATTAATAATATTAATTGAGGAGAAAAAATGGAAAAAATTCAAAAATCGGAAATTAACATCGATCGTGAATTATTAGCTGAGATAATGCGCAGTTTAGAACAATTAGAAAGTTCTACAGACTTGGAGGGAAGCGCAATTGTCTCAAAAACGGGATTAAGAATAGCTAGCTCTGAAACTGCTGATATTGTAGCAGACATTTATAGTGCGAGTCCTGCTACTTTAATTTCATTAGGAGAAAAAATCAGTACTGGCTTGGGTCAAGGAGAACTACGAGAAATTGTGATTAGGGGAGTAAAAGGTTACACTATTATATTAGTTGGTGATACAGATAATAATTTCATGTTATTTACTAATTGTAGTAAGGGTTATAAATTGGGCTACTACTTCCATAAAATACGTAAATCCTTTAGAGAAATGGAACCTGTTCTAAAGCGGATTGAAACGAAAGAATTGCAAACATCGTGATTTTGTTTAGAAGATTTAAAATCTTGTTTTTTATACATGCTTCCATTTAACAGTATCGTTATCTAGCAAATTGAAATAATTCGCAGCTATATTTGAGAGAGGTTCATTATTAACTGTGTATATCCAATTAGGAACACTATTTATTTCTGTTACATATATTAACAAACCATAATTTTGAATAGTAATTTCGCAACAATTTAGGAGAAGGAGATACACTGTAGTTTGATAATTAGTCAAACTAACATTTTCAAATTTCTCATTCGTTTGTACTCCAGAATAATCAATAATTAAGGTAATATTATCAACGCTATATTGCTTCACAGCTCTTTCTTCCTCGTTTTGAATGATAGGAGATTGCGGATTATTGAGGAGGAGTGAATTAAAAATAAATAGTAAACTAAAGCAAGAAACACCAAGAAATACCAATAAAATATATTTATTCCTTTTCTCCATCTTTCAAAATAAAAATAATTTAAAAAAAGTAATTTGTTATTGTGTAATTTAATTTTTGCTTTTTTGCTTTTTTTTTGTATTTAGGATTAAGAGTATTGCTGTAATACTAAGAGTAGTGAATGTGATTATTGACGTGTATGAAGGAATTATTTGGGGTTCAGTTTTTAAGGTTGGGAGATTAATTAATGTCATCTCAAGGTTATAATTTCCTACAGAAATATTTGTATAAATTAATAGTCCTGAAATCTTATCGTAAATAGATTTGGTTTTCTGAAGGAATCCTACTTCTTGGCGAAAATCAAAGGAAATGTTATTTTGAGTCTCTTCAATGATAACGGTTGCATTCCACCATGGAGGTTCATCTTGTGCTAACGCTTGCTGTTTTAAGAAAGTAAAATTATTGTTTGGAATTAAAAATCCCGACTTAAAATAATTGTATCCAAGAGCCAAATTCATATCAGCCTCTCCATTTGAAATATTGTAAAACGTAGTATTTGTAACAAGAACGCCTAGTTGGTTTTCCTTGAACTCTATATTCATGTATGGTATAGGGCTTTCGAAAAGATTATAATCATCGTAAGGATCTTTATCGTAAAATCCCGTGAAATTAACTAAAATTTGACCTCCTGGAGTTGTATTGGCGAATCCTCTTGGTGGAGCAACCCAATTTAATTCTCTCCATTCAAGTGATTTACTAGTATTAAATGATGTAACATTATATACATAAATTTCGCCGAGATCCAATTGATCATTAAAATTATCGGGCGTTAAAGGAGAAGAAGTCACTGAAATTTTAAAAGTGCAGAAAACCAGCATCACAACAAAAAATCCAAAATACAGCTTCTTATTATTCATAGAATCTATCTTTTTTTTTAATTAGGTAACTTATCCTATAATTATATAGGTTAAGTTTCCTATATATTTAAAAATTGTGAAAAATTATGATATTTACCTTTTAGAGTTCTAAATAATTCAGCTGAAAACTTAAAACTATGAGTATTAAAAAAGAAACAACCGTAGATCCTTTAAACGCTCAAATTTCCAAAACGGATGATAGAGAGATATTGAAATCTGAAAGAGTGAATAGTTCAGTTTGGTTAGAAAGAAAATCTTTTCGGATTTCGCTTACAGCCACGTTTACAGCCTTGTCAATTGTTTTGGGATATGCAATGGCATACATTCCCAATATTGAAGTTTTTACTTTGATGATCTTCTTATCAGGTTTTATTATGAGCAAAAAAGAAGGAGCAATAATTGGATTATTGAGTGCGTCTATATTTACTTTCTTTAACCCATTAGGGCCTTCTCCCCCTCCACTTTTTATTTATCAACTGATACATTATTCTTTAACCGGAATATCTGGTGGTTTGACAAAAAATTTTATGCTAAATAGAAAATTCTTTCAACCGAAAGAAGATTTATATGTGTACCAAGTAATGGTTATATTTGGTGTTATTGGAGGGATTCTTACATTTTTGTTCGATATTTTGAGCACTTTGTTCGGTGGATTTACTGTATCTACTACAATAGATTATTTTATCGCATCATATTTATTCGGAATAGTTTTTACTACGGTTCACTTAATAGGAAATATATTGGTGTTTGTATTTCTCCTACCAGGATTAATTCAATTAATATTGAAACTAGTGAATTAGACCACAGAAATATAAATAAGAAATAAGTTAAAATTAAAGGTTAAACTATTATTCTGCTGCTACCAGAAGGGTAACTTTGCCACCAGCGGATTCAATTTTCTCGATCGCTCGTTTAGATGCCTTGTTAACGGTTATATTGATTTTATTATTGATTTCACCGCGACCCAAGATTTTTTGGACATTAAGGTCTTTCAAATTAATCGTATATGTCGTTCCTGTTTTTGTAGCGATGTTTTTCTGGGTTAAATCTTCAATTGTTAAATCAAGGTCTTTAATATTTAAGGTGTTTACATGGTAAATCCGTCTAATATCTTGTGGTCTCTTAAAACCTTTCTTTCCAAAGTCCCAATCAGGATCGGGAAATCCCAATTCTTTTTGCTTTAGATAATAAGATTTTTTACTCTTTTTCCATCCGGTTGTTTTACCTTTTCCAGCCCTTTGGCCTGCTTTTCGGTGTTGGCCAACTCTACCATAGCCTTGAGTTCGAGTTCCTCTCATTTTTCGTATTCTTTTAGGAAATTTTCTCGTCATTTTATTTAACCCTCTTAATTACATCATTTTTTGAAGTATTACGTTTATAAACTGATCTACATAGCCCAGAGTTCCGCCTTCATTGTAATGTCTTTTAATCGTTCCGCGGTGTCCTTTTCTTGGTGGATGTAACCGAAAAACTGGTTTTATTTTATATACATCTTGAGTTCGATATTTAATTTCTCCAGTTAAAAGCGCTTTTGAAAATTCTTTCAAATCTTTGTATTTAGTTAGATTTTTAATATGTTCATCTGTGAGTGGGTTATTTCCTTCAACTTTTCCTCTGGTTCTTAATAAGCGTAAGAGCGTTTTTTCGTCAATTTCGCCGTAGGCAATATAATCTTTGCACTTATTAAGCATGCCTAAGTAACTCTTTTCACCCCATATAAGGACACCATGGTTTACTTTGTGCATTCTTAACATTTTTAAAGAATCCAATATTGTGCGTTTCATTCCTGGCGCGCCCCTTATACGAATTGCAAAGTGCAACGCTGGGGGTTTCGGAGTTTTAGTTTTTGATTTTTTACTTACAATTACATTATTTTCAGCCATCATTTACACCACTCATCAGTTATAAATTGAAATTAAATTTATGAGCATTCTTAAGAGCATTAAAGGTAGCTTTCACTAGGTTTTCGCTGGTCCTTGTATCTCCAAAGGATTTACTCCATACATCTTCTATCCCAGCCAACTTTAACACTTGTTTTACTTTATCAGCACACACTAGTCCAACTCCTTGTGGAGCAGGAATTAAGTGTATTTTGACGGAGCCACACTTTCCATCTACTTTAAAAGGTACGCTATGAGTATGGCCGCAACCACATTCTTTACTACCGCACCCTCTAAGAACAGGAACCACGGCAATCTTCGCTCTGTCAATTGCTTTCCTAATTGCTGGTCCAACTTCTCGTGATTTAGCAGAACCTATACCTATAAAACCGTCTGCTCCAACGATAACTACCGCTTTAAATCTAGAACGCTGGCCACTAGCTGTCATTTGTTGTACCATATTTATAGTTACAACGCTTTCTTGAAGTTGAGGAAGAAGAACATTAATTATTTCTTTTTCTTTTACAACAAGATTATTCGCAAATATTTTATCTAAAGTGATTAATCCACTTTGTACGAGTTCCCCAAGTTTGGTCTTAGGAATCCAACCTTCATTAATAGGTCTTGGTTGTCTCGGTTTTCTCTGATTTCTCTGTCGACTCATTTAATTCACCTTTTAAGCACTTTCTTCAATTTGTTTTAACGTATTGGAAATAACTTTACTAATTTTTAATGGATTGACATTATTTTTTTTTAAATACCCTGAGAAAACTTGTTCGTATTTTTCGGGTTCCTCGTTTTTTAGAAGATTTGCATATCTCTCAATATGAGAGCCATTGACAGTTTCTTCGATATTTTCAGGAAAGAAAGCCTCGTTATGAGGTATCTCTAAACCAGAATTTATAATACCTTTAAATGCTGCCAACACCCGATTCCTGTGATAAAATATTCCCAAATCAAGGATTGCTTCTTGAACATCTTGCTTTTTTGCTCTTGTTCCTGCTAGAAATCCTGTTAAGTATGCTGCGGGAATGTTTCCAGTATTTGCATTCCATCCAAATTTGGTTGTTAATTCTTTAGAATGTGCAGAGACAATAATTTTATCTCCTCCTAGCTTAGATTGAATAATCTGTACTGTGATATGATTACTTGAAGCCCTAATTACAGCTCTTAATTTTTTTGATTTTAATAATTTTAATCTTTTATGGTAATTTGTTTTTCCTTCTGCTCTCCTTCTGAATGGTCTTCGATATCTTGGTCCCTTTGCCATTTTTATCGACCTCTTCTAATTAAATCTTTTTCTTTAATGTAACGGTTCATTTGAGCAACGCTAGTGAACATTCCGCCTTTTGCGTTTTTATATAGTTTTCTATAAACTGCGGTAGTAATCAATTTTCGATCTCTTAACTTTTTCAGCTCCCGCCTCTGAGGACGAATTCGATTCATCCACATTTTTTTCTTTGGAAATCGGGCTCTTTTTGTTCCTTTTCGTTTTCCTATGCCTCTAGCCCTACCTTTTTTCTTGCGTTCATGAAGTAGGTTCTTTCTATATTTTGAATTGCCTTTTTTATATTTTTTTATAATAATACCTTCTTTTACCAAATTGCGGATGTCTTCTCGAGTGATTGCCATTTTTATTTCATCTATTAAGTATGGATCGAAATAAACCCGGTTCTCCCCACATTTCAATACTTCTGCTGCCATTCTTTTTTGGGCTTTTAAACTCATTTCTTATCACATGAAATTATTTAATTATGAGAATTTTGTTAATCCTCGTCCTCTTCTTCAAATAAATCTTCATCATCTAGATCTTCAATAGAAGATTTAAGGGCTGCTTCTAAACTTTCTATCTCTCCTTGCGCTATTCCCATATTAAGGACTTTAAATCCTCTATTTTGAGCATAATCTATTAAATTTATTCTTTTTTTGACGCCTAACTTAGTAGAAATTTTAATTGCGTGTTTTTTATTATTTAAGGTTGCCAAATCATCAATGGTTGCGACTCTTACCTCTTCATATCCTGATGGATGTAATCCACGTATCTTCTTAGGGCCTCTATACCCAACTGAAGGTGACTTGACTCCTGATTTAGATTTTATTCGAGTTCGTGAATCAATTCCTCTTGCTTTTCGCCAAGAATCTTTCACTCTTACGTATCTCCAAGATTCTACTCTCCTAAAGGAGGGGCGCTTCTTATTTATTTTTTTTCTGAGTTCTATTAATCTTTTTTGTTCCATATCTCCTACCTCTTTTTACTTTACCTCCCAGGTAACTTCGTCTCCACTTTGAATTTTATAGAGGTATACACCATCTTGAAAGACTCTTGGGTCTTTTTTTCTTATTCTACAAGCTTTTTTTATGTTCGCAGCAGTCTGACCTAATGTTTCTTTATCGGGGCCTGTTAATATTACATCTTCGCCGTCAATTTTAACATCTACATTTTTCAGATATTTAGTAACTCTTGGAGCTCTCTCTCCAAGGAAGTTAACAACATGAATTTCCATTTTATCGGGTTTGACTTCCACCGTGCATGGAAAATGACTATAACATACTTTACAAATGTATTTATAGTTTGTTTGAACGCCATTTATTAAATTTTTAATTAAATTGATAATAGTTTTTGTTAAAGCAAGGGTTCCACTTTTTGGGAAGTTAGTAGTGAAAGTCATAAGGTTGCCTTCAATTGTAACCTTTATGCCTCTAATATGCGAAAAGTCCTTTGTTATCTTCCCGTTAGGTCCACTCACTGTAATATGATGGTTTCCATCAAGGGTAACCGTGACTCCCTCCGGAATTTCCTGTTCTTCTTTAAAAAATGCTACTTTTACCATTTATCTTTACCTTTTTCCACTATTAATAAACATAACACAATGTCATTCCGCCGATATGTTTCTCTTCGGCTTCTTTCATGGTCATAATACCTTGATTTGTAGTTAACACGATTATTCCTAAACCAGGCGCTGGAAGTAGTTTCCTTTCAAGTGATTCGAATTGCGAAACATTGTAATTAAGCCTCATTAAACCAGCACAATGATTAATTTTACTTAATAACGCAACTTTGAATTTACCTTGTCTGCCATCGTCATATCTTTCAAACTCTCCTACATATGCGTGTTGTTGGAAGATTCTAAGAACCATTTGGTTTAATTTAGATGCAGGACTAATGGTTACTTCCTTCTTCCTCGCTTTTTCTGAGTTCTTAAGATTATTACACATATCGGCTAATGTATTCGTCATTTTCTACTCCTCATACCAAATTATCGTTTTAATCATACCTATAAAATCCAATATCTTTTCCAATTTCGTAAAAACATCTACGACATATATTTAAGCCATACCTTCTTATCAATCCTCTATGAGTATGACATCGTCTACATTCTCTTTGACCTTTACCTATCTTACCTTGCGGCATAATCATCAATTTTGTTTATTTAAATATAATCTAACTCCAATTTGTCTACAATTTCGACGCCAAAATTCTTTTTCAAGAAGTATTGTGCTTCAATTCGAGACACATAGTGGTGTTTGGGAACTTTCGCTTTACTTTTTCTTCTGTATTTTACTCTCATTCCAGGTCTTACGATTCTCCCGACGACATCGAGACCCCAAATACCAATAACATTATCATATTCAACTCCGGGAATGGTAATATGTTCGGTTATACCAAAACCGAAATTCCCGTAATTATCAAAACTTTTTCTAAGGAACTTATCATTGTTAACTACAAGTAATCGTTTTAGTAATTTTTCTGCTGCTGCTTCCCTCACAGTTACCATAGTGCCTATTGGGCGACCAATTCGCAAATTGAACTCTTTAACATTTTTTTTAGAAAGAGTTTTCACAGGGGTTTTGCCAGAGATTGTTTGTAACACTGTAGCTGCTCTTTCTAATTCTTCACCACCTGCACCTACTCCAATATTTAGTACAACCTTTTCTAAATATGGTTTTTTCATAGGGCTAGCCCACATTTCTTCAAATGTCTTCTCTTGTTCTTTGATAGTTTTTTTTTTAATTTCTCTTGCTGCTTTCGTTGACATTGTCTAGTTCCTCTCTTAATTTTATTCTGAGTTTGGTAAATTAATCTCCGATTGATCCTCTCCTATTATAAAAGTATAATCGTATAATGTTTCTGTATGTTCTGAATTATCTTGTATAGAAACTGTACTTGCTTTCGGACCAAATCGCTTTAATATTGTTACAACTTTTCCTATCTTTCCTACGTTTTTACCGGATATTATAATTGCTAGATTTCCTTCTTTAAATTTTAAAACTTTTAGAATTTCTTGTTCTGGAATTGTTATTTTTAAAACATCCATTCGTTTATAGATGTCTTCTTTAGGATTCTTCGGATCTTTAACACTGATAAAAATATTCCTCCCATCGTGCAAGTTTAATTGTATGTTTCCCCCTTTTAAAGTAGTTTTTTGCGTTATCCTACAAAGTTTGAATGTGCTTTCTGCTTCAGGAATTTCGTGCAAAATTAATCCATGATGTGAGTCCGGTAATACGCGATAATGTGTATTCGTTTTTACGATACTTAACACATCCATCAATCCTACTGGAAATGTTTTGTCCTTAACAACTTTTCCATCAACTTTAAAATTTCCTAAGCCTATTAGCTTTTTTGCTTCTCTGTGGTTATCAACAATCTCAAAAAGATCTCTCACGATATGTAGTAAAGGCAAGCAGAATCTACTCGGATGAGGCCCCGGTGAAGGGGTCATAAAGAATTTACCATGCTTTCTTTTTATCTGTAAGAATTTAGGCGTGTTCAGTCTTTTTAGCGATCTTGAACCTCCATGTCTCGTCATTTAATCCTCTTCCTCCTCTTTTTGTTTTTTTGGACCTGTTAGCCCCTCTTCTCTGAATCCAAAGATCGCTTTTCTTTCAATCATACTCGCTCTCCATGGATCCATTTTTTTCTCTTTTTGGAATTTTGTTATAACCATTTTTGAGATGTGGATAGCCGGATGAAATTGAGTCCCATCCGCTTTATCAAAAGTAGCTTCTTTGATTTTTGCTCGCTGACTTTTAGTGATTTCGATGACTTCTCCTTCAAAATCCTTGAATTCACCTCTTATTATTCTGACTCCATCTCCCACTCTTAAGGGAAGTGTTTTAATCCCGTACTCTTCTCGTACGAAATCAGCTACTCTTACTGTTAATAATTTTGACCTCTGATGATTTTTATATCTATACAATGATTTTCTTTGCTTTCGAGGTTGTTTTGATTTTACTTTCATGTCTCTTATCTCTTTATCCTTATTTTTTAAATGATTAATGATGAAATTGATGCTAATCTTGGAAATAATTCTGCTGCTTCTCTTGCAATAGGCCCACGAATTTCGGTTGCTTTGGGGTCACCTTCCTTAGTTATTATTACACCAGCATTATCCTCAAAACATAATCTCGTACCATCTACTCTCCGATAAATCATTTTTTGTCTTACGATAACAGCTTTTACAATGTTTCCCCGCAAATCTGGTCGACCCTTTTTAACAGTTACTGTACAGACATCTCCTACTGATGCCTTTGGCAATCTTCTTAATCGTGTTTTAGAACCGTCGACATTAATTATTTGAGCAATTTTTGCTCCAGAATTATCGGTAATAAAAATTCTCGTACCATTTTGGACACCATAACTGGTTCTAGGTTTTGCTAACGTTTTTCTTCCAAGTTTTCTTCTTGTTCCCATTTAATTCGCAGCTCCTTCTTTTATTTTATCTAAGACAATAAATGCTTTAGTTTTTGATAGTTTTCTACTTTCTCCTACGCGTACTATATCACCAACTTTAATATCGTTGGTTAAACATTCTGGAAGATGGCAAGACAGTCGCGAATTGCGTCTTTCATAACGTTGATATTTCTTTACGAATTGAACATAATCTTGTCTAATTACTATTGTGTTTTTGGATTTTTTATTGACGACAACGCCTTGAGTGATTTTACCTCTAATTCGTGTATTCCCATGAAAAGGACAATCTTTATCATTACATTCACGATTTGAAGGAGGATTAACTCCTGGAATGCCAATATTTCTAACGCTCATTTTAATATCTCGACCACTTCTTTTTCTTTAAATGTCTTAACCTATTTTCTGGAATGCCGACGATTTTCGATCCATTAACCTCTAACATTCCATTTTCAAGTGTAAATCTAAAAATATAATCTTTCTTAATGTATTTTTTTATTTCATTATTTTTTTCTGATATTAACATATTTTGAGTATCATCAATTACCACACCCACATCCATAAATTTAGAATGAGTTGGCTTCGACTTAAGTTTTGCCTGCACTCTAAAACCTATCAAATCGTGGTAAATCAGATACTTTGGGCTTATCATAATAATTTCAACTATTTCTCTTCATTTCTTATTGTGAGAATCCTTGCAATTTGTTTTCTCAGTAATTTCGCTTTCGCGGGATTATCTGCGATACCACCACCAGTTTGTTGGCTGTATAACATCATCAATTCTTCTCTTAGGGTTACTAAACTTCTTTCTCTTTCTCTTTCATCCATTTCTCGGACCTTTTTAGCAGTTATAATATCCAAATTTTAGTCACCATTCATTCTTTTATTTCATATTAAATTATTCGTCACTATTTTCATCAGTATCTGTATCTACTTCTGGCTCCAGAGAAATTTCAGAAATTTCTTCCTCTTCTACTTCTTCGAACAATTCTTTTTCCGCTTCGGTTAATTCTCTTGTTTCCTCACTTACTTCGTGGTCTTTTTCCATTTTTGTTTTACTTAGCTCAGCTTCTTTTTTTGCTTGAAGTCTAGCTAATTCTTCATATTTTATTACTATTGTATCACCCATTCTTATATCAGCATGCATGATTTTCACAATTATCCCTAAAGTTCCAGACTTCATAATACACTGAGCTACTCCCTTATCTACTCCTTCTTGAGCTGGTTGACCTGATTTTTTCATCGTACCAGCTCTAAACACCGTCGTTCTGGCTCTTTGTGAAGTGACCTTACCCGAAACAATAATTTCTGTACCTTTAGCTCCAGAATCCATGATTTTACGTAATATATAATAACCTGCTCTCCTATAATGTCTTCCTCGATCTAAGGAATACGCTAAACGTTCCGCCATAATCTGGGCGTTCAAATCGGGATTAGAAACCTCCTCGACTTCGATCTGAGGCATTTCTAGTTCAAATTTTTCTTGAAGGACATCCGTAATCTCTTGAATACGCTTTCCGCCTTTTCCGATTACAAGACCAGGGCGGGAAGTGCGAAGAGTAATTCTTACTCCAAGCGGGGTTTTTTGTATATCAACACCTGCAAATCCTGCGCGAACAAGCTCAGATCTCAAATATTCATTTATTTGCATTAGCTTGATACCCTGTTCAATAAAATGTTTGGCTAAAGGACTCATATTCATTAATCTCTTTTATTTTCTAATTTAATCTATTAAGGATTTTAACTTAACTTGGAAATTCGTAAACTACAATTTCTACATGACTTAAATGCCCAAACTTAGGAGAAGATCTACCGTGAGCTCGTTGAATGTATCGCTTAATTATTCTTCCTCTGTGTGTTGCAGCATGAATAATTCTACACTGTTCGGTATCCAAACCTTTAAATTCTGCGTTTGATTCAACGGAAGTGAGGATTTCATAGATTCTTGCAGCGGTTTTTTGGGGATATCTACCAGCATACCAGTTATATTGTTTCAAGTCTTTTCTGTGAGCTTGTTTCTTTTTATGTCTTCTAAATGGTACGGATTGTTTAAGTTGAATAACTTTCTCTAGATACCTCTTGGCTTGCTCTAGCTTCATACCTTTAATTACAGCACAAACTTCTCTTGCAGGTTTTGGTTTTATTCGCAAGTCTCTTCCCGAAGCTTTAGCCAACCTGTCTGCATCATATTTTTGCTCTACGAAAGAATAACCCCAGTTAGGCATTTTTATCATCTTTTATATTATTTTAATTATTTTAATGGAACATACTTACTAGAGCGTGTGGCTCCAATTCCTGGCGACCCATGTTGAACATGTCTTCTAGTTAACGAGAATTCTCCTAGATAATGACCAATCATTTCAGGTTTTACTTCTACTATTTCGTAGGATTTCCCGTTATAGACACCAATTTGCAAACCAACCATCTCTGGGAAGATTATCATATCTCTAACATGCGTCCGGGTAAGAATATCCTTTCCTCTTTTCTTAGCTCTATAAGCCCTTCTTAACCTTTCAAGAAGTTTTTTTTGTCTGGGAGGAAGTCCTCTTCTTAACGATCTTCGTGCTCTTGAGGGTAGTAGTCGAACGAACTCGTCCATGTTCATTTTCTTCAGGGCTTCTAAAGTATGACCGCGATAATGAAATTTGAGGCGATCTCTTTCTTTTTTTAAGTCTAATTCTTTATCAATTGTTTCTTCATCAGTTTCTTCTGAAGGTTTTTCAGTAGTTTCATCCGGTGTCATTTCTTTTTGTTCTTCATCGTCCTGTTCTTCATTTGGAGCCATATTTCCACCAATCTATTTGTTCCATTCAATATTTTATGATTATTTTTTACGCTATTTGTAACACGTGTAATGAAATTAGTTATCTATCAAATTTGAATTTTATTAAAACCAGAGAACCAAAAACCAAAAACTTAAAAGCTTGCGATTTGACCTTCGAGGAAAATTGTAATATCGATAAACCTCAATTTTTATCGATGTAGTTAAGGGGAGAATTTCACATTTCGTTCACGATTGTTTAGTAATAATTATTTGGATTATATACTCGAACAATATCTTCTTCATTAAATTTTCCACTCCATCGTTCTTCGACAACAACAAATTGTTCAGGATCGTTATTATGATTCAGTATCGAATGATACATCATTTTATCGTTTATGAATTTCGTTCCTGCCTTCACAAAATAATAAACTCTGTTCGCATTTATAACGATTGGCTTACCTTTTAAAATCCTCCACACTTCGGTCCTGAACTTGTGTGTTTGGATTGAAATACCTATCCCCGGTTTAATATATATTAAACTGTAGTCTGAGTAGGTGAATTTGATGCTGTACCATTTATCTAGTACATCAAGGAATCCATTTGGAACGTCAAATTTCTTTATGAATTGTACGGGGTCAATTTTTACTTTTTCAGATAATTCAAATTTATAGGGATTATAAATCGTTCTGTGATTAGAAAAATCGTTACTATAGCTAACTTCTATTTTCTCATCGCTTTTATTAATCAACATGTAACAATCGTTTGGTTTTACAATCAAATTAACTTTTATTAAATTTTGAGAGTAAAAATTATTGCCATTTATTAGAAAAACATTATCGAAATGATTAGAATCTAGAATTATCTCAAGTTCTTTCTGGTCGTTTTCTCTAAGGATTGTTCCTCTACCCGGGTCAATGATTTCTTCCTTCACATACCTTACCTTTGATTTTCATATATTATTATATTCTTTAAAACGTTCCTTAATTTCGCTTAAATACGGTAGTGATGCTTGCGCTCCTTTTCGTGTGACCGCTATAGAAGCAGCAGCCGATGCGTATTTAACAGATGTTATTAGATTCTCGCCTTGGTTTAACAAACTTGCTAATACGCCATTAAAACAATCGCCAGCACCAACGGTATCAACTGTCTGAACTTTTAAGGCAGGGATATCTGTAATCTTATCTTTTTTTGCATCATATATTAAGGATCCCATGCTCCCAAGGGTTGTGATGATTACATTCACACCATATTCTGATATAGCTCTGGAAGCTTGAATTACACGATCTCTTTTCTCACCCTTCAGATCTTTCAGGTTCAATAATGAATGTAAACGTAAAAGTTCTCCCTCGTTGGGGGTTAGAATATCTACATTGCTTAAAATTGAATGACTAATTGGTTTTAAAGGCGCCGGATTAAGAATTTTTATACAGTTACCTTGAGCTGCTATTTTAAAAATTTGTTCAATAGTTGCTGATGGTATTTCCATCTGAACAACTAAACAGTTCGCATTTCTAATAATTTCATTGTTTGCTTTAACGTCATCGGGTATTAAATTGAAATTAGCTCCTGGTGCCACACTAATCATATTTTCACCAGTTTTATCTATCAAAATAAAAGCCACACCGCTTAATTCGCTGGAATCCCTAATAATGTGATCAATATTAATTCCCTCAGATTTTAATTGAGAAATCATTTGGTCCCCAAATGCGTCTGTTCCAATTTTACCAATAAAAGTAGTTTTGGAACCGGACCTAGCTGAAGCAACTGCTTGATTCGCACCCTTTCCTCCTAAGAATTGCTTAAAAACGCCTCCAGTTACCGTTTCTCCGGGATTAGGAAATCTTTCAGAGTAAATATTCAAATCCATATTGCTTGAACCCACGATAAGAACGTAGCGATAAAAATTTGACATGATTGAGCTTTTATAAAAACGATTCTTTAAATCATAATTTCTTTTATAATATCAAATTATGGATCATCACAATTAAAACCAAATGATCCTTAACGAATGGTTTTAATTTAATATAATTTTAAAAACTATAATAAGCAAGGTAACCTTGCTTGAAAATATTTAAAAAAAAATTAATAAAGTGTTTAATATGGCAAAAGATAAGATAATTGGAGCAGTCGTTATGGTCCTTGGCATTTTAATCGCTATTATCTACACCATGGGAAGTGTTGTTGACTTATGGTTTAATACCATAGGGGATAATCCGGGGTGGGATGCAGCGTTTGCTTTGTTTGGTATCGATTGGCTCGATTACAGACTATTTACCGTTCTACCACTCTGGATTATGGTTCTTCTAATAGCGATTATTGCTATTTGGATTGGATATTCCATGCTCACCACTCCAGCGCCTGTTCCGCTCGAGGAATTGGAAGAGGAATTAGCTGCTGAAGAAGAATCCGGAGCCTAAAAAGAAAATTATTTATAAATTTTATTTTTTTTATTTTAAAATTAAGAATATGATTCTAAAAGTTTAATTTCGTGAAGCTCATGTCCAAATTTGCTAATTTAATTTGAATTAAAGAATGATTAGGAATTTCGTTAGCATTATTAGTAAGGGGGGTTGTGCTTACGATGATTTCGTTGTTATTTCGACTTATGAACAAAGTATGGTACCGACCGTTAAAATTCGTATTGCGATTGGTGATCACATTACAAACATGGGAATTAAAGAGAAAAGCGTTGGCACCTGCGCCTATTTCAATTTCCTTAAAGATAAATTCCAAAGCACTTTTTAAATCTTTATTTTCTTGTATTTGATCAATTATGGAGCATAAATACTTTCGAGTATCTAAGCCTGTTTCCTTATAAATTCTATCTAATTTAGTGGTATTTAGTTTTTTTTCAGGAAAATTTTTGATTATGCCATTATGAGTAATTAGGTACTTCTCACCAATGTCTATAGGGTGTACGTTTTCAAATTTCCTTTTCCAAGGTAGAGTTTTCCTTGCGTGAACTAAAAGAAATCGAGTTTTAATCTTGGTAAGGCTTTCCCAATCAGCGTGGTAAATTGGGTTGATATCACGCTTAATTACGAGTTCCTTATTATTTTCTGAGAGATAAGCAAACCCCCAACCTAAGCTATGGTGCCCAAATATGTCATACCTTCTAAAATAACGCCAGTGACATGATGCAATAAATTGTTTTAGAATTTCATAATCCATTTGAAATGGTTCAAGAGAGCACTTGAAGAACATGCGACACATAGTTTCTCAATCGGAAGTTTTTTATCTAAATAAGGAAATTAAGACTTACCTAAAAAGTACGCGAATAAAGAACCGTCGTCGCAACAAGTAATTAGAGTTTTTTTGTCTAAATCGAATTTTGCGTCATTAACACACGATTTCTTTTTAATTTCTGCTAGGATTTTACCTTTATTATCTTCAATGAGCAGTGTTTTACCCTTAGTTGTACCAATGATAAAGAATTTAAGTTCTTTTAAGATAACATGTGATATTGATTCCACATTTACATTTTCAATTTTCCAAATCATATCTAAATCTTGATTGAAACACATCAATTTAGAATTAAACTCGAGGTCATCGATGTTTATCTTACTGTCAAAAAAATCAAAAGAATAGGTACTAACAAGTAGATTATAATTTCTCATAGATTTAAATTGGGAACATTTCCAGACGTACTCTTGGCATTGAATTGTTTTTATTTCGTTATGAGATTTTTTATCGATAAAGTGAAGCATCTTATCGTCTCCTCCACACACAATAAATTCTTCTTTATTTGATTTGAAAAGCGAAACACAGCGAAGTTTATCAGTAAATCGCTTAAACCACGATAATTCGCCGTTAATTCCTTTAAAAATTCTTACTGTCCCATCATTACCAGTAGCAATGACTTCTCTCAGAGCGGGTTCTGAAGGATCTTGCCAAACTATAGCGTCCCCAATTCCATCCTCAAACAATTGTCCCCAAATTAAGGATCCGTCTAAAGGATTTAAAACTCTCAAACTTTTGTCTATTGAGTATGCAATGATTTCACTCAGATTATCATTATTTATATCAGATAATAAAAATCCACTAATAGATGCTCCAAATTGATGTTTCCAGAATATTTCCAATTCGTAGGAAGAATTACATTTAAAGACGCTTAATAATCCGTCTAATCCGCTTATAATCACTTCATTTTTATCATCACCATCAATGTCTCTTACCTCTACTTTCCAAATGGATGATTTTTCCGTTATTTTTTTATCCGCTAAAACTTTTCCGGTTAAAGAAAGAATCAATAGCCTTCCTGATTTTGAAGCTGCTAGAATTTCATTTTGACCATTATTATTGACATCTCCAATTTCAATTTGTAGAATAGGTTCATCAATTCGATACTGCCACTTTTCTTCTAAATCAATCATTTGTATACTCTCTAATTTATTGTTGCTTAATTATTCAAAAATATCGATATAATCAGTTATGATAAATAAGATATAATTATAAATAAAAATAAATTAATTTCTATTTAATTAATAAAATTCAGATTAATAGTGATATAATATGTCAGAAAAGATAAATGAAAATCCGACATCAACATTTTTTGTTGGGGCGTTAATCACCAGTGCTATAGGTGGAATTTTACTATTAGCTTTAGATTTTGGGGGATGGAACGGTTCAAATTATTACCTCGGAGTATATATATGGGGCAGTATTGGTGCATGGAACGGTGTTCTTAGCATTCCAATTGTAATTTCAGGATTGTTGCTTTTGTACTGCATGGGTATTTCAATCTTAGTACTTAGATTCCCCGGAAAAATACCTGATAAGAAGTATGTTAAATATGGATTGTATGCTTCAATTTTAGTTTTTATCTTATGTTTAATCGGGGGAATAGTTTTCGCTGTTGAACTGACCATTGACGACGCTTGGTGGTGGTTTGACGCAGGATTTTATGGGGGAATAATAGGTAGTTTTTTAACAGCATTTTTATTTTTCCTCGGTTTGAAAGACCTTGAATTATAACAATTTTATACCATTTTTTCTTTTTTTTTTGTTCTGGTACTTTTATAGATTTTAAAAGATCATTTCGTAAAATAAGAAGGAAATTTAAATCTTTTACACAATTCCTATAAACAAAGGTAATTATTTTATCAATTCGAGAATTACTTAATTACGAAAAAAAATAGATAAGGAGTCGAAAACGAATGAGCTTTCAAATTAAGCTAGATTTAGATGGATGCACTGGTTGTGGAACTTGTTACGAAGTCTGCCCAAGTGAATGTTTCGGGGAACCAGAAGGTGGAAAGGTAAATGTAATCGAAGACAACAGAGATGATTGTGTCGGTTGTAGAGCCTGTGAAACCCAGTGTCCTGAAGAAGTAATCGAGATTATTGAGGAATAAAAATTACAAAACCTCTTAGATATTTTAGCGTATTTTTTTTTTAACTTATTTTTTTTATTATTATTAGATGCTATAATGCTTATTTAAGGAATTAGATCGTGAAACCGGCCTTTCACGAAGAATGTACCTTATTTAGATAATATGCTGGTATATCCTCTGATATTATTATTTGAAAAAGTTACGATTTGAATAAAATTTTTAGAAATTAGGATTTAAAATTTACCAGAGCAAAATGTTTCCACAATTTTTGCACGTACCTTCGTTAATTTGCATGTTGAGACAATTTTCGTGATATGTAGTCCCACATGATTGGCACTTATAAATTTTCCCTGTATATTCGCCATAATCGTATCCACAATAACTACATTTCTCTCCAAATGAGAAGTCAGCACTATTTGCGTCAACTTCAACTATTTGAGCCGTACCCGTTAAACCCATATTTGCACTAGATGGATTTAGGTATTGATCATTTTGTGCATAAGAGGTTTCCTGTTGCGGTTGAGTATAAGTCTGAGGCTGTTCCCAATCTGAAACATATCCTTTTGCAGGTTTTTTTGAAATTCCCATTTTAGCAGATACTTTTTCATCTAATATATTGGTTAAAATTAAGGCTGAAGCGTATTTACCCTTTGCTCCTCCTTTCTGTAAGTGTGTATGGGAAATTAAATGAATAACGCGGCCTCCCGCATTTCCATGATCAAAATAACATAATACAGATTCCTCACCCCATTTCTTTTGAATATGATAAGAGCGGATTAGGACACGAACTGCTGGGCTGAGAATTTGAATAGGAAAAGACCTATTTTCAAGCCACCACTTAAATTCAGCTTTCTTTGTATCTTTAGCTGTCATTTTTTGCCATTTTGCTTGCTGTATTTCGCTTAATACACCGTCTAAGAAAGGATGATCTGGTTCAACAATTTGACATGGAACGACAGCATCAGCAGTTTTTTGTCCGTTCCATCGAATATAACCGGGAAAGATTTTTTCAACGATATGTTTTATAGCCCAATCCGTTGTTATTAACCACCCTCCTTTTAGAGACACATACTCGCTGATTTTTGGGAAAGCTGAATGCGGAATTTTGTCTCCAGGGCATCCGATTAAAACAACATCGTAATCACTTAAATTATGTTTCATTATATCGGTTGGTTTAATAGTTATATGTTTTGCGGCATACATGTGATCTATCACCTTTCTAGGGTGTTCGTAGCGACCTTCCACCGCAAGGATTTTACCGTGCGTTTCAACCGCTTTTACAACATCTTTTTTATCAAGTGCTTCCATTTTGCGACGTTTAACTTCAGAATACAGATCCTTCCAACTGCTCATTTTATATCCTCTATTACAATTGTTATAAGGAATTAAATATTATTTTGTATAAGTAATAAAAAATAATTCATATT
>JAGXNS010000130.1:0-343 GCA_019894855.1 Promethearchaeota archaeon
TTTTCCAATTCCAAAGCGAGATATGCATGAAAAAGAGTTATATGGTCTTATGCTTGAAGTCAAGATTAGAGATACTAATATATCAACGGGATACGCTACAAAATGGGTCAAAGAGCAAGATTTAGCATACTACACAAACTTAGGTGTTTCTAATGGATTTAGCGTTGTAGAAAAACACCCTATCGATGGAATGTTCTATATTAGATTCAAGAAGGATTAGTATTATTTGATTTTTCATCCTCATTTTTATTATCGTAGTAGTTTTTCAAGAGATAAAAGTCCTGTCTTATTATTGTAGTCCTTTTTTGTCAGAATAAAAACAAATAAATAGCTGTCCTATTAC
>JAGXNS010000130.1:353-4685 GCA_019894855.1 Promethearchaeota archaeon
CCTATTACTTTTAGATATAGGAATAAGGCTTTTTTAGTAGAGGTAAATAGCAACATATTTGTGCTAATGTCGGATCATAACCCAATTATTTCGATTTTGGAAAATTTGGAGAGCAATGGTGTTAAATTTGAATATGCGTTAGACAAAATCATTAAAGGGGTCGTAAAAATCATGAATAGCACAGAAGAACTCAAGGAAGAATTATTAGGCTATGATGATATTTACCAAACATATGTAACTGATGCTGACTTTAATTATTGGTTGGAAGTATCAGGCGGCAGGCTTTGTTACGAAAAGGGGGTCAATCCTCAAGCATTATTTACTATCGCTCTTACTAAGGATTTAATCGTAAAAATTTTAAGAGAAGAAATCAGCGGTACCGAAGTTTTTATGAAGGGAAAAATAAAGGTTGAAGGATCTCTCTCCCAAGGTTTAAGATATATTAAGCTGTTTCGCATATTTGAAAAATATTTAAGAAAAAAAAACGGTTCTAAGTAAGTAGTTTTTTGACTGTTAATTCAAAAACTAATTATGGTACGAGAAAGTCCTGAATTTCTTGCATGAATCTCTCAAATTGCTCGCGACGGATATTATGTCCCGCGCCCTCAATTTTGATCCATTTACATTCTTTACTTAAATCTACTATACTTCTTGCCGTTTTATCTGAGGTTATCCCTTTATCTGAAGTAATCAAGAGAATCGGACACGCGATTTTTTGAAAAACATCCTTCCAATCAGGAGGATTATCAAGAATGCCCTTGAGAATTTTTGGATTATTTTCTCTAAAGAGTATTTTTGATTCCGCCCATGGCTGTAATTCTTCGTCAGACCACTTGGGATTCTGTTTGCGACCTCTTTTAATTAATTTTTCGTATGAACCTTTAATTAAAATAGAGACGATTATTTTTGCTAAAAATTTAAATAATCCCTTTCTTAGTTTTGAAATTTTATTGAACCTAATAACAGGATCTTCTAACACAATTCTACTCACTAATTCGGGATATTTCGAGGCGATCAGTGCTGTCATCTGAGCTCCCATCGAATGTCCCATTATTTGGGGGGTTTCTAATTTAAGGTTCTGAATAAACATTGCAATATCTTTCGCCATCAAATCAATTGATAAGGAATTATCAAGAATTTCCGTTAAACCATGACCTCTTGCGTCGGGCATGATAACGCGATAGTTTTCAGATAATTTCTGAGCCACGGGAGACCAGCATAAACCGTTATCCATTGCACCATGTAAGAGAATTAGTGGATTTTTATCTCCATCTCCATGAAAGTAATGAATTTTGTTTTCAGCGTAAGTAAAATAATCTGATTTCCATTCCATTTTTTAAACCGTAATTATATTGTTCTGTCAATTTAAGAGCTTATCCAAATTTGAACAAATTAATGATACGATAATGACACTATTTAAAAGTGAGCCTAGCAGGATTTGAACCTGCGAAATCCCGCTCCGAAGGCGGGTACCCTATCCAGGCTAGATTATAGGCCCGTAAAAATGATAAAATCGTGTCTAGGTAAAATAATTCTATATTTCTAAATAATTTTACTAAAACGCTAGAGGAGAAGATAGAATTTTTACTCACTTTTCTCAGCTAAATAATCCATACAGACGAGAAAGAGTTTCCATAAGTTTTTGGCATGGATGGCGTCAGAAAGATTACCATCGATCCTAATCAGACCTCTCATAAACGCATCTGATACAGTCATTTTTCGAATTAAAATTTTTTTCATGCTATTTCTTGTAAGAATACAATGAAGAATCTCGATATTTTCTGAGTTTTCCTCATAGAAGGAGTTATTAAAAGATAAAGACATCCCTTTTTTCTTAATCCAGATGTTATAATCTATATCATGGATGTAGATATGGTAAATGATGTCATCATATAATTCTAACTCGTCTCTGAAATCTTTGGATTCACTTGCGATTTTGATTGCTTCCTTAATAAATTTATCTATTGTGGCCTTAAAGGAAGTTCTTGGCGATTCCAGTGAATTTAGTATTAGTAAAATGGTATTTGAGCCAATCATGCTGAGTTTGAGTGTTTTGAAAACCTTTACGGTTAAAACGTAAATATATTCACTTTTATGTGTATTTATTCTTGGTTCTATATATTTTTATATAATATTACGATGTATACTAGCGGTAAACGTGGTTCTAGTTCAATTTATGTATTGACTGATTAAAAAAAAAATGAAAAAAAAAACACACAAAAAATGTTTTGTTATGCAAAAAATATTTTTAGAAAAAAAAGGTTGAAATAAGAAAAAATAAATTTTTAGTATAGTTTAGATTGAATTTTCGTTTTTTGTTTATTCCTTTTGAAAAAAATTTTGATAACAAAAAAACAAACATTTAAATAGGATTTTTACCTCAAATATATTGGCAACATGATTTTTTTGTTTCAAATAAAAATATTTTACCACAAAAAACAAATAAAAAATAAAAAATGATTGTATTAGAGAAAGGTTATAAGGAATTATTGGATAGTCCAACCGCAATGGATATATTGGGTATTGGAATAGTATCGATAACTGAAAGAAATTCTAATTTAATATACAATAAAGGAATCAGCCGTTCTCTTATGAATGATCTAATAAAACTTTATCGTTCCGATATTTTAGAAAAAAAAGAGGGAAAATTAATTGATCTTCTTGGACTTTTCACTGTTTCTATTCATTTCTATTCTTTTGACACGGAAAGTATTGCAATTTTCTACTTCGCTGAAAAGGATACCCACACAGATTACGATGTCATGTGTTCAACTTCAAGAACATTAGCCAAAATGTGTTGTTCTAATGTACCTCTATCTTCGATTAATAATACATGCAATAAGATAATCCCAAACTTTGAAGGGTTGTCTGCTCTTTTTGTAGTTAGCACGACGGGACATACATTATTTACCAAAATTAGACCCGATAAAGCATCAATATCAGAAAATCACATTCAAATTGGAGGTTTTCTTTCAGCTATTTTAATGTTTTCAAACGAAATTATCGCAAAAAACTCCGGAGATACACTTCAGGCGATCAATTTTGGAGGGCAGCAATTTATCATATCTGTTAAAGAGGATATAATTTTTGCTTATCTTGTTGATAATTCGGCGAAATCTGATAATTTTAAGCGATATACGGATTTGATTGCAGAGGAGTTTTTAGACCAATTCAGAGATAGTGTAAAAAATTTTAATGGAGATTTGATGCAGTTCGTAGGTTTCAAGTTGGTAGTTGATAAATATTTCTTATAAACAGCTCATCTTAAGATAGAAAAAAAAACTATACGAGATACTAGTACTCTTAATTAATCTTATCCAAACATATTTATAATTCAAATTTATAAATGATATAGATGACGCTGACAATAGATTTGGACACGATTCTAAACAATTTGGTAAGTGATTTAGGACCGTCAGTTTATTTTATTTTGATTTCGTCTCTGAATGGAGTAATAATGAAATCATATATTAATGAGACCGAGTTTAACAAAGCCTCGATTTCACTAAATATCTCTCAGCTTTATGAATTAGCAGAAGAAACTGCAGAAGGAATAGGATTACACAGTCCAGATTTTAATATAACTCATTCTGACAACTATTATATCGTTTCAATAAAAATACTTGAACATTTAGTTATCCTTTTAACAGAGGACCAAGTAAAAGTGAAAGAAATATTTAGAATCATAAATCAGTCAGTAAATCCTCCTTAGAAAGGAAAATTTTGTGCTCTAGTTTTAAAACTTATTTACTCAATCCCTATTAAATTCAGCATTTATTTTTATTTTAGAAGGATAAATTAAATATTGGTCTCTTTGACTCATATATATTGCATCCATTTTCATATTGTAAGGTTTATTTGTATAAAATTATAAAATATTATAAATGTAAATTTGATAGATCATGAAATATGAATCAAACCAATATTCAGAAGGCTTTAGTATCTGTTCTCTAATCATAGCCGGTATGTTTCTTTATTGGGGTTTTAATACTCTTCTTGAAGATATATATAACTGGTGGTGGTGGTTTGGATTTTTATGGATTATGATTGGATTATCAATAATTTCGAGCCAAATTTATAAGCTTACAAGCAGAAGCAAGTTAAGAAATGTTGTTAAGCTCGAATTTGAAGAAAATCCTACGGCTTCGATTGAACAAATCGCCACTAACACAGGGATAACAACTAAAGATGCTCGAGCAATAGTATTAGATCTCAAGGCAAGAGGTGAATTGAGAGGTAAATTCTCTACTAAAACTGGCGAGGCAAAGCATGTAGAAGTTACGCCTTCTAATCAACCATCATCTCAAGAGAAAGGGATTTATTGTTCTAACT
>JAGXNS010000131.1 GCA_019894855.1 Promethearchaeota archaeon
CATCTATATCGACATCGCTATCAATATCTACTCCCGCGTCCATATCAACATCAACATCAGCGTCAATATCAACATCAACGTCTACATCAACATCTAGATCAACATCTACATCAACATCTACATCTACATCTACATCTATGTCGGCATCAATATCAACATCCGTGTCAATTTCTTGACCTAATGATTGCGACTCCATTTGAGCTAGGAACACTGAGATTATGCTGAAAAGAAGACCCCCGATGAACAACCCCAGACAAATGTTAAAGAATATATCGTAAAGATCCATTTATTTTCCACCCTATATTATTATTAAAGTTAAACAAAATTGGTAATTATTAACCTAAATATTGATATGATAAATTTATTACACGCGTTAACTTTTTCAGTCTCAATTTAATTCTTACTTTTAATTTCCTTCGACGATTCGCCCCCTCTAATTTTTCTAAGCGTTCCCCTTCTACATTGCCTCGATTCTAACGCGTTTTTTCTCTTAACCTTTTGTAACTTATCCTTTTTTTATTCCTTCTACCCATCGTAATTTGGTTACTTGATTGTTATATCTCTTATTGCAGTTTTGAGCCGCAACTATGACAATATATAGCATTTTTATCTTTTCTTGTCCCACAATATTGACAGAAGTTTGTCTTTGGTTTTTCAGGTTCAGCATCTTCTATGTATATAGGTCGAACTATAGAACTACTCGAAGTCTTAACGACGTATGGATTTGATTTCGGAACTTCCGGGGTGTTATACTGATATTGATTCTCAGGCTTCGGTGAACAACAGGTTGAGCGTCTTGAGCTCGCTGACGCAGCTCCAACTATTCCTATAATGACAATAATAAAAATCATTGGGAAAAACGGCATGATTCTAATGAAGGTGAATGGACTAAATCCAAACAAAAAGAATACACCAAAACCTAAGAAAAACATTAATCCTATTATAGTTCCTACTATTGAATTATTTCTCGGCATCTTTTTTAATATTTTTTATGTTGTATATTTATTTATATTTTTTTATATCTTATCACTAATAATTATTACATATAGCTATTTAAATGTTTCGCATGAAACAAAAATATTATCCGAATAAACCTAAACCTATTTTTTTTATTATTATTTATTAATATATTTTATTATATGGAAAAGTCCTGCAGTATATTAAAAAAGATTTGAACATGGTTACTAATAAAAATTCTATAAAAATAAAATCGTAAAATCGTAATCTTAATTAGTAATAAGCTCAATATTTATTAAGTTGGTTAGTCAATATACAAGTATATATATAGTTTATATCAGAATTTTGAAATTACATAAAAGAATTGCATACAGGTGATCAAGATCAAAGAAAACAATGAAACCACTGATGAATTGAAGGAAGTTGAGTCAAAAGATAAACCGATATATGTTAAAGTTGATGAGACAACTCGAAATATAATAGATAAATATAAACATTTAGGAACAACAATTTCTCATCTAGTAAAAGACGCAGTTGAGATGTACGACGAATATAATTCAATGTCACCTGAAACTAAGGCAGTTATTGATACATATAAAGAAGACGATGAAATGCTAATTACATTTTTAGAGCGTGCGATTAATTATTATGGTAAACAGAAGAACCTTGATCGCGATTTATGGGTAAGAACACGGGAAGAAATGAAAATGATGCTTATTGGGAAAACTACATTCAACCAATTGATAGCTGCAGCAGAAGCTCCTGAAGATGCTTTAGAAAAACCTTTTAAGAGAAATGTGGCTTATGATTTAATACTCTGGTATACGGGTAAACCTCTCAAAAACCTCACTATTGAGGATTTAATCAATACAATAGCGAAAATATGGGTTGTTGCGAATTATTTCTATCAGATAGATATTCATCATGAAGGTGATGAGTATAATCTATTATTTAAACATAGACAAAATAAGAGATATTCTCGATATTGGCTTGGTTATTTTACAGAAGTGTTCTCATTAGGAGATTTAAGCTTTAAATGCATACCAGAAGGTCAAGCTTTCGAGGAAACACTTTCGATGACTATTAAAGTAGCAGATAAAAAAGATATATAAGTTCTCTCAATCCAGTTGAGTACTTTCTTAATAGCATAAAAATTAAGCATTTTTTGTAATCCAAATTCAGAAAATTAGTCATAACTAATAATTACTACTTGAAATATTTATAATAATTATAAATTTTTAAATCTAAGATTTGGTTCCTTAATCACTTCCTAAAGACACTAATAAAAATAGATAGAGTTTTCTATCGTTGATAATAAATTCATAAAAATAGACGATAAGATGTACCAGTAATTAGCATTATTCGTAATGGGCTTCAATTCATCTACTTTTACTTATTAACTACATCCCAAACAGCATTAAAAATCGGTCCTGTTCTGGGGTCGTCTCCTTTCATATGCATTTTATTCATAGCATATCCTATGCTCAGTTTTTTCTCAAGATCCATTACGCATAAAGATCCACCTGCACCGCCCCAACCAAAACTCCGAGGTCCAAGGAAAAATTTGTCATCAAGTAGACCAATTCCCAAACCAAATTTGGAAGGGCTATATATCATAATTACATCGCGACCGCTAATTTGTGGCTTAATAGCTTTTTCTACTGTTGATCTAGATAAGATCTTCTTTTTATCGTACATACCACCACAGGCTAGTATCGATCCCACTTTAGCTATCGATCTCGCGTTTCCGTGGCCATTTCCACTTGGTATTTCTGCAGAGCGCCATGCTCGCCCATTAAAATCAACAGTTTGTATGTCTGGGTTATAAAATACTTTCACAGTTTTTCTAAGAAACAATTTAGATAATATAACTTGCCATTTAGCAAAAACTTCTTCAGGTACGATAATATCTGCTACTCTAGAATCGAAATCTTCTGATAGTCCAATATGAAAATCAATATCTAGTGGATTAGCAATATTCTCTCGAAAGAAATTTCCCAACGATTTACCAGTAACTCTCCGTACCAGTTCCCCTAAGAGGTAACCAAAGGTTATCATGTGATATCCAATTTTGGTTCCTGGTTTCCACCATGGTTTTTGTCCGGCTAATAAATTAATAATGTGATCCCAATCATACAACGCCTCAACAGGTATTTTTTCATCAAATCCCGGAAGCCCTGCACTATGACTTAGTAAGTGTTTTACCAATACATTTTCTTTAGTTGCTTGGGCAAACTCTGGCCAATATTTGAATACAGGTGCCTCCAGATCTATTAAGCCCTTATCTATTAACAAATGAATGCAGAGTGAGGTCATAATTTTTGTAGTTGAGAAGACATTGACGATGGTATCCTTTTCCCAAGGTCTTGTTTTAGCTGAATCGGAATAGCCTCCCCATAAATCTACAACTAATTCACCATTTATTGAAACTGCAAAAGAAGCTCCGACTTCTAATCCTAAGTCAAAATTTTTTTCAAAAGCGCGTTTTGCTGAAATAAAACGCTCATCACAATATCCCCTACTTTCCATAAATTGAATCCTCATCACATTAAATTTTAATTTTAAATAAAACTTTATGAATGGTTAAGAAACAATTTATTTTCCATTTTTATTGTTTTATAGACACTAATAAAAATAAACAGATTTAGAATACAAAAAAATAATTGAAAATTATTTAATCCTAACTGTCGGATCTGGGTTTTATGACTTCAAAATCTTGAATAGCTAAGACTAACGATAACCTACAAAGAAATAAATAAAAAAAAAAATTAATACTATAATCTTCAAGGCAAAAAATCATCAAACGCCCAATAATGGGTTTCCTCGTCTTGAATAATATCTTCAAAGAGTTTTCTCGTTTTTATATCACCAAGTCGAGTTGCTTCCGCTATAACTTTTCTATATAAAACAATAGCGTAGTTTTCCGCTTCCCTATCGAGTTTAATAAAATCTTCAACCGAATTTCCGATTTCAGGTAAGGGATCAATTGTAGCTATAGATTCCCGATCAATTTCATAGATTCGATCTGAGATTTTTTCCATGTGCTCCATTTCTTGAAGGAATGTTTCTTTAAGAATTCCTGAGACAACACTTGCTTTATTCTTTCCAGTAACAACTTCTAAAGCATTCTTCTTACGCCTCATTCGTTCTAATCCTTCAGCTTTCTCGTGTTGGTTAGTATATTGAACGACTGCTGATATTTCGCTTGCAAGAGCTTTATTTAGTAAGGCAACATATTCTTCGCCGAAAATAGACCTCCATTCAGAATCAGGAGTTTCTCCTAAATCAGGCTCATTTTCCATTTCTACATAATCTTGAAATTTTAAAAAATGCTCTTCTTCATCGCTATAAATCTTGGTAAACAAAACCCATGTTTCTCGGTCTCCAATATCTTTAGCAGCTTCAATTAATATACGATACAATTCCAAAGCTTCTTCTTCTGCTTTTACATCCAATTCAGCAAACTCTCTCAGTGAATTTCCAATGATAACTCTATCAGGTTTAGTAGTCGCCTCTCCACCCAATAAGTAAATTCTTGCCATTATTTGAGCAAGATGTTTCATTTCCTCTTTTGCTAAATCTTTTAAGATCTCCCCAAACTCGTCGTAGGTCGTATCTTCCAGTAAATAATTTTCTTTGATCACTTTTCTCCTAAGTTTCTCTATTTTAGTGTGTTGCAACATGTA
>JAGXNS010000132.1 GCA_019894855.1 Promethearchaeota archaeon
AAATAGAACATAAACAATAATAAATAATGATAAAATTGAGATAATCTCTCCTTTCTTTTTATCAGTTTTATAAAGATCAAAAAAAACAAATTTTAAAAACAAAACAAACAAAACAGGCACAATTGTAATTACTAGTAAATCTGGCAATTTCCAATACTTAAAAAAGACTTTTAGCATTGAAAATGCTAAAACAAATGATATTGATGAAGATACTTTAGACCAAATATTTGATTTTCTAGTGAGAGATTTTTCCAAATACGCATTGAATCTGTATCAGAAATCTAGTACTACTCCTGAACAGATGGAATGGTGTTTGAAGATGATCAAGAAACCTAATGTCGATTCTGAACGGTTTGGTAGAGTGTGGAACATAGTTCACTCATTAAAGGATGCATATGAAATGAATGAATAATATTAATCATTTTTATTTTTCTTTTCTCTTTCTCTTTTTTAATATCTTGGCAATGAATTCCAAGATTAGAATATTTTAAACTAAATGTGAAGGACATAGAGGCCCTATATAATTTTTTAGAGGGCCAGATTCTTTCTTACTTCCTTTTGAATTGAATAATTTGACAAAATAGTAAAATTTAAATTATTATCAAGCTTAATTATCAATGCAAAATCTAATTATCAATCAAATTAAAATTACTTAAAGGTGAGAATTATGGTTATGATTGTATCTACAACCTGGTTTCCAACAGGTAAATCTTCTGAAGTAGGGAAAAAATATCTTGAGGTCATGAAACAATTTCCTCCGGATAAAACTATAGCAAAAGCGATTGTACGCATAGGTGTAAGAACAACAAAAGATGGAATGAAAGCCTTTTCGATTTTTGAAGTAAAAGAAGGGAAATTAAAGGAATTCATGGATATAGCTTACAAGCAAATACTCATGTTCTCTGAAATTGAGGGTTATAAATCTGAAATGGAATTATACATGTCAGGAGCAGAGGCATTACCACTTATAGGACTTGAAATGCCTGAATGATAGATCAAAAATAATTTAATTTTTTTTTATCTTTTTTTTTTTGAAATGAAGTTTTAATTATTAGTTTAATGTATTCTTATTATAAAAGAACATACTAAATCATTGAAGTGTGAAAAATGAAATTTATTGATCTTTCAATCCCTATTATAAATCCAGAGGAACTTATTTTTGACCCTCCTCTTACCCAACCTCACATTGAGTATGGTAATCACGATAGAGGCGCTGAAGAAATGGGCTTTATTTTTTCACGGCTGAAACCAGAGCATCTCCCCATTGGAAAAGGTTGGATAACAGAATCCCTTACATTAGGTACGCACACGGGAACTCATATGGATGCACCCTGGCATTTTGCTCCTATTCAAGATAGAGCAATAGGAGAGAGAAAAGCTATGACGATCGACGATTTTCCACTAGAATGGGGGATAGGACCTCTCATTGTTCTGAATTGTACTGATTACGAAGAAGGCTACGTGTTGACTCCCAAAGATGTGGATGCTAAATTAGCTAATATTGGTCATAAATTGAAAGAAGGAGATATTCTCTGCGTTCATACTAACGCTCCAAAGCACTATGGAACTAAAGAATATATAAATCATGGCATTGGAATGGGGAAAGAAGCTACATTGCACATCATTAGACAAGGCGTCCATGTAGTTGGCATCGATGCGTGGTCCTGGGACGCTCCATTTACACTCACAGCAAAAAAATGGAAAAAATCAGTACGAGAAAAAAAGCCCAATACATCAATCATATGGGAAGGTCATTTCGCGGGTATAGAGTTAGGGTATTTTCAAATGGAAAAAATGATGAATTTAGATAAGGTTCCTCCTGTCGGCGCCACAATTTATTGTTTTCCCGTTAAGATAGCTAGAGCAAGCGCGGGTTGGGTTAGAGCTGTCGCAACTATTCCGGAGTAAATTGATTTAACTTAAAAAAGAAAAAAATAAAGAAAATGGAATTAATCTTTGAAAATATTTTCTACTAGTTTATTGTCCTCTTTGAAATAAATTAACGCTCCGCTCCAGTCAGCTAAGACATCTGCGTATTTAGCTTCAAATGAAGTTACTAGCTCTTTTAAAGAAGAACGTACTTCAACCGTTTGTTTCCCCTTGACAAACAAAGCACCAAAAATACGCTTTCCGTATTCAATTAAGATAGTAATATCGCCGTGATCAATTGTTTTTAACAGTTCTTGAGATTTAGTGGTTTCTTTTATAAAAGACGTTATTGCTGAAAACATACCCGAAACTATACCAGGATCGTGATTGTAATCCTCTGCAAAATTATAATCAAAAATGCCTCTACCGTCGTCGTAGATAATGTAAAGTCCTTGTTTTTCGGCTTTTTCAAATAGGTAACTGAATTCTTGTTTTAAAACATCAATGTAGCTATTGTTGTATAGGTATTTGAGCGTAAAGTAGAACCTTTGCATTTCTTTTTCGTCCGTAGGTTTAAGTTCTTCTAATATTTTTTCGGATTCTAGAGATGTTAATAAGGATTTTACCTCGTCTCTTTCCAGAGCTATATTCTTCACAATTTTTTCGCTTTTGGTAATCAAATATCGAATCTTTCCCTTCGAATATTCTTCGTAGCTCGGGAAATCAGTTATAGAGGAGAATATCACCTTTTCTAAATGTTTTTCGTCAATACCCACATTTTTTACTCTAAAGTCTTTCTTTAGATAGTATATCAGTAAGCTCCAGAAGATAATATTGAAGATATATTGAGTGGTTTGGTAAGGAATTGCAAGATAATATAAGATTCCAGTTAAATCTGCGCTGAATCCGGCCGTTCTTAAAGTATAATAGTTAAAACCAAAAATCGACGTATAACTTGATTGACCAGTTATCCAATATGTTTCTGGTGCAAAATTTATCATCCCGTTACCTCCAAGCATCACGAACAATATCGAAAGTAGGATCAAAATAGGGAGAAAGGTGATGATACCCAAAAACATGCTTTTCGTAAATCTAAGAGTAAGGTTAAGAAAGATTACAGCGATGATTAACGAAACGACAACTAATGCTACGAAATTAAAAATATTCATTAAATCGAATCCTAAACTTTCGTATAAATAGACTGAACCGCTTACGGTAAAATTAGCCGAATTTATTATGTTTTCTGGGTCGTCAAATATTAAGAGAAAAGCTGAGCCAAATACAAAATTATTTAATATGAAAAAGATGAAAAAAGCCAAGCAACTGAATACGATCCCGTAATAAACATTCTTAACATTCATTTTTTTCTTATTTTCCTTTTTAATTTTCCACCAATTAATTATTTTTATGAATATTATTAGCGAAATTGGTTCGAAAATTTTAAGGAACAGAATAAAAATAAACGACGCCATAAAGAAATATGCAAAGAAATATATGATCAATCCCATTGAACCTAAATCTTCTACTAGGAATAGGATGATGGATAAAATGGATATTGGTGCACCAACTGTGTATAAACTCTTATATGTTTGCGCTCTTATATTTTCTCCAAAGTTTCTTCCTCTTAATGCGATTTGGGAACTTAGTAATATTTCTAAACTAAAAATGAAAGTCGCAAGGTAGACAAATAAGATTTCAATAAACCAACCTAAAGCGTTAGCATCATCAGTTATAGATGCTGATTGAACTCCAGTAATTTTAAGGAGAACCTGTAATAGATATAATGAAATGGGCAAAAGAACGATAAGGAGCTTTAAGATATCTTTTTCTCTTGACCAATCACCTTTAAACAGATCAGCTCTGATTTTCTTGTAAGGACTATCGATTATCTGATATGTTAAGCCTTTCAATTTCTCGCTCTTAGTTCCAACTTCTTTCTTTAAACGGTTCCTTACATAGATAATTGAAATAAAAGGTGCTATAAAGAATATGAAAGGAAGTGTAACGAGAGGGTAGTAAGCAAACAATGCGATTAAAGAACCAACATGTGCGATAATGTATCCTATTCCTAAACTTGTATTACCTACATCCCCAGCTTGTAATTCTAATTCTAATGGAGAGGTTCCTACTTGAAAGATTATTGGAAGGACCCAGTAAACTAGGTAAAAAATCATGATCCCGAGTATTATTCTAAAATATATTTTCCCAGCAAGCTTTTTTCGAATGAAAAAATACGGGATAACGAGTATAATTATAGGAATAGCGTTAAGTAAAAACATTGCAACTATTTCAACAAAGTTCATTTCGATTCTCAAACCTTTTTTTTTAATTTGAAATTATTTTTAATATTAGTATGCAAATATTAATATAAGAGTTTAGTCATTCAAAGATTTCCATTTTTTATACTATGCCAAAGAAAAAAATAGGTATTATCCTTGACGATGATTTTGGGTCCAAACATATCCCTCCATACCCTAAACCTTCTTTCATATCGTTTGAACACCCCTTTAGAATTATCAGTATTTTAAATCACCTTGAAAGAAATGGAATTTTTAAAGATATAAGAGTTGTAAAAGTTAAACCAAAAGAAATT
>JAGXNS010000133.1 GCA_019894855.1 Promethearchaeota archaeon
AAATAAAATTCAAGTAAAGATCGGAACGCAATCTGGAGAAATATTTTCATTACGCAGTAAAGGGGTTCCGCTTATTAATCGTAGAATGCCAGCTGGAAATTTATATGTTTTAATTAATGCAATTGTTCCAACTAAAATAGATAAGAAAGAAAAAGAAATAATAGAATCCTTAAAAAAATCTAAGAATTTTATATTCTGGTAGAGCTCAATACACATGAGTCTCATTATCTTTCGGATGTGTGGAACCTTCAATTGTTCTATTATTGGGCTAATTGCATTATTCATGAGCATTTCGGGATCATAATTGTCAAGTAAATCATCCAACGATATTTGATTTGGATCATATCTAAACTCATCAATGAGGAATTCGATAATGTGATCCATAATATCCTCTTTACCTTTGAAGTGACTATAGATAGAACTCTCGTGTATATTTACTAAACGGGCTATATCTCGTATAGAGACGGCATTATATCCTTTTTGTGAAAATAGATCGATAGCCACATTCCTAATCCGTTCCTTAGTTCCTTTCTTCTTTTTTTTCATTAGTTTTTTTATCCTTGGTTGAATTTTTCATGTTCTTTATGCTATAATTTCTATGATTGATGAAAGAAAATAATTTTATATTTAATGTACTAAAATAAATTTTGATATTTAAATCTTACCAACAAACGTTTGTTTGTAGAAAAAGATGAATAATTCATACCATTTAAATAAAGAGTAAATATACAACTAAATAACAAAATAGGTAAAGGAATAAAGTTGAAATTTATTTTTGGAGTAAGATGTAAAAGATACCTCAATTCTTTCAGAATAATTTCAAGATTTCGAAAATTTTGAAAAAGATCATGCTCTAAGTGGATACTTTCTGTATTTTTCGATTGCGGCTCTCATAGCAAGAACATTCTCCCAAGGCATATTTAAGATGTCGTGACTCGGTCCTACAAAATAACCGCCACCTTTTCCAGCCTTCTTTATTGTACTCCTTACATTTTCGTCCGTATCTTCGGGTGTTCCATGTATTAAAACCCCTGAGGAATCCAATCCACCCATAAAACACAAACGATCTCCTAGCGATTCTTTTAATCCAGCCAAGTCAACTCCTGCTGTTGCTTCTAATGATTGAATGCAGTTAAGACCAGCATCAACTAAATCAGGTAGGTATTGATCAATTTTCCCACAAGAATGGAGTACAACTATCACACCCCTTTTTTTGCATGTTTTGTAAATTCTTTTGTGATATGGAAGGATAAATTCTCGAAAAACTTTTAAAGAAAAGAATCCATTGTCCTTATAACCCAAATCATCGCCAAACATAACTATATCAACACCTACTTCAGCTAACCGTTTGATTATTTCAATATTAACCTTCGTATACTCGTCCATAATTTCATGAATAAATTTAGGGTTTTTACGTAAATAATAAGAAAAACGAGTAAAAGAAAGTCCCCCAATTAAAACTTCGGAGGGATTTAATGGTAAATTTGCCATTGGATAGAAATAAGGCTCAAGAGCTTCAACAAATCCTTCCCATTTTTGAGTCGAGTATTTAACCCTATCGTTGATCAATTCAGTCGGTTTTCCATACTGATCCCAATAAGAGTGCAAGATCTCCGGATTTGTAAAATAACCTCCAACATACCAAGCATATTCCAAACCAGTATTAACTTGCTTTACAGTTCTATATAATCTGCCATCCATCCTATTAAGACGACAGCCAGCGTATTCAGGAGGTGCGTTTTCGTATCTCACTTTTATTTTATTTTCCCCAAACGGGTCCATTCCATAAAGATCGGCGTTCCAAAAGCGTTGTTCTGTAATATAGTATTTAATATTAGATCTAGTATTTTTTACAGAACTGTGATATCTTTTCCTTTCTTCTGATTCTTTAAAAGCTTGGAAAGAAAGCCCCGTTTGCTCAAAGCCAAATAAATGTATAGGAACCATATCGGGTTCGCCATCAAGCTCGAGAGCTTTGAATACTCGTTCCCGCTTTGATAAACTCATGATTTCTGTGAATTTCAGTAAGCATAATTTTAAAATAGATTAATAGAGGGTAGAATAATATTAAACTAAAAAATATTTCTTAACAGAAGGAAAACATGGACTTAAAAGTAAAATATCTTTAAGTTAAAACTTTAATCATTCGATTCAAGATATGGTTCCATGCGTATTAACTCAAACAAATATTTCTTTGCGGAAACTATTGAAAATAAGTACCGTTCCTATTATTAATATAGTTGGTGAAGTGATATTCATCAGATTTATTGAAAATAATTCAGGTCTAAAAATTATTCCCAATCCAATAAGAATTACACCTGAAACCACTTTCAGAGATTTCTGATTTGGCGTTCCTGTATTTTTTAAAAGTATAAGGAACAATAAATAAGGAATAAATGAAGTCATTATCAAAAAATATAGCAGTATTATATCTGGCAGACCTGTGAAACTTAAAAGAAGTACTATAATAAACGGGATTATTCCCGCAAAATGATGTCTTTCATAAGTGATCTTATTCATTACTTTCTCTAAATGTATGATTTTATTCCAAAAAGGAAAGAACAACAGTAAAATCCTGATTCTAAGTAGGAAATCGTAAACAACAATATCTAGCGGTAAAGAGACTGAGAGAATTTTTATAAGATTTTCAAAGGCTATAATAAAAAAGAACACCTCCCATGAAAATAAGTCGTTATAGAAGTGAAAGTCTTTTTCCTTAGAGAATTTCTTTGAAATGTAGAGCTTATTAACGATAATTAAAGCTATTAGTATAGATAAAACAACATTAACTAAAAGTAATAAAGCACCGATAAGCACAAGATCCAATTTTATCCCTCTAGTAAATGAAATAATGCAATTGGTACTAAATTTCCTTCAAGGGATACCCGTTCATTATTTGCTCGATTTACTAAATTATCTGCTATATTATTTATCGATTGTTCAGCAGATTCGAGGTTGAACAATTTTCTATATTTTGGATTATCTGGATCTGATAAAATTTTCTTTTGCCATTTCAAACCTAGAGCATTTGCCTGTAGTTGTAGCCCTGCTATCGCCATTCCTGCTTCGACTTCGGCCCAATACTTAAGATTCATAACTTTGTGTATTAATCCCGCGCAAGGTTTTTTTCGATCAATGCATAATAATATAGCATAATTAGAGAAACTAGTATCAAACTCCTTTTCAATTTCAGCGCTGGAAGGCTCAGAGCTAAATTGATGTATAAAATGGTCGTATTTAATGGTTCCATTAACCTTAATCCATCTATTTAACGCAGAATATCCAACGGGATTATAATTGTATGATCCCTTAGGGATATTAGCAAGATCCTCAACAAAAACAATTGGATATACTGCATATCCCGCACATCCCGATGCATGCACGCGACCGTAACCATTTTTCTCTAAAGCATCACGGTTTCCATGAGTCACATGATCGTTTTCTCCTTGACAAGCCCAGAGCAGTTGAGAGATTTGGTGTAGATTTGTATGGTTTGGTGCCTTTTCATCAACCCGATTAAAAATAACATCGTCTAGTTGAATACCTTTATACTTATTCTCATAAATTGCGCGATCTTTATAGCAAGCTGGAATGTCTAGTAAAATCGTACCCTCCTCTACTTTTTTTTGAAGAGGTTCTGCAGTATCTTCTACTAGTGCTGCCCTATCTCTCTCTCGAACGGCTACCGAATATAAGAAGGTGTAATTTTGATTCGTTACATTGTTAACGAGTTTATTATATTTTTTTGGCGCTCTTGCCCGTTGTGACACACCAAGCCCTATACTATCCACTTTTAATGAGAGATATTGCCAAGTAATCCCTACTCGAATTAAATCTTCGTATTCAATAGATTCCTTCCAAAACAGTTCGGGATATAGTTCCATAGTAAATTTTGTTTTTTCTTTATCAGATAATTGAACCAATCCATCACTATTATATTTATATATCCCTCCAGCGTAATCGTCACCATCAGATAATACAACAAATAAAGAATTTGAAGGTGCTGCTTGAAAAGTAGAATTACATATTTCTTTAATAACAGATAGTTGCAAAGAGCGCCCTTCACCTGAACAATCTTTACGCCTTGCCAAACATTCTTGAAGACTCATTTTAAGTACTAAACAAACTTAATAAGAAGATTATAATAAGAAGATTAGTGTATTACTTCAAAACCTTTTTGACTTTTTAAAAAAAAAGAATAAAAATTAGGTTAATATTATTTTTGGTTCGTCAAGTATTCGTTCATTTCAACGAAAGAACTCGTTCGGATGAGAGCAGCTTTGAGAAATTGAAATCCAATATCGTAGGTGGAACCGTCACCGGCAATATGTATAACATACGGCACTTTTCCGCTAAATCGTCCTTTAGCCTTTAGGATTTTATAAGTGGTGCTTATTCCTTCTGCTATAGTAGCTCCGCTTTCAAATAAGTGGTGAACCCAAGGA
>JAGXNS010000134.1 GCA_019894855.1 Promethearchaeota archaeon
CACTAGGAGATGTCACAATTACAAACGACGGAGCAACGATTCTGGATACAATTGATGTCGAACATCCCGCCGCAAAAATGATTGTAGAGGTTGCTAAAACGCAAGATGATAAAGTTGGAGATGGAACAACCACAAGCGTAATCATCGCTGGAGAATTATTAAATCTTGCTGAAGAACTAATAGAACAAGGCGTACACCCGACAATTATTTTCAGAGGTTATCGAAAGGCTTTAGTAAAATCTAAGCAAATTTTGCAAGATTTAGCAATAAAAATTGAGAGCAATGACACTCAAACCCTAATAAAAGTAGCTGAGACCTCAATGAATAGCAAATTGATTGCTGGCGTTAAAAATCATTTTGCTGTTATCGCAGTTAGAGCTGTAAGTCAAGTTAAAGAGAAAAGAGGCGAAAATACCCTGATAGATTTAGACCAAATTCAAATTATTAAAAAAGAAGGAAAAAGCTTACTAGATACAAATTTGATAGAGGGGATCATTGTAGATAAAGAAATCGTACATCCTATGATGCCTAAATCTCTTAGAAACGCGAAAATTGCGTTAGTCAGCTCTTCTCTTGAGGTGGAAAAAACTGAATTTGATGCTGAAATTAGAATACAAACACCTGATCAAATAACTAAATTCCTCGAAGAAGAATCTAATATGTTAAAGTCTCGAGTAAATAAACTTAAGGAAGTGGGGGCAAATGTTATTTTTTGCCAGAAAGGTATTGACGACAAAGCTCAAAACTTTCTCGCTCAAGAAAACATTATCACCATTCGTAGAGTGAAACGTTCTGATATGGAAAAACTTGCTCGAGCTACAAATGCAAAAATAATAAACAACATATTTGAAATTACAAGCGACGATTTAGGAAAGGCCGGGAAAGTAGAAGAAAAGAAAATTAGCGGTGACAATATGATTTTCGTTTCAGAATGTACCAATCCTAAAGCAGTCAGCATTTTAATAAGGGCAGGCATTGAACATGTAGTTGATGAGGCAGAGAGAATGCTTCATGATGCATTATCTGTAGTAAGGGCGGCGATAGAAAACCCATATATTTTACCCGGTGGAGGAGCTTCTGAAATTGAGCTCGCTAAGCGATTGAGGGTTTATGCTCACTCAATTGGGGGAAGAGAACAATTAGCGATTGAAGTTTACGCTAACGCTTTAGAAATTATACCTAAAACTTTGGTTGAAAATGCGGGCTATAATCCTGTTGATTTGTTACTAGAATTACGCGCAAAACACGAATCAGCATCTGGAAATGCGTATGGTATAAATATGAGCCTAGGAAAACCTGATAATATGGAAAATCTGGGTATCATCGAACCGTTGATGATATTATCTCAAGCTATTCAATCTGCTACAGAAGTTGCTTCAATGATTTTAAAAATAGACGATGTAATTGCTGCTTCAGGACTCTCAAAGGGTCACGATTAATAATCAAATTTCTTTTTCTTATTCTTTTTTTTTTCCAAAATTTTAAATATATGCTATAAGTTGTTTATTCTTTTAAATTCAGCCCCCCAGGAGAATTTAGAGAGAATTAGATCGGCATATTCACTATAATTTGTAATGTATAATGCAGCTGCCAATGCCTCAGCTGAACTTAATTTTTCCCATTTACCATAATTTACAGGATTTGACGCTATTAATGAAGGTAATTTTCTGCTATTATGTAAATTGAGGGTTTTAAGATTAAAAATTTTCTTCCAAGAGCAATCTACAACCATAAGACCATAGTTTTCAATAATAGTTCGATCGTTAACATTTATGGTTTTTTTAGACAGAGGATTAAGAATAACAGAACTACGGTATTTTCCTTTAATGTCAGAAACAATTTCTAAAATACCAAATTTTTTTAATTTTAGAGCTGTGCACTTTTTTCTGTCACACTCATTAAGGTGAAGACACACTATCTTTGGAACGGATTCCTTTGAACTCTGGTTAGTCATACTTGAAACTTGTAAGTACGTTAACTGACTTAATAAAATTATCCGTGATTTTTTCTGAACCAATTATTTTCATTATAGAAAATATTATGTTCCTTGATTCACACATAATTGGAATACCTCCATATGAAAGCGTAAACAACGCAACAAAAGATATTTCTTCAGCATTAAGAGTTCCTTCTACCTCTGAAAATTTCAATCTTCCGGAAGGGCTAGTTATAATGCCAAAGAAATTCTCAGGATCTTGTCCAGATATCGCAATATAACATAATAAATCACCGATCGAGCTTCCTTCAGATTCCTCTTTCATTTTCTGAAAAGCAACATTAGCACTCGCAGAAAAGGCTTCGACAGAAATCTCTAACTTCTGACCACTAACTTCTCTTGCATCTAAAGTTAAGCCTGTAGGGCTCACTAGACTATATCTTATAAAAATAGGATTCTGAATCGAATCCAGAATGTAACTTATCGCGGGTAAGAGGTTAGTCTGATCAAATTTTTCCGGTGCATAAGAAATGAAAGGAACTTCAGATCCCATACCGAAGAGGTAAACTGCACTTCGTACTTTGTTTGAAAATTCTTCAAAATCTCTGTCTGTTTCATTATTATTACCAAAAAACTCTCCAAGTTTTTGTTTTATATAATACATAGAACTTGCTAGATTATCAGCATCTAAAGGCCATTCTTTCCGATAATCGTGAACTATAGTTAGCAGAGTTTCATTAATCCTAATTGTTATTAAACAAACTTTATCAAAAAATGTAAATGAAATAACCTGATCCTTAATATTTAGGTCTTCCCAACTTTCTTCGCTTGCTGAGAACGCTGCTGAAGCTAAACTTGTAATTTGGTTAGCATTAATCTCAATCTCACTTTTTCTCCCAATTTTTGCGATAGAAAGTCCATTTAAATCACAAAGTATCACTAAAATTGTACCCTGAGATGCCCTTAAGATTGAAGTTAAATACTTTATTAAAGAATCTCTCACACTCATAAAAAAACCATATCCTTTCTATCTTTACTATAAATTCTCTCTGCTTTAATAACAATAATATTAATTCTTAAATATTTCTCATTTTTATTTTTAACCATCAGGCAATTCTCAAATAAAATTACAGTTCTAACTAAAAAATTTATTTAACCTTTCCCACTTTAAATACTAAAACAATTGTAATATTTGTCATTTTAATGCGGGAATTGCCAAGTCTGGTCTACGGCGCTGGACTTAGAATCCAGTCTCAGAGGAGTTCGGGGGTTCAAATCCCCCTTCCCGCATTTAACATCTCTATATGAATTACTCTAAAACTATTAATAACAACTAAAATGTTAACCTATGCAATAGTATTAGTGACGTGATTTCTTAACCTTGCTTTTCCTGATCTTCTATCTCTCTTAAGAAATTCTTAACCGTAAGCATACTCTCACCTGAGTCATCTGCTATGTCTTGAATAGTTCTCTTTAAATCGTAGTGCTGTATCTTTATCCATTCCATTATCCCATCACGATTATTCCCCGTAATTAACTTCGTTTTCATTAGTCTTAATTCTCTTGTTTGCTTATATAGCCTTTCATCCTCTGTTTCCTGTATTTTTTTTTCTCTTCTATTCATTCTCTTCCTCGAATTTTTACGCTTTTCCAATCTCTTTGCTTGATATTCTTCAATTTTTCTTTCCGTATCTTCTATTTTAATTAAAGCTTCCAATCTAATGGTATTCTCCTTGCCACAATCATTACAAATATGGTCCTCCAATTTGATAGCTGCTCCACATGCTCTACAGTTATGAACCTTCTTATACAAAATATTCCTCCGTTTAAGGATTATTGACACCACAACTAAAATTACAATTAATCCTATAAAGATAATGACCACAATTACCGGCACAATGATTAAAAGCTCTATAGGGCCTCCAGTTACGCTCAAAATGTCAAATAATCCAGATACAATAAAGAATAAAGCAACTGTAAAAAAAACTATTGCCATTAGTAAAGCCTTTATAGATGCCCCAATCTCTGATTTCATGCCTTTTACCCCCTTTTATTTTAAGTTTAAGTTCTTTTGCTTTAATAAACCAGTATCGTTTATAAATATCTATCAAGCTATAATTAGTTAGAATTCTTTTAATTTTTGGTTAGATATTTATTTAATGTTGCTATTGAGAAAAACTTTAAACGAAATTATCACTGGTATTTTATAATTTTACTAAATACACCATATTACTTTTTAAAATTTTTCTGACAATACACCAAATTTTATCCATCTCCCTCCCACAATTTCTCACATAACAAAATTTAAAATCGAACCTTAATTACAAAATTATATTTAGAATCGTTTTTATTCAATTCTAATAATCAGTTTGAGATAATTGAAAACAAAAAATATGCCTTCGTAGTGTAGTACGGCCAATCTTTCCTAAAAAGAAAGGGC